>CAYOJM010000150.1:0-4936 GCA_964404295.1 uncultured Sedimenticola sp. | reverse complement strand
ATGTTCTCCACGTCCAGCGAGAGCCCGTAGCCCAGCACCAGCATGATGAGCAGGGGCACGCCGAAGGCCATGGTGAAGAAGAGGCGGTCGCGCAGGATCTCGCGCCACTCCTTGGAGGCCACCGCCAGAATCCGCGCCCGGTTCACGCCGCCGCCTCCAACGCGCCCATGCGGTAGACGAAGACATCCTCCATGCCCGGCACCCGCCGGCGCAGGCCGCGCAGCTCCAGCCCCGCCCCGGCCAGCAGGTCGCCGATGCGTCGCCGGGCCGCTTCCGGGTCGCGAGCGAAGAGGTGGATGCGGTTGCCGTGGAGACTCACGCCGGCGAAGTGCGCCTTCAGACGCTCCAGGGCCGCCAGGGGACGGTCCACCTCCAGCTCCAGCAGCTCCCCCGCCTCGGCCACCAGCTCACGGCGCAGCGCCTCCGGCGTGGCGTCCGCCACCAGCCGGCCGGCGTGCATCAGGGCCAGGCGGTCGCAGTGCTCCGCCTCGCTCATGTAGTGGGTGGTGATGAGAATGGTCACCGCCTCGCTGCGCGACAGCCAGGTGAGGATCTCCCAGAAGCGGCGCCGGCCCAGAGGGTCCACACCCGAGGTGGGCTCGTCCAGGAAGAGCACCCGTGGGCGGTGCACCAGGGCGCAGCCCAGGGCCAGCCGCTGGCGCAACCCCATGGGCAGGCTGCCCGCCATCTCCCGCTCCTGGCCGCCGAGCCCCGCCATGGCCAGCACCCACGCCGTGCGCGCCTTCAGCGCCTTGCCATGGAGCCCGTAGATGCCCCCATAGAGGCGGATGTTCTCCAGCACCGTCATGTCCCGGTAGAGGGAGAAGGCCTGGGACATGTAGCCGATGCGCTGGCGGATGGCGCGGGACGAGGTGCGCATGTCGGCGCCGGCCACCCTGCCCTCGCCCCCCGTGGGCGGCAGGAGGCCGGTGAGCATCTTGATCACCGTGGTCTTGCCGGCGCCGTTGGCACCGAGCAGGCCGAAGATCTCGCCCCGGCGCACCCGGAAGCTCACCTGGTCCACGGCCCGGAAATTGCCGAAGTCCCGCACCAGGTCACGGGCCTCGATCATCACTTCGCCCGCCTCGGAGGAGGAGCGGTCCGGCCTGGGAAACTCCCTTCCGCCCTCTCCCGCCGCGGGCGATCCTCCCCGCCCTTCGCGCTCTCCCTCCAGGAGCTGGATGAAGGCGTCCTCCAGCTCCGGTTCCAGCACCTCCAGCTCCTCCATCTCCACTCCCCGGAGCCGTTCCGTCACTTCCCGGCTCGCCCCTTCGGGTGCGACGCCGGGCAGGAAGAGCCGTACGCGGCTGCCGTAGCTCTCCACCTGCGGAAACCGGTCGCGCAGCCTGGCCACCACCTCGGCCACGGCACGGCTGCGGAACTGCACCACGCTGCCCGGCACCCTGGCCAGGATCTCCTCCGGCGCGCCCTGGTCGAGCACCCGCCCCTGGTGCATGAGCGCCAGGCGATGGAAGCGGCTGGCCTCGTCCAGGTAGGCGGTGGAGACCAGGGCGCTGATTCCCTGCTCGTTCAACAGCTCGGCGAGAATGGCCCAGAAGTCCCGCCGGGAGAGGGGATCGACGCCGGTGGTGGGTTCGTCCAGGATCACCAGCTCGGGCTGGTGGATGAGGGTGCAGACCAGTCCCAGCTTCTGCTTCATGCCGCCGGAGAGCTTCTTCATGGCCCGCCCCCGGAAGGGCGCCAGGCGGGTCATGGCCAGCAGCCGCGCCTTGCGCTCGCGCAGCTCGGCGGGGGGCACTTCGCGCAAGCGGGCGAAGAAGTCGATGTTCTCCTCCACCGAGAGTTCGGGGTAGAGGTTGAGCCCCAGCCCCTGGGGCATGAAGCCCATGCGCCCTTTCACCCGCTCGGCGTTGCGCTCGGAGTCCACCGGCACGCCGAAGGCGACGATGCTTCCCTCCTCGTAGTCCAGCACCCCCGCCACCGCCTTCATCAGGCTCGACTTGCCGGCGCCGTCGGGGCCGATGACGCCGAAGAGCTCGCCCCGTTCCACGCTGAAGTCCACCCCGCTCACCGCGCGCTTTCCGCGGTAGCGCTTGCCGAAATCCTGGACCTCGAGGAGCGGCATGCTACCAGCGCGGGGGTGTCCAGGGCGCCTCCTCGCGCCAGCGGATCACCGCGTCGGCGGGCAGCCCCGGCGTGAGCCGGTGGTCGGGATTCTCGTCCAGGTAGAGCTTCACCGCGTAGACCAGCTTCACCCGCTCGTCGGGGGTCTGCACCTCCTTGGGGGTGAACTGGGCGCGGTCGGCGATGTAACGCACGCGGGCCGGGAAGGGATGATCGGGAAAGGCGTCGGTGTAGATGCGCGCCTCCAGCCCCCGGCGCAGGCGGCCGATCTCCTTCTCGGGCACGTAGACCTTGAGGTAGAGGCGGTCGAGATCGACCAGGGTGAACAGGGGAGCGCCGGGAGTGACCACTTCCCCCAGGTCCACGATGCGGGTCACCAACGTGCCGTCCGCCGGGGCCTTCACCTCCAGGTCGGCCAGCAGGCTCCGGCGCTCTTCCAGGCCGGCCTTCGCCTCTTCCAGCCGGGCCTCGGCTTGCGCCGCTTCGTGTGCCTTGGAACGGAGGGTCTGCCGCCCCAGCTCCGCTTCGGCCAACCGTTTGCGCGCCTGCTCCAGGGCCGCCTGGGCGGTGGCGAGATCGGCACGGGCCACCGTCCACGCCAAATCGGCCTGCTCCGCCGCATACCTGTCCACGCCGCCGGTCTTCGCCAACTCGGCGTAACGACGGGCGTCCTTTCGGGCCTGATGGGCACGGGCCTTGGCCGCCGCCAGCGCCGCCTCGGCATGGGCCACGTCGGCTTTGGCGGTGTCGATCTCGAGAGGCACCCGCCGGCGCAGCACCTCGAGCTCGCTTCGAACGGCGGCCAGCGCGGCCTTGGCTGCGGCCACCCGCGCCTGCGCCTGAGCCAGCTGCGCCCGGATGCGGGCATCGTCCAGACGCGCCAGAACCTGACCCGCCGTCACTCGATCCCCTTCTTGCGCCAGCAAGGCCGCCACCCGCCCCGGCTGCTTGGCCGCCACCGTGTAACGGTCCCCCTCGATCCGTCCGCTGGCCAGGATCAGGCCCTCGGGCATTCCCCTATCCGACCACTGGCGCCACCAGAACAGGGCGGCGACGACCAACAGCAGGACGACACCCGGAAACAGGAACCGACGTGCCGCCATCACATGAGCCGAACGGGTTCTTCGCCGCCCAGATGCAACAGACGGGCGGCGATCTGGAACCCGTATTCGGTGAACGCGTCCAAATCACCGAGAAAGTCGTCCGATCCGAGGTGGCGCTCGTCCCTTCCAAGCACCACCCGTGCGCGGTAACGGCCATGGGCGCGCTCGCCCGGCGGGTTTTCCTCGGCCGTGACATAGAGCAGCGGCTCGGACTCGCCGGCGTCCACGAAGGCCATGATCCATTTGTAGACCACCGGGTCGTCGCTCTCGATCTCGCCGAGCACCACCACGGAGAACGTGTCGATCTCGTAACGGCGCTGAGGAATGGCGGTACGGATGTGGGGTTTCTTCATGGCGTCTCCGACCAGGGCGGGACTGCAATCCCACGAAAAAAAGATTGAATTTGGTGACAGGGGGCACGCATCATAATAACATACTAAATTACTCAACTATTGAGCCGGCCGAAAACGATGAGCACCCAACGCGAACTGGACGACCTGGTCAAAGGGGGATACGAACACGGTTTCGTCACCGAGGTGGAGGCGGAAACCCTGCCCCCTGGCCTGGACGAAAACACCATCCGCACCATTTCGGCCAAGAAAAAAGAGCCCGAATGGATGCTGGAGTACCGCCTCAAGGCCTATCGGCACTGGCTCACCATGGAGGAACCGGACTGGGCTCATCTGCACTACGACCCCATCGATTTCCAGTCCATATCCTACTACTCGGCGCCCAAGAAGGCCGGCGACGGCCCCAAGAGCCTGGACGAGGTGGACCCCGAGCTCATCGAGACCTACAACAAGTTGGGCATTCCCCTGGAAGAGCAGAAAGTGCTCGCCGGCGTGGCGGTGGATGCCGTCTTCGACAGCGTGTCGGTGGCCACCACCTTCCGCGAGGAGCTGGCCAAGGCGGGGGTGATCTTCTGTTCCATCTCCGAGGCGCTGCACGAACATCCGGAATTGGTGCGCAAGTATTTCGGCTCCGTGGTGCCGTACACCGACAACTTCTTCGCTTGCCTCAACGCGGCGGTCTTCAGCGACGGCACCTTCGTCTACATCCCCGAAGGGGTGCGTTGCCCCATGGAGCTCTCCACCTACTTCCGCATCAACCAGGCCAAGACCGGCCAGTTCGAGCGCACCCTCATCGTCGCCGACAAGGGCAGCTACGTGAGCTACCTCGAAGGCTGCACCGCCCCCATGCGCGACGAGAACCAGCTCCACGCCGCGGTGGTCGAGCTCATCGCCCTGGAGGACGCCAAGATCAAGTACTCCACGGTGCAGAACTGGTATCCCGGTGACGACAAGGGACGCGGCGGTATCTACAACTTCGTCACCAAGCGCGGCGACTGTCGCGGCGACCGCTCGCACATCTCCTGGACCCAGGTGGAGACCGGTTCGGCCATCACTTGGAAATATCCCAGTTGCATCCTGCGCGGCGACGACTCGGTGGGCGAGTTCTACTCGGTGGCGGTGACCCGCGGCCACCAGCAGGCCGACACCGGCACCAAGATGTACCACATCGGGAGGAACACCCGCTCCACCATCGTCTCCAAGGGCATCTCCGCCGCCCACGGCCAGAACGCCTACCGCGGCCTGGTGCGCATGGGAGCGAAGGCCGAGAACGCGCGCAACCACACCCAGTGCGACTCCCTGCTCATCGGCGACCGGTGCGGCGCCCACACCTTCCCCTATATCGAGGTGCGCAACCCCACCGCCAAGGTGGAGCACGAGGCCACCACCTCCAAGATC
>CAYOJM010000149.1:0-14774 GCA_964404295.1 uncultured Sedimenticola sp. | reverse complement strand
AGCTTCCATCCTTTGCCGGTGGAACTGGTGCGCCCGCATCGGCGTTTGAAAGCGGCTTTCGATCCGGAGGGTCTGTTCAACCCTGGACGCCTCTATTCCGATTTCTGATGCAGACGATCCTTCATCCCCGACATCGCGGTACGCCCCTCGGAGAGGAGGCAGAGGCCATCGTCCGCGCATGTGTGTACTGCGGTTTCTGCACCGCCACCTGTCCCACCTACCAACTCACGGGGGACGAACTGGACGGCCCGCGCGGGCGCATCCATCTCGTGAAACAGTTGCTCGAAGGGCGCGTGGCGGGGCGGCGCACGCTGCGGCATCTGGATCGCTGTCTCACTTGCCGTGCTTGCGAAACCACCTGTCCTTCGGACGTCCGTTATGCCCGCCTTCTGGAGATCGGCCGCCTGCTGGTGGAACGTGAGGCGCCGAGGCCGGCGGTCGAACGGCTGCAACGTTGGGCGCTCCATTAAGGTGCTGCCCCACCCCGGCCGATTCGGTGCGCTGCTGGAACTTGCCCGGCGCATGACGCCCCTGGTGCCTGGATCCCTGCGCCGACGCATTCCGGCGCGCCGATCGGCGCCGGGGTGGCCGGAGGCGGCTCATGGCCGGTTCTGCCTGGTGTTGGAGGGGTGTGTCCAGTCGGTGGCCACCCCGGCGGCCAATGCCGCTGCGGCGCGGATCTTCGACCGATTGGGGATCCGGCTGGAGCGGGTTCCGGGACACGGATGTTGCGGCGCCGTGAGCCACCATTTGGGCGCCGAGGACGAGGCCCGCGCGTTCATGCGCCGCAACATCGATGCCTGGTGGCCGCACCTCGAAGCGGGCGCCGAGGGGGTGCTGGTCACTGCCAGCGGGTGTGCGCTCATGGTGTGTGAATACGGAGAACGGTTGGCCGACGAACCCGACTACGCCGAAAAGGCGGCCCGCATCGCCGCTTCAGTGCGGGATCCGGTGGAGCTGTTGGAGGCCGAGCCGTTGGAACGGCTCGGGGTACGCTCTCCGTCCGTGTCGGTGGCGTTCTATTCGCCATGCACACTGCAACGCGGCGCGGGCTTGGGCGGACGGGTGGAGGCGCTGCTCCGGCGGTTGGGATTCACCTTGGCGCCGGTGGCCGAGGGCCATCTGGGTTGCGGCTCCGCCGGCACCTACGCTCTGTTGTGACCGGAGTGTTCGCGTCGTCTGCTGGACCGCAAGGCGGCCGCTCTAAACCGGGGGCGATCCCGCGGTGATCGCTGCCGCCAACGTGGGTTGCCAGCTCCACCTGGAGCGCGGCGCCCATATACCGGTGCGCCACTGGTTGGAGCTGGTGGCCGAAGCCATGACCGACTGATCCCTCAGAAATCGTCCCACAGTTCATCATCAGATCCGGCCGCGACCGCTGCAGGGGACGGCTCGTTTCGTGCCGTCTTCCGCTCCAGCTCGTCGAGCAACGCAATGATGCGCTGGGAGCGTGCGTGGACCTCTTTCAACACCCGTTCGGCCCGATCCGAATCGCCCGTGTTACCGTGTTGGATCACCTCGCGGATGAGTCCGTGCATCTCGGCGTGGACCCGCTCCAACTCCTGCATCTCGGGCAGATCGCCGTACTGTTCGAGGGCGGTGCCGTAGAGCCAGCGCCCCAGGTCGCAGTCACGATGGGAGACCGCCTCGGATTCGGTCATGGCCTCCTTCCCATCCAGGAAGGCGCGCAGCCGTGTGAGCCAAAGCCGATGGCGGGTGCGCGCCCCGTCGAAATCCAGGGTTTCGGGTGCGGGCACGGGCGCGGTCCATGGCCGCGAGGGGGAACGGCGCTCATGCCCGTCCCAGGTTCCTTCAGGTCCCTTCTCTTCATCCTCCGCGGGCAGCGTTTGGAAGTATTTGACCAGGCGTTCCAGCTCATGGGCCTGTTCGTCCATGAGCTGACTGGAACGGGCCAGGTCTTTCACCAGCCCCGCGTTCTTTTGGGTGGCGGCGTCCATGCGTGAAACGGCCTGGCTCATCTGTTCGATGCCGGCCGACTGCTGGGCGCTGGCGGCGGCGATCTCGGCCACGAAATCGTTGACCTGATCCACGGCGCTCACGATCTCCTCCAGAGTTTCCCCCGACTCTTGGATGAGCCGGTAGCCCACTTCGGTCTTCTCCACGCTGTCGTCGATGAGCTTTTTGATCTCGCGGGCAGCGGAAGCCGACCGCTGGGCCAGGCTACGGACCTCCCCGGCCACCACGGCGAAGCCGCGGCCCTGATCGCCGGCGCGGGCCGCCTCCACGGCGGCGTTGAGGGCCAGGAGATTGGTTTGAAAGGCAATTTCGTCGATGACGCCAGTAATGTCCGAGATGCGCCGGCTTCCCTCTTTGATCTTCTCCATGGCACCGATGGTTTCGGTGACCACTTCGCCACCAGCGCGTGCTTTCTCCAGAGTTTGACGCGAGAGCTCGCTGGCACGCCCGGCGTTGGCTGCGTTGTGCTGCACCGAGGAGGTGATCTCTTCCATTCCGGCGGCGGTCTCTTCCAAGTTGGCGGCTTGTTGTTCCATGCGTCGCGCCAGCACGACGTTTCCCTCGCTGATCTCATGGACGGCGTGGCTTAGCGCGTGGGTGGCCTGGCGGATCCGGTTCATCACGTGCGAAAGGTTTCCGATGGTGGCGTTGACGTCCTCCTTCAGCCGGGAGAAATCGCCTTGGTACTCGGTATCGATCCGGCGTGTGAAGTCGCCTTTTGCGAGGGCCGAGAAGAGATCACAAGTATCTCGGAAGAGCCGTTCCAGCACGTCCATCAGCTCGTTGACGCTGTGGCTGAGTTCGGCATGGGACTCGTCCAGCCCCTCGGTCGGAACCCGTTTTTCCAGGTTGCCGAAAGAGGCGGCGTGGACGATGGCCTGGAATTCCCGCTCGATGGCGGCTTCCTCGGTGTAGTCGATCCACTCCACCGCGCTGCCCGTGTGGCGGCCCGATTCGTCCATGAGCGGAGTGACCACGACGCGCAGTTCGCAGCGACCGATGGCGATTTCGTCTTCTATGGGACCGTCGCCGTCGAGCGTCCATCCGCGACCGAAGAGGTCGGCGGGGCGCCCTTCCAGGGCGTCGGCGTCGAAATCGGGGAACTTCTTGCGGATGGCCTCTTCGCGCCGTTTCATCAGCCGGTGGGCCGAAGGATTGACGAACCGTATGGTGCCGTTGTCGTCGGCCAGCATCACAGCGGCGCTCACACTGGACAGCGCTTGGTGTTCTTGCTCCAGCTCGGAAGCACGTGCTTCGGCCCGGCGGAGCACCTGTTGCAACGACTCGATCTCGCCCTGGGATTCGTCCAACGCATGCTGTAATGACTCGATCTCCCCGTGGGCTTCGTCCAGGGCGTTTTGTAGCGTCCGTTGACGCTGCTCACTCTGGATCATGCGCTCTTGGAGCTGCGTCAGATGAAAACCCACATAGGCCTGAGCGCCGAGCAGGCGCCTCTTGAGGTGGGTGAGCGGATCCGTTTCGCCGCCCGGTTCAGCCCACTGCCCGAGATCGCCCGTGGCCATGGCCGAGAGGCTCTCTTCGATCGATTCCAACGCCTGCCGTCGGCGCTGCTGATACTGTTTGATCAGCGGTATCGAACCGAGCGCCGCCGCCGGCGCCAGCAAAGCGGCCATGACGACTGGGGCCCCGAGGACGACGGCCGCCAGGGGAAGGCCGGAGACCAGCAGCAAAGCGAGAGCCGTCGTCAACGGCAGTCGGTCGTCATCGAACAGCCGGACGAGCAAGGGCGGCGGCACATCGGGGGCGTGAGTCCGGTCGAGGGCCTCCTCGCGCAGCGCTATTGTTTCGCCTGGTCGCAGCAACCAGAGAAAACCGATGGGTTTGCCCTCTGTACCCTGAGGCGCCACAGCGGCACGCAGCCAGATGGGCTCCCCGTCGGATCGGCGCAGGCAGACAGGGCCCGTCCAAGGGCGCCCCTGGTATAGCGCTTCACGCAACGACTGGCGCAGCGCCTGGGACATCTCGGGGTGAAGCAGACCGTGCCAGGTCGCTTCCCCTGGTTGTTTCGGATCCAGGCCGACGGTTTCTGCGAGTGCGGTGTGGATACGAACCAGCCGGCCGTCGAGGTCGGTGGCGAGGGTGAACAGTGGCGAGGCGGTTTCTTGGTTCCTCATGCGGGTCTCCCTGCGTTTGAAATCCTGTCATGGGGAGACACCGGGGCCCCGGCGGGCGCAGGGGGGAAGGCACCGGATGCCGGGGTCCCGGGCTCGCTTTGATTTTCGGCAGGCCGGTTGGGTTCTTAACGCGATGCGACAACGGCCCTCGCCAGGCCATCGGAATTTGCGGACTGGATCTCCTTGGCTTCAACCACCATCGTGGTGGTGCAACGGATAGGAAGTGCACCGGGTCGTGGGGGGAGTGTCGATCGCGCACGAAAAAGCGGGAATCGAACTGTGCCTCTATGTGTCGTGAAAGAAGGTCCGCTGCTCGAATCGTGATGGCGCCCCTGGTAAGGTGAAGACAAATTGAGCCGCCGTGATGAACATGAGGTGCTTGTCTCTGTTTCTGGTATTCGCCGTTTCCGGATCGGCCTCGGGAAGTGGATTCCTGGATCGTTTCGTCGATCCATTGGATGGCCGGTTCGACGTGAGCGAGTGGATCGAGAGCCGGACCGGTTTCCTGCCGGTCCCCATCCTCATCACCGAACCGGCGGTGGGTTATGGTGGTGGTTTGGCGTTGGCTTTTTTTCACGGGCCGCTTGCTTCCGGAGAGGGCGCCAAATCACCTAGTGTATCCGCCGTGGCCTTTGGTGGTACGGAAAACGGAACCTGGTTCCTGGGCGGTGGACATCTGGGCATCTGGCGGGAAGATCGGATCCGTTATCTCGGCGGGGTGGGGCTGGCCAGTGCCAATCTCGATTATTACGGCAATGGGGGCGCCTTTTCTCCGCAGCCGGTGCGTTTCAACACCGAGGCGTTCGGCTTGATGCAGGAAATCATGTTCCGGCTCGGCGAGACCCGGTTCTTCGCCGGGGTGGGGTACCGCCTGGTGGACACCCGCAACCGGTTCCACAGAGCCGGCTACGGCGAAATTCCCGGTATTCCCGAACTCGATTTCGACAGCCGTTCGGCAGGTTTGAGCCTGATTCTCAATTACGACAGCCGCGACAACCTATTCACTCCATCCCATGGTTTGGACTTGGAGATCGAGCTCGGCGACTACGGACGCATCTGGGGCGGTGATGACGAATTTCGCAAGTATGGCGGCCATCTCAAATACTACCGACCTCTGGGAAGGCGATGGACGCTGGGGTTGCGTTTGGACGTCGACGCAGTGGATGGAAAGGCGCCTTTCTACGAGTACCCTTATCTGGAGATGCGCGGAGTGAAGGTGCTCAGGTACCAGGGGCGGCGAGCAGCGCTGGCGGAAGCCGAACTGCGTTGGCGTTTTCATCCACGTTGGTTCCTGGTGGGATTCGGCGGCGCAGGCCGCACTTGGTCGGAGGGTGGGCGCGGCAGTGGAACCATAGGTACCCAAGGAATCGGTTTCCGCTATCTCATCGCCCGCCGCTTGGGGCTGCAGATGGGAATCGACGTGGCCCGCGGGCCGGAGGAGATCGCTTTCTACATTCAGGTGGGCAGTGCCTGGCTCAGGTAGGCCCGGATAGGTTCTTGTCGGGGTATTCGCACAGGTCTTCTATGATGCATTTCCCGCATTTGGGTTTACGTGCAGTACAGACGTAGCGTCCGTGGAGGATGAGCCAGTGGTGGGCGTCCTTGAGGAATTCCTCGGGGATCACCTTCAGCAGCTTCTTCTCCACCGCCAGGGGAGTCTTGCCCTTTGCCAGGCCCGTGCGGTTGGCGACGCGGAAGATGTGGGTGTCCACCGCCATGGTGGGCTGTCCGAAGGCAGTGTTGAGCACGACGTTGGCGGTCTTGCGGCCCACGCCGGGGAGAGATTCCAGGTCCTTGCGGTTGTCCGGCACCTTGCCACCGAACTTCTCGACGAGAATGCGGCAGGTGGCGATGATGTGCTTGGCCTTGGTGTTGAACAGGCCGATGGTTCGGATGTATCTCTTCACCCCCGCTTCGCCCAGGGCCAGCATCTTTTCGGGCGTGTCCGCCACGGCGAAGAGCTTTTCGGTGGCCTTGTTCACGCTCACGTCGGTGGCTTGGGCCGAGAGCATGACGGCGATGAGCAGCTCGAAAGGGTTGCGGTAATTCAGCTCGGTGGTGGGATGGGGATTCTGCCGGCGTAACCGCTGGAAGAGGGTTCGCCGTTTTTCGGCGTCCATGGTTCAGCCTTTCGCCGGTGCGGTCGCTTCCGTGGGCCGGGTGGCGGATCGGCGGCGCGACGTCCAGCGGTCGATGACGTGTTTGAGGGCGATGAGCAGCCCCAGACCGAAAAAGGCGCCCGGTGGAAGGATGGCCAGTAACAGACCTTCGTAGTCTTCACCCAGGGAAAAGGTGAGGTCCCGCGCCCTTTCCCCGAACATGAGATGGAGACCGGACAGGAGGGTGCCCTGGCCGATGAATTCGCGCAATCCACCCAGCACCATCAGGACCAGGGTGAAACCCATCCCCATGGCCAGGCCGTCCAGGGCCGCGGCCGGCACCGGATTGCGTGAGGCGAAGGATTCGGCTCGGCCCACGATGGTGCAGTTGGTCACGATGAGCGGGATGAAGATGCCTAGAATCTTGTAAAGGTCGTGAAACCAGGCGTTCATGGCCAACTCCACCGCGGTGACGAAAGAGGCGATCACCAGCACGAACACCGGCAACCGGACCTCCTGTCGCACCCAATTGCGGATGGACGAGACGGTGACGTTGGAGGCCGTCAACACGGCGGTGGTGGCCAGCCCCAGGCCGAGGCCGTTGACCAGCGTGTTGGAGACCGCGAGCAGCGGGCACAGGCCCAGCAGCGCCACCAGCGCCTGGTTGTTGTTCCAAAGTCCGTCGGTGATGATGGTGCGATAACCGCTCATGGCTGAACTCCAGGTGACATCTCAATGGACCGGCGTGGGCGGCTCGGGTTGCGCCGGGGCCTGGAACAGACGTTCCTTCTCCTTCTGGAAATAGACCAGGGTGTCGTGCACCGCTTGCACCACCTTGCGCGGTGTGATGGTGGCGCCGGTGAACTGGTCGAAGACACCACCGTCTTTCTTCACCTTCCATTCGTCCGGCGGCGGATCCGTGAGCGATCGGCCGGTGAAACCCAGGATCCAGTCCGATTTCTCCGGCTCGATCTTGTCGCCCAGGCCGGGTGTCTCGCTGTGGGAGAGGACCCGGACGCCGCCGAGGGTGCCGTCGGCCATCACCGCCACCATGAGACGGATGGGGCCGGCGTAACCGGGCCGCTGCACGGGGCTGAAGACCAGGGCCACGGGCCGGCCCCCGCGGCGGGCGCGGTACACCTGCACCGGCGCGTCGGAGAGGGTGGACGCCCGAATGGTGATCACGTCCTGGAGCAGATCGTTGTCCATCGACTCCTGGGGCACCAACTGATGCACGTTGCGCAGAAAAGCCTCCCGTTCGTTGCGGGCGATGCGGTCGGCGGTGGCGCTCCAGGTGAACGCCACCAAGGCCGCGCCCAGCACGCCGAAAGCGCCCAGCACCGCCGCCGAGAGGAGCACCTGGCGCAACGACTGGCGGCGCGCTTCATTCATCGTCCCGCCTCCCGGTGCCGAACACCCGAGGCCGGGTGTAGTAGTCGATGGTGGGGGCCGCCATGTTCATCATGAGGACGGCGAAGGCGACGGCGTCGGGATAGCCGCCCCAGGTGCGGATGACGAAGACGATCACGCCGATGAGGAAGCCGTAGATCAATCGGCCGCGGGGCGTGGTGCTGGCGGTGACGGGATCGGTGGCGATGAAGAAAGCGCCCAGGATGGTGCCGCCGCTGAAGAGATGGAAAGCGGGGAAGGGAACCGTCTCCGGGTCCAGCATCCAGAAGAATCCCGCGCTGAGCAACAATCCGGCCAATACGCCGGCCGGGATCTGCCAAGCGATGACCCGTCGCCACAGGAGGAACAGGCCGCCGAGGAGGAACCAGTTGCCCACCCATTCCCAGCCGCGGCCGCCGAAATCGCCCCAAAGGGGGCTTTGCCGAATCTCGCTGATGGTTTCGTTGAACTCGAGGTGGGTACGCATCTCGTCCAGAGGCGTGGCCGAAGTGACCGCATCCCAGGTGAGGGCGTCGGGGAGCGTCCCGGTGAAGATCACATACAAGGTCTGGAGGAAGTCCAGGCGCACTTCGGCCAGCATCTCCGGTGGGAGCCAGCGGGTCATGTCCACTGGAAAGGAGATGAGCAGCAGCACATAGGCGGCCATGGCCGGGTTGAAAGGGTTGTAGCCCAGACCGCCGTAGAGGTGTTTGACGAAGACGATGGCGAACAAGGTGCCCAGCACAGTGAGCCACCAGGGCAACAGGGGCGGCAAGGCGATGGCCAGGAGCACGGCGGTGACCACCGCGCTCAGGTCGGACAGGGTCCGTTTCACCGGTCGGTTGCGCACCGCCAGCACCAGCGCTTCCGCGGCCACTGCGGTGGCGGTGGCGATGGCCATGTTGATCACCACCCCCCAGCCGAAGTACCACACCATGGCGATCACCCCCGGTACCAGGGCCAACAGCACCTGGGCCATCACCCGGCTCACGTCGTTGGGCAGCCGTCCGTAGGGCGAGGTGTGTACGGGAAACTTCATGACGGCTCCTCGGGGCGGCGCTTGGCCTTGCGTTCGGCGGCGCGCTGTACCGCCGCGTCGATGGCCGCTTTCCGGCCGGCCGGATCCGCCGCTTTCTTATCCAATGCCTCTTTCTTCTTGCGCAGCCGCGCCTTGCGCTCGCGTTCCAATCGTTCGAGCCGCTCCACCCGGGCTTCGTGACGTCGGCGCGCCTCTTCTGCGGCCTGTTTCTCCTTTTCCTGAGCCCAGGTCTCGGTCTTGGCGAAGCGGTAATACTGCACCAGTGGGATGTGCGACGGGCAGACCCAGGAGCAGCAGCCGCACTCGATGCAGTCGAACAGGTGATACTCCTGGCACTTCTCCAGGTCCTTGGCCCGGGCGTACCAGTAGAGCTGCTGGGGCAGGAGCTGGGCGGGACAGGCGTCGGCACAGCGTCCGCAACGAATGCAAGGCAAGGCCGGTTCCGGATCGGGCGCCTCATCGCGGCTGGCCACCAGCAGGCAGTTGGTGGCTTTGGTCACCGGCACCTCGTCGTCCTGCAGGGTGAAGCCCATCATGGGCCCCCCCAATATCAGCTTGTAGGCCTTGTCGGTGTAACCGCCGGCGAAAGCGATGACATGGGAGATGGGCACGCCGTAGGGCACCTCCAGGTTGCCGGGATTGCGCACCCCTTCACCGGTAACCGTGACCAGGCGGGAGAGGAGCGGCCGGCCTGCCATCACCGCGTCGGTGACGGCAGCGGTGGTGGCCACGTTGATGCAGATCACGCCGATGTCGGCGGGTATGCCGTTGGAAGGCACCTCCTTGCCGGTGAGCACCTTGATGAGCTGCTTCTCGCCGCCCATGGGGTAGCGGGTGGGCACGGTGACCACCCGGGTGGTGGCCAGATCCGACTCGGCCACCGCCTTCTTTATGGCGGCGATGGCCTCGGGTTTGTTGTCCTCGATGCCGATGAGACATTCGTCCGCGCCCACCACGTGCATCAGCACGCGGATGCCCTCCACGATGCGGTCCGCCTCGGTGCGCATCAGGTAGTCGTCGCAGGTGATGTAGGGCTCGCATTCGGCGCCGTTGATCACCAGGGTCTGGATCTTGCGGTCGGGACCGGGGTTGACCTTCACGCTGGTGGGAAAGGCGGCGCCGCCCAGCCCCACGACGCCGGCCCAGCGGATGCGTTCGCGCAGCACCGCGGCGTCCAACTCCTCGAACCAGGGCAGAGGTTCGGGCAGGCCGTCCCACCACTGGTCGCGCCCGTCCGCCTGGAGCACGATGCAGGGTGCCGACAGGCCCGAGGGGTGGGGCACCGGATGCTCTGCGATCTCCACCACGGTGCCCGAAGTGGGCGCGTGGATGGGGGCGCCGATGTATTCGCTGACCCGGGCCAGGGTCTGCCCCTTGTAAACCTGGTCTCCTTCTTTGACCAGGGGTTCGGCGGGCGTGCCGATGTGTTGCTGGAGGGGGATCACCAGCCGCTCGGGCAGGGGCACCTTGCCCAGGTAGCGGCCCGCCGAGAGGGCTTTCATGTCGGGTCGATGGATGCCCCCATGGAAGTCCCAACTGCCGGGGTTGCGCGTGATCACGACGGCTGCTCCTCCGGCCGTTGCAACAGGTTCTCTCCCGGATAGGGCCACTTCCAAGTGCCCAGAGTGGTCTTCACCGGAACCATTTCGATGCACTCCACCGGACAGGGCGGCACGCACAGTTCACAGCCGGTGCACTGGTCGGCGATGACGGTGTGCATCTGCTTGGCGGCGCCCACGATGGCGTCCACCGGGCAGGCCTGCAGGCAGAGGGTGCAGCCGATGCACTCCTCCTCGTGGATGAAGGCCACCTTCTTGATGCCGTGGCTTCCCTCGTCCACTTCGACCGGCTTGGGTTCCTTGCCGAGGAGGTCGGCGATGGCGAGCATGGTGGCTTCGCCGCCGGGGGCGCAGAGGTTGATTTCCGCCTCGCCCGCGGCGATGGCCTCGGCGTAGGGGCGGCAGCCGGGATAGCCGCACTGGCCGCATTGGGTCTGGGGCAAGAGCGCGTCGATCTGGTCGGCGATGGGGTCGCCTTCTACCTTGAAGCGGATGGAGGCGTAGCCCAGCAGTAGCCCGAACAGGGTGGCCAGGGTGGCCAGGGTGAGGACGGCGGCCAACATCAGTTGGAGACCAATCCAGAGAAGCCCATGAAGGCCATGGACATGAGACCGGCGGTGATCAGCGCGATGGCGTTGCCCTTGAAGGGCTCGGGCACATCGGCCACGTTGACCCGTTCGCGGATGGCGGCGAAGAGCACCAACACCAGGGAAAAGCCCACCGCCGCGCCGAAGCCGTACAACGCCGATTCCACGAACCCATGGTGTTCCTGGTTGTTGAGCAGGGCCACGCCGAGCACCGCGCAGTTGGTGGTGATCAGGGGGAGGAAGATGCCCAGCACCTGGTAGAGCAGCGGACTGGTCTTGTGCATCACCATTTCGGTGAACTGAACCACCACGGCGATGACCAGGATGAAGGCGATGGTGCGCAGGTAGCCCAGCCCCAGAGGTTGCAGCAGCCAGGTGTCCACCAGGTAGCTGGTCACCGACGAGAGGGTGAGGACGAAAGTGGTGGCCAGCCCCATGCCCATGGCGGTCTCCAGCTTGCGGGAAACGCCCATGAAAGGGCACAGTCCCAGGAACTTCACCAGGACGAAGTTGTTGACCAGGACGGTGCTGACCAGGATGAGAGCGTATTCGGACATGGGTTCGGGACCTGGAAGAATCACCGAAGAATAAGCCACCCGGCCCGAGCCGGGCAACGGCCCAAGGATAGGGGAATTGGATTTCCGGCGTCCTTGTCGAAGCTCAATCCCCGCCGGCGAACTGCTGGCGGTAGAAATGGTTGGTCGCTTCGACGAACCCATCCACGCTGCCGCAGTCGAACCGGCGCCCCCGGAAACGCCAGGCCAGCACCCGGCCGTTGCGGGCCTGTTGGCCCAAGGCGTCGGTGATCTGGATCTCGCCCCCTTTGCCGGGCGGGGTGCGGCGCAGCCAATCGAAGATGTCCGGCGTGAGGATGTAGCGGCCGATGATGGCCAGGTTGCTGGGCGCTTCCTCGGGAGCCGGCTTTTCCACCATCTCCTTCACGTGGTAGAGGCCGGGTTCCACTTCGATGCCGGAGATCACGCCGTATTTGTGGGTTTCCGAGGGCGCCACTTCCTCCACCGCCACCACGCTGCAGTGGTACTTGGCATGGATCGCCACCATCTGGGCGAGCACGCCGCCGGCCGCTTCGTCGCCCACACAAAGGTCGTCCGCCAGCACCACGCCGAAGGGCTGGCCCCCCACCAGGGGCTCGCCGGTGAGGATGGCGTCACCGAGCCCACGCATCTGTTTCTGCCGGGTGTAGGAAAAGGTGCAGGTCTCGATGAGCCGGTTGGTTTCCGCCAGCAGCGCCTCCTTGCCGGTGCCGGCCACCGCCTGTTCCAGCACCGGATTGCGGTCGAACAGGTCTTCGATGGCGTGTTTGCCCTTGCCGGTGACGATGGCAATGTCATTCATGCCCGCCTCGAGGGCCTCCTCCACTCCATACTGGATGAGGGGCTTGTTGACGATGGGGAGCATCTCTTTGGGGATGGACTTGGTGGCCGGAAGGAAGCGGGTGCCGTACCCGGCGGCAGGAAACAGGCATTTGCGGATCTGAGTTTTCATCATCCCTGCTTCGGTTTGGCGGAACGGCCGGATCACGCATCCGGAATGCGTCGGGTGGCCCTCATTGTCGCAGATTCCAGGTGGGCCTGCCCTGGGTGTCCACCAGACCGTGATCCAGTAGCCACTGTAAGGCGTCTTCCGCGTCGTGTTCGAACCAGGCTCGGGCCGAGCCGAGACGGAAGCTGTAGCCCCAAGCGTCCATCTCCGCCAGCATCCGTTCGCGCCCGTAGCCCGGCAGCGCGTCCGCCAGAAGAACCTGGAGGTAGCAGACGCCGTTCTCCTCGTCGTAGCCGCCGCCGGCGTCGGTGTGCAGGACACGGCGCCGTTCTGCATCCATGCAGATGTAGTGACCGCTTTCGTGCAGGGCGGAATGGAGCGGGGTATCACCCCGCACGTAGAGACGGTTTGCGATGAGGCCCGCTTCGGGGTCGCCGAACCAAGAACCTGGAATGGGGTGGCCGTCGGGCACCCGTTCCACCTTCAGGCCATAAGGCGCCAGAAGCCCGTCGAGCCCGGCGGCCAGGGGATGGCGACAAAGGATCATTTCCATGGAGACATTCTAACTGACCGGGATCAATCACCGGGCGGGCGGAGCGTGCGGGCCCTGTTCCATGCGCTATATTGGCGGGGTATGGACGGCGAGGCACGGGTACGCACACTCACGATCGAGGGGCTCGAGGCCCTGTTCCAGGCGCTCGAGGCGGAGGGCCGGGAGCTGTTGGGTCCTCGGCGCCGGGACGGCGTGGTGGGCCTCGGACGGCTGTCTAGCCCTTTGGACCTGCCTGCCGGGTGGGAGGATCAACAAGCGCCGGGCCGCTACCGGCTGCGCCGACGCGAAGAGGGGGGTGTCGCGCCGCTCTTCGCCCACCGCGTCGGTGCGGCCGGATGGCGGACCTTCTTGCGCCCGTCTCAAACGCTTCTGTGGCGGACGGAAAGGCGCGAGGGGCGGCTCCACGTAGAGGGCGTGGTACCGAAGGCGCCGCGGCGGGCTTTCATCGGCGTCCGCCCCTGTGATCTGGCCGCCATCGCCATCCAGGATCGGGTGCTGACCGGTGGCCGCCACCAGGATCTCCACTACGCCGCGAGGCGTCGGGCGGTGTTTCTGGTGGCGGTGGAGTGCACCCGGCCGGCCGCCACCTGCTTCTGTCACGGCCAGGAGAGCGGTCCCGGCGTGGAGCACGGTTTCGATCTGCGGCTCACCGAGTTGGTGGAGGGCTCGGACCACTATTTCCTGGCCGCCGCCGGCAGCGAGGCGGGGCGTCGGTTGCTTCGGGCGCTGCCCGGCCGCGCAGCGCGCCCTTCGGAGCTGGACGCGCGGCGACGGGCCTTGCGGCAGGCCGCGCGTGCCATGGCGCGGTCTTTGCCTGAGGGGGCCGCCGCCGTGCTCGCCCGAAACCTGGATCACCCCCACTGGTCGGAGGTGGGCCGGCGTTGCCTCGCTTGCGGAAATTGCACTGCGGTCTGCCCCACTTGCTTCTGCAGCCGGTGGGTGGAACGAACCGGGCTGGATGGCACGCGGGCGGAGCATTGGCGGGTGCAGGACTCCTGTTTCGATGCCGAGCACAGCCTGCTCCACGGCGGTCCCGTGCGACGCGACCGCGGAGCCCGTTATCGCCAGTGGCTCACCCACAAGCTGCTCCACTGGGAGGCCCAGTTCGGGGTTACGGGCTGCACGGGGTGCGGGCGCTGCATCACCTGGTGCCCGGTGGGCATCGATCTCACCGCCGAGGTGAAGGCGCTGGCGGAGGCGGCGGCGTGAGCACTCTCACCCCTGGCGAATTGCAGGCGCTGGCGCCGTTCCGGGAGTTGGATCCGCGCCGGCTCGAGACCCTGGTCGGTTGCGTGGAGCGGGAACGCCATCCGGCAGGCGCCATGCTTCTCCGGCAGGGCGACGCGGTGGACCGTCTCCACCTGATCCGTTCGGGCAGCGTGGTTCTGGAACTGGATGTGCCGGGACGCCCGCCCCTGTTGGTGGAGACCTTGGGCGCCGGGGAGTGGCTGGGCGTTTCATGGTTGGGGACGCCCGCCCGTGTCCATTTCGACGCGCGCGCCCGCGAGCCGGTGGAGAGCCTGGCTTTCGACACGCGCTGCATGGAGCGGGCCATGGCCGCCGATCCGGTGCTGGGCCACCTGTTGTGCAAGCGCCTGTCCGCCACTCTCGTCCGACGCTTGCAGGCCGCCCGGTTGCGGCTGATGGACCTCTACGGCCATCCCGGGCCGTTCGAGTCCTGGATGGGAGGCGGGCGGTGAACGACCCCTTGGTGCCCAAGATCTTTCGGGTGCGCGAGCGCATCGAGGAGATGGAGGGCGTGGTGACCCTGGTACTGGAGGTGCCCGGCGGATTCGCCTTCGAGCCCGGGCAGTTCAACATGCTCTACGCCTTCGGTGCGGGCGAGGTGCCCATCAGCATCAGCGGCGACCCGCTCGAGCCCGGCGTGGTGCGCCACACGGTGCGCTCCGTGGGCCAGGTGAGCCATGCCCTC
>CAYOJM010000148.1:0-6825 GCA_964404295.1 uncultured Sedimenticola sp. | reverse complement strand
GCACGATCCGAAGCAGCCGGTGGAGATCCTGCGCACCATCCACAGTTTCGATCCCTGCATCGCCTGCGCGGTGCACGTCACCGATCCCGATGGCGAAGAGCTCATACAGGTGAAAGTACGATGATGAAACGATTCCTGCTGTTTCCGGCGCTGCTCGCCGCTTCCGCGGTCCAGGCCCATCCGGGACTCCACGTGATGGGACGCTGGGAGAACTTCGTCCACCACCTCACGGAGCCAGATCACCTGGCTCTGTTCGCTGCCGTGATGGCAGGCGGGGCGCTGCTGTGGCGGCGCAGCAGGCGGCGGTCGAACTGAGCTTCTTCACTCCGTGACGGAACCGCTTCGCGGCGTGACCGCCGTCATCCTGGCCGGCGGCCGGGGGCGGCGCATGGGCGGCGCCGACAAAGGGTTGATCCCCTGGCGGGGACGCCCCTTGGTGGACCATCTGATCGACGCCCTGACGCCCCAGGTGGTCGAGGTGATCATCAACGCCAACCGCAACCGTTCGGAATACGCGCGCCGGGGATGGCCCGTAGTGGCCGATACCTTGTCGGGCTTTCCCGGGCCACTGGCGGGGATTCTCGCGGCCATGACGGCGGCGCGCACGCCATTGCTCCTCACAGTGCCCTGCGATGCTCCCCGTGTGCCTCCAGATCTGGCGGTGCGCCTCTTCCATGCCTTGAATTCGGCAGAAGCGGAGGTGGCGGTGGCCCACGACGGCCGCCGGCTGCAAGCGGCCCACGCGCTGATGCGGACCGCGTTGCGGGATGACCTGGAACGAATGCTCGCCGGTGGAGAGCGCCGGCTCACCGACTGGCTCGAAAGCCGACGCTTGGTCACCGTGGACTTCTCCGACCATCCCCTGGCCTTTCTCAACCTCAACCGCCCCGAAGACCTCCAGGAACTGGACACGGCGGCATCGTGAACAGGAGTGGCCCTGCTCAGGGCTCGTTCACGGACATGCGTTCGAAACGCAACATTCCGTGTTTTCCATCCCGATTCCAAGAGAGAATCAGCACCGGCCCCGAACGGTGAAAAGCGGTCACTGCCGACAGGGTTTCAAGCAACCGGTTCTCCGCGCCGAAGGCTGCCTCCGGACAACTCATACGGGTGGCAGTCAGCGGCCCGATGTGCACCCTGCCGTCGCTGGCGTCTACCCTCACACGGCCGCTGAAACGGTTGCACTTTCCCCGCCCGGAAAGACGCACGCCCTCGATGGTGAGGAGGAGCGCCTTTCCTTTCAACGCCACGCCGTCCACGGCGGTCAGACGCCAACGGCCCGCCAGCTCGGCCACCGACACCCTGCCCCGAGGCTCGGGCGGACGCTCGACGAGCCCGTCTCCTTCCCATTGCCACCGTCGCAACACTTTGTGGGTAGGACAACAGGCGGCATCTCCAGGCCCATGTTCGAGGAGCAACAGTGCCAATACGCCATTTTTCGCCTCCAGCGCCAATACTTGAACCCGATCTCCCAGGGCCAGAAAGTCGGCTTCGGGTCCTTGGAGGCCGTTTCGAATCACGGCGAGATGAAGAAAGGTGCCGCTGCCACCCGGAACCGAGAGGAAAGGAATGAGCAGTTCGTCTCCCGGTGATCCATCCAGGTCCGCCGTCGTTTGCAAATGGGGCAGCGGCACAAGTGCAGGAGCCAGACCGCTCCAGACGAGCAGCAGCGACAGCAGAAGAAGCCCCGGCTTCAAGGCGCCAGGCAAGCGAGAATGCGCCGCACCGATTCGATGGAGCCGTTCAACACCCGCTTGATCTCCTCGAGAGAGATCTCTTCTCCACCGATGCCTGCGGCCCAATTGACCACCAGGCAAAGATGGGCGAAACAGAGGTCCAGCTCCCGGGCCAGAGCCGCTTCCGGCATGCCGGTCATACCCACCAGGTCGCAGCCGTCGCGGCGCATGCGTTCGATCTCGGCGGCCGTCTCCAGGCGAGGCCCCTGGGTGGCGCCATAGGTACCGCCGTCGACCATCGCCATCCCCGCCCGGCGGCCGGCATCGAGCAGTGCCTGGCGCAGCGGTTGGCAATAGGGCTGGGTGAACGCCACATGTTTGACCGGAGAGACCCCGCTTTCCACGAAGGTATGTTCCCGGCCCCAGGTGTAGTCGATGATCTGGTCGGGCACGCACAGGGTTTTCGGCGCCTGAGTGATGCCGCCCACCGACGCGATGCTCACGATTCGGCGCACACCCACCGAGTGGAGCGCCCAGATGTTGGCCCGGTAATTCACCAGGTGGGGCGGTATGGTGTGGGCTTCGCCGTGTCGCGGCAGAAAGACGATGGGCAGCCGATCGAAGGTGCCGAAGGTGAGCGGTGCCGAAGGCTCGCCATAAGGGGTGACCACGATCTTGCGATGTTCCACCTCCAAGGCATCGAGTCGGCCCAGGCCGCTGCCGCCAAGGATGGCGATGCGTTCACTCATTGAGATCCTCCTCGCGAATGGCGTGAATGGCGGACAGATTGCGACCCCAACCCCTGTAGTCCATGCCACAGCCCACCAGGTAACGGTCCGGCGCCTGCAACCCGACGAAGTTGGCCTGGAATCCGCATCCGCGTTCGTGACGTTTCTCCACCACCACCGCGGTGAACACGTCCCGGGCGCCATGGCCGCGGCAATGATCCACGATGGCTTCCAAGGTATAACCCTCGTCCAGGATGTCATCGATCACCAGCACCGTGCGCCCCTCCAACGGCTCGTCCGGCAACTTGCGCCAGTCGAGATCGGTGCCGTAAGTCCGTTCCCGGTAGCGGGTGACGTGGATGTAGTCCAGTCGCAAGGGCACGGTGAGCCGGGGCAGCAGCATCCCCGCTGGAATCATGCCGCCGTTCATCACCACCAGCACCAGGGGGTCCGCCTCTCGGAGTCGGGCATCGATCTCGGCAGCCATGCGGTCCAGGGCGGCGGCCACACGTTCCGCATCGAACACCACTTCCGCGCGGGCTAGATGCGCTTTGATCCGTTCGTTCTCATTCATGCAGGCAACTCCAATGCGGGTTCCTCCACCGCCAAGGCCTGGGCCAGCGCCAGCGCTTCCATGGCTCGAGGCCAACGCGGATCTTCGTGCAGGCGGTCGCGGCTCGAGCCTCCAGTGCCGTGCATGCGCGCCATGCGGACTTGGCGGACGGGCTCGTTCCAGTCCCGCAGCCGCTCCAGCACCTGCCCGGCCGCTTCGGGGTCGTTGCACACCAACACCATGTCGCAACCGGCATCCAGCGCCGCTTCGGCCCGGTCCGCCGGCGAACCGGCCACCGCCGCCGCCGCCATGCTCAGGTCATCGCTGAAGACGGCCCCTTGGAATCCCATGCGGCGCCGCAGCACTTCGCCGATCCAGAAACGGGAGTACCCCGCCGGGAGTGGATCGCAACGCTCATAGATCACATGGGCCGGCATGACGGCGTCCAGATTGTTTCCCACCATGTGGCGGAACGGGACCAGGTCGTGATCCCAGAGCACGTCGAAAGGGCGGGAGTCCACCGGCAGCTCCTCATGGGAGTCGGCCTCCACGTTGCCGTGGCCGGGGAAATGCTTGCCCACGGAGGGCATGCCGGCTTCACGGGCACCGCGGCACCAGGCATAGGCCAGTCGCCCCACGGCCACGGGGTCGGAAGAGAAGGCGCGGTCGCCGATGACACGGCTGACCCCGGTCTGGAGGTCCAGCACCGGCGCGAAGGAGAAATCGACGCCGCAACAGCGCAACTCCGCAGCCATGAGCCAGCCCAAGCGGCCGGCCACGTCCAGGGCCTTGCGCGGATCGCGTCGGTACAACCGCCCGAGTACCGCGGCCGGAGGAAGCGCGCTGAAGCCTTCTCTGAACCGCTGTACCCGTCCCCCCTCCTGATCCACCGCCACCAGCAGCGGCGGCCGCCGCAAGGCATGGATCTCCGCCACCAAGGCCGTGAGCTGCTCGGGATCCTGGTAGTTGCGCGCGAAAAGAATGACTCCGCCGGCGGCAGGATGGCCCAGCCGGTCGCGCTCCTCCGGCTCCAACTCAAGACCCTGAACGTCCAGCATAAGAGGACCGTGTCCCATGGCCGTTCTACTCCAGTATGGTGACCGGCGTGCCCTGGGTCACTCTGTCGAACAGGTCGATGACATCGCGATTGCGCATGCGGATACAGCCTTGAGAGACGGGGCGACCGATGGCTTTCTCCTCGGCGGTGCCGTGAATGTAGATGAACCGTCGCAGGGTATCGCAATCCCCACCCCGGTTGAAGCCCGGCTCGTCGCCCGTGAGCCAAAGAATGCGGGTGAGGATCCAGTCCCTGTGCGGATGGCGCCGCGCCAGTTCGGGCGTCCAAATCTCACCCGTAGGCCTGCGTCCCACGAACACCGTATGAAGGGGACAGCCGGCGCCGATGCGCAGGCGGACGTGAAGCCGTCCGCGCGGGGTGCAACCGCTGCCCTGCCGCTCTCCTGGGCCGTTGCGGGCGGTGGATACGGGATATCGGCCTAACACCACCCCCCTTTCCGAGACCAGCTCCAGCTCTTGGCGTGCGATGGAAATGCGGATGCTCAGGTGTCGTCCTTCCACTCGCTGTAAGGCACTTTGCTGAGGTTGCTGTTGTAGTAGCGGGCGTCGGTGGAGACCTCCCGGCCCAGCCAGGCCGGCTTTTCGAAGGGTTCCTCGCGGCTGGCCAGCTCCACCTCGGCCACCACCAGGCCGGCGTTCTCGCCGTGGAACTCGTCGATCTCCCAGCGGTGGCCTGCGTGGTAAAGGATGTGACGGGTCTTGTGGATGATGGGACGGTGGGCTACCAGCTTCAGCAGTTCCTCCGCCTCTTCCAGCGGGATTTCGTATTCGTACTCCAAGCGGTAGATGCCGTCACGGGTGCTCTTGACGCCGAGCTGCGCCCTCCCCTCGCAGATACGCACCCGCACGGAAGACTGGGCGTCGCGGCTGAGGTAGCCCTGCTTCATCTCCATGGAACGCTCCACCTGGTCGCGCCAGGCATCGGAGGCAAGGAGGAACTTGCGTTCGATCTCTATCGCCATTGAGCAGGACCGAACACCGGGATGCCCGATTCGGGCTCCCGGCGTTGCCGAGAATATCTGATCACATCATCTCAGTCGATGACGTTTTGTTCCCTGAGCTTGTCTTTGGCTTGTTGTTCTTTCCGTGCCCTCTCCTCCTTGGCCGCCAACAACTCATCAGCATAGCCGCATTTCTTTTGGATGGCGGAGGTTTCGAGTGCTTCGTATTCACCTTTGAGACGGCCAAGCTCCGCCGCATGGTCCTCGCCGGCCAGGAAGAACAATGCAGGCCAGAACAACACAAGCCCTACGCCCATGGCCACGGCGTCTTTGTTTGCCTCGCTTTCCTGTGCACCAGTGACTTCAATCAACCTGCGGTTGACACGCCGAAGTTCCATTCTGATCTGGTCACAGTCGTAAGACTGATAGGCCAGGGGAGAAACATACTGTGCACTCACTTTTTCCGGTGGGGTGGAGCAGGCTCCCAAACCTAGCGCGCAAACCAACGCGCTAGACATTAGCGTCGCATTTTTTTTCATGGTACCTCCTGTTGTACATGAACTTATTGGTTGCGAATTGCCGCGGTCGGCTTGGCTTTGCAATGTTTTTTGAACAATCCCAAAACCGTTGCCAGCGCGGAATCATGCCTGTCGCAGGGGGGGCTGGCAAGTCGGCAATGGGCCGAAAAGAGAACCTCCGTGAATCAGACCTGTTCCCCAAAGGTCAGGAAAGCTTATGGAACAGGGCAATGGACTCCACGTGGGCGGTGTGGGGAAACATGTCCATCACCCCCGCCGACACCAGCCGGTAGCCGTGTCTGTGCACCAGCTCGCCGGCGTCCCGCGCCAGGGTGCCGGGGTAGCAGGAGACGTAGACGATGCGTTCCACTCCCATGCGGGGCAGGTGCTCCAGCACCTCGAGTGCGCCGCTGCGGGGCGGGTCGAGAAGCGCCTTGTGGAACTGCTCCTTCAGCCAGGGCTCGTGGTGGAGGGGTTCATAGAGGTTGGCCACGTGGAAGCGGACGTTTTCCAGGGCGTTGCGTTCGGCGTTGGCGCGGGCGCGGGCCACCAGCCCGGTGTCGCCCTCGACGCCCGTCACCTCCCCCGCCCGGGTGGCCAGCGGCAGGGTGAAGTTGCCCACGCCGCAGAAGAGGTCCAGCACCCGCT
Source organism: uncultured Sedimenticola sp. (assembly GCA_964404295.1). GTDB lineage: Bacteria > Pseudomonadota > Gammaproteobacteria > Chromatiales > Chromatiaceae > Thiolapillus. The sequence continues at coordinate 684 of CAYOJM010000148.1, read as the reverse complement.
CTTCCAGTCCAGGCTCCAGCAGTTCCACGGCGCGGGCCACCATCTGGCGGTTGATCCCGGTGTTCACCTGGGTGAAGTCGGAAGGTTCGAAGTGGATCTCCAGGCCGAAGTCGGGCAGGCGGTAGTGGAGGTCCGCCGGCTCGTCCAGGGGCGTCACCGTCTCCGGGCCACCGGGCTGGAGGTAGAAGATGAAATCGTGTTCCCGGCCGAAGCGGCGCAGCTTCTCGTGGTCCTCCTCGGTAAAGGGTTCGAGGTTGCGCAGGATGAGGACGCAGCGCTCGTCGTCCATGGCCACTTCGATCTGGGCGATGCGGTGGGGAATGGAGAGGCTGCCGATGAGGGCCGAGAGGTCCAGGAGGGCATGGCCCACTTTGGGGTGGAGCACCTCGCACCGCTCCAGGGTGGCGATGAAGTTGGAGCCCCGTTCGCGGAAACCCACCAGCACCCGCCCCTTCTTGGGCACCTGCTTGACGCCGAGACGCGCCTTGCGGCGGTAGCCCCAGGGAGATGGGTTCACCAGGGGCGGCAGGATCTCTTCGGGTTCCACCTTGCCCAGGTGGGTGAAGGCCTCCAGCAGGGTCTGCTGCTTGTACTCGATCTGGGCGGCGGGATCCAGGTGCTGCAGCGAGCAGCCGCCGCAGAGGCCGAAGTGGGGGCAGCGCGGTTCCACCCGCTGCGGGCTGG
>CAYOJM010000147.1:0-9825 GCA_964404295.1 uncultured Sedimenticola sp. | reverse complement strand
GAGCGCCACAAGCGCATCACCCGCCACAAGCTGGAGGCCATGCTGGGGCTGTGCGAAGAGACCGGCTGCCGCCGCCAGGCCCTGCTGGCCTACTTCGGCGAGACCCTGGCCGGGCCCTGCGGCAACTGCGACAACTGCCTTGAGCCGCCCGAGAGCTGGGATGCCACCGAGGCGGCGCAGAAGGCGCTCTCCTGCGTCTGGCGCACCGGCCAGCGCTTCGGCGTCAACTACCTTATCGAAGTGCTGCTGGGCAAGGAGAACGAGCGCATCCGCCGCTTTGGCCACCACCGCCTCTCCACCTTCGGCATCGGCGGCGAGCTCAAGGCCACCGAGTGGCGCGGCCTCTTCCGCCAGCTCATCGCCCGCGGCTACCTGGAGGTGGACCACGACGGCTACGGTGCCCTCAGGCTCACCGAGCGCTGTCGCGCCCTGCTGCGCGGCGAGGAGCAACTGGCGCTGCGCAAGGCCCGCCGTCCAGAGCGGCGGAAGCCGGAAAAGGCGGTGGCCTCTCCGGCGGCCATCGCCCGCGAGTTCGACGCCCGCGACGCCGCCCTCTTTGAGGCCCTGCGCGAGCTGCGCCTGGAGCTGGCCCGCGAGCAGGGGGTGCCACCCTACATCATCTTCCACGACGCCACCCTGAAGGAGATGGTGGTGGTGCAGCCGCGCACACTGGAGGAGATGGGCGGCATCACCGGCGTGGGCGCGCAGAAGCTGGCGCGCTACGGGCAACGCTTTCTCGACCGGATCACCGACGCCTGCCGGGCGGCGGAGGCCTGATTGCGGCCTCCGGGGGGATCTCTCCCGGCAGGAGAACGCAGGCCCGCCGAGGCCGCAGGTTGACGCGGGCAGGGGCGCCGGGTCCTTTCCCGCATCTGCCGGGGTTGGCCGCGAGGTGGCTTCGCCCGGCCTACGGGGCTGTCATTAAGGAACGGATGCTGCGCCTTGACAATCGGCAATCAGAGCCTGAGCCTGCGGATGCGGCGGCGCAGCTCGCCGGTGAGCGCCCTTCCACCTCCCGGGCCGTACCTGAGCCGGATGTAGAGCTGCGCGATGCGCTGCAGCTCCGCCGCCCTGGCGGGAAAACGGGCCGTGGCGGCCTGCGCCGTCTCCAGGGGGCCCAGGGTGTCCGGCAGTTCCAGCCCGGCGCGGGCCAGCTTGCGGCGGAAGCGCTTCCACGCCGCCCGCGCCGGGTCCGGCGGCCTGCGGGGAGCGCGCCCCGCCAGGAAGAAGAGCAGGGCGCCGGCACCCAGGGCGCCCAGTACCGCCGCCAGCCCGAGGCGGTACCCCGACAGGCCGTCGAGGCCCATGCGCGCCAGCAGGCTCTGCTGCCGGTCCCGGTCGTAGCCCACCACCCAGTAGTGCCACAGGAGCTGGAGGTTGTCCCGGTACCAGCCGAGCCGGCGCGCCAGGCGGGTGAGGGCGTCCGGGTCCACCGACAGGCGGAAGCGGGCCGGCGCACCCACGGGCGCCGCCACCGGCGCGATGCCCCGCTCGATCCGCTCGGGGGCCACGGCGGCGGTGGGATCCACCCGCGTCCAGCCCTCTCCTTCCAGCCACACCTCGGCCCAGGCGTGGGCGTCGGACTGGCGCACCACCAGGTGGCCGCCCACCGGGTTGAGTTCGCCCCCCTGGTAGCCCACCACCACGCGGGCGGGAATGCCGGCCAGCCGCATCAGCAGCACGAAGCTGGTGGCGTAGTGCTCGCAGAAGCCCTTGCGCGTGACGAAGAGGAAGCGGTCCACGGGATCTCCTTCCAGCAGCGGCGGCCGCAGGGTGTAGACGAAGGGCTCCCGGTTGAAGTGGTCCAGTGCCAGGCGCACCACCTCCGCGTCGCTGGCGGCCCGGTGCCGCCAGCGTCGGGCCAGCGCCCGCGTGCGGGAGGAGACCCGGGGCGGCAGCTGCAGGCCCAGTTGCCGCTGGCGCCCATCGAGCGGCTCCCGCAGCGGCGGCCGGATGCTGGCGGCGCGGTAGGTGAAGCGCTGGCGCACGGGCCCGCCGGCCTCCAGTCCGAAATCGCCGTCCACGCGCAGGGTGGCATCAGCATGGATCACCCGGTCGAGGGGAAAGAGCCAGGGCCGACCGCTGGGCTCCATGGTGACCTCGTAGCGCAGGGCCTCCTCCGGCGCCTGCCGCGCCCAGTGCGCCGGCGGCGCCTCCACCCGGCGCCAGGTGCGCCCGTCGGTGTGCCACAGCACCATGCCGCGCCAGTAGCGCTGGTCGGCGGGTGGCGGCTCCCCTTCGAAACGCACGCGGAAGGCCACCTCCTCCGAAAGGCCCAGGCGGGCGATGCTCCCCATGCGCACCTGGTCCGACATGCCGGTGACGGCGGTGGCGCCGAGCTGCAGCGACCACAGGGGCCCCTCCAGCCGGGGGAAGAGGAAGAAGAGCAGTGCCATCACCGGCAGGCCCCCCAGCGCCAGCTTCAGGGCGGTGCCCAGCGCCTCCCGCCACGGCAGATCGGCGTCGGCGCGGTTGGCCAGCACCAGGAAGGCGGTCCAGGCGATGGAGAGCAGCAGCACGTAGCCGGTGAGCAGGGCGCTGTCGGAGAAGAGAAAGAGGGTAACCAGCAGGAAGAGCCCGAGAAAGGTCACCATGAAGAGGTCCCGCTGTCGGTGCAGCTCCAGCAGCTTGAGCCCCGCCATGATCACCAGCAGGGCGACGCCGAACTGGCGGCTCTCGGTGAGTCCCGCCTGCCAGGCCACCAGCCCCAGTCCCGCCACCACCAGCGGCGCCCGGATCCAGAGGCCGGGAATGGTCTCGGGCCGGGGCCACAGGAGCAGCCTCAGCGCGGCGAACAGGAAGAAGGCGAGGGTGACGGGAGGCCGCAGGTTCCACCCGTGGGGCAGCACCGAGAGGGCGAGCAGCCCGGCCGCCAGCCACAGCAGGGGACGGCTCACCGCCTGTGTCGCTTTCACGGAACCTCCCCCGCGTCGGTGGCGTCGAACAGGGCCAGGGCGTCCAGGCAGCGCCTGCGCTGGGCCTCGCCGCTCGCGGGGGGAATCTCCCGCCGGGGCAGCCGCAGGCCGAAATGGAGCGCCTCCCGGGAGAGCCTCTCTATGGCCCCGGCGAGGAGGCCGAGGCGGGCCTCGGTGTCGTGGGGCGCCAGGGCGTCGAACTCCAGCCAGAGCCGGTTCACCCGGTCGCCGCCGAAGCTCTTCACCAGCAGCCCCTTCTCCGCCGCCAGCGCCTTCCAGTGGAGACGCGAAGGAGGATCGCCGGGGTGGTAGTTGCGGTGACCGGCGAAGTCGTCGGCGCCCACCCCCCGGTCGCCCTGTCGGCTCCCCTCCCAGGCGGGGGCCCCGGTCTCCAGCCGCTCCTTCAGCGGCCGGGGCCACACCAGCAGGGCGTGCCCCGGCTCCAGGTAGCACCAGGCGCGCAGCAGCCCCAGGGGATAGCGGCTCTCCAGGCGCAGCCGGCCCACCGGCTGGCGGCCGCGGCGGCGGGTGCGCAGGAGGAGCGTCACCTCCGCCTCGCCGTCGGCGGGCAGGTCGACGGCCACCGACGCCTCTCCGTCGAAGGCGAGGCGCAGGCCGTGGTGGCGGCCGCCGTCGTCGGCGCGCAGCTTCAGCCGGATCCGGGCCCGGTCCCCGGCGAAGACGGGCGCTGCGCCCAGCCAGCGGAGCTCCAGCCCCTTCAGGTTGCGCCAGGTGTGGAAGATGGCCTGGAAGAAGATGCCGGCGAGGAGAAAGGTGAGCAGGAAGGCGGGGTTGTTGGCGTAGTTGATGGAGGCGATGAGCAGGGTGGCCAGCAGCAGGCCGAAGACCACGCCGTACCTGGTGGGCAAGATGTAGATGTTGCGGCCGGTGACGCGCAGCCTGCCCCGGGCGTCGGGGCGGACGACGCGCAGGAAGCGGGCCAGCCACCCTTTCAAGGCACGGCCACCCGCTGCAGCAGCGCCTCTGCCAGCCGGCGTCCGTCGCCGCCGAGGCGGTGGGCGGTCACCGGCTCCCACACCGCCTGCACGTCCTCGGGAAGCACCTGGCTGCGGCCCGCCAGCCAGGCCCAGGCGCGGGCCGCGGCCAGCAGGGCCAGGCCCGCCCTCGGCGAGAGACCGGTGGTCTCCTCCAGGGCGCGGCTCTCCGCCACCAGGGCCTGCACGTAGTCGAGCAGGGCGTCGGCCACGTGCAGCCCGGCGGCCCCCGCCTGCCAGCGCGCCAGGTCGCCGGTGGCAGCCACCGGCTGCACCCCATCCAGCAGGTTGCGCCCGCCCGCGCCCTTGAGCAGCAGCCGTTCCATGGCGGCGTCGGGGTAGCCCAGCTCGATGCGCATGAGGAATCGGTCGAGCTGGGACTCGGGCAGGGGAAAGGTGCCCACCTGGTGGGCCGGGTTCTGGGTGGCGATGACGAAGAAGGGCTGGGGCAGCGGCCGGGTCTCGCCCTCCGCCGTCACCTGCAGCTCCTCCATGGCCTCGAGGAGGGCGCTCTGGGTCTTGGGCGTGGCGCGGTTGATCTCGTCGGCCAGGACCAGCTGGGCGAAGACGGGGCCGGGGTGGAAGTGAAACCGCTCCGAGGCGCGGTCGTAGATGGAGACGCCGACGATATCCGCGGGCAGCAGGTCGCTGGTGAACTGGATGCGCTGGTAGTCCAGCCCCAGCAGGGTGGCCAGCAGGTGGGCCAGGGTGGTCTTGCCCATGCCCGGCAGGTCCTCGATGAGCAGGTGGCCGCGGGCCAGCAGGCAGGTCATGGCCAGCCGCAGCACCCGCGGCTTGCCCAGGATGACGCCGCCCGCCTGCCGGAACAGTTTCTCCAGTTGCGGATCCTGCCGGAGCGGGAGCGGGCTCTTTTCCCTCTGCATCGCATTGAGACTCCATGAAGGCGGAGCGTCATGTTAACAAGGCAAAACAGGTAAAATCAGCGACATGCTTCACCCCACCACATACGAAGTGATCGTCGTCGGCGGCGGCCACGCCGGCACCGAGGCGGCGCTGGCCGCGGCCCGCATGGGCGCGCGTACCCTGCTGCTCACCCACAACATCGACACCCTGGGCGCCATGAGCTGCAACCCGGCCATCGGCGGCATCGGCAAGGGGCACCTGGTGAAGGAGATCGACGCCCTGGGCGGGCTCATGGCCCGGGCCGCCGACCGGGCCGGCATCCACTTCCGCATCCTCAACGCGCGCAAGGGGCCGGCGGTGCGCGCCACCCGCGCTCAGGCCGACCGCCTGCTCTACAAGGCGGCGGTGCGCCAGGCGCTGGAGAACCAGGAGAACCTGGACCTCTTCCAGCAGGCGGTGGAGGACCTGGTGCTCGAGGGCGACCGGGTGGCGGGGGTGGTCACGGCCATGGGGCTGGAGTTCCGCGCGGAGGCGGTGGTGCTCACCGTGGGCACCTTCCTCGGGGGGCGCATCCACATCGGCCTGGAGAACTACGAGGGCGGGCGCGCCGGCGATCCGCCCGCCAACGCCCTGGCGCAGCGCCTGCGCGAGCTTCCCTTCCGCGTGGAGCGGCTCAAGACCGGCACCCCGCCGCGCATCGACCGGCGCACGGTGGATTTCTCGGTGCTGGAGGAGCAGCCGGGGGACGATCCCGTGCCGGTCTTCTCCTTCCTCGGCAGCGCCGACGAGCACCCCGAGCAGGTGAGCTGCTTCATCACCCGCACCAACGCGCGTACCCACGAGATCATCCGCAAGGGACTCTCGCGCTCGCCCATGTACGCAGGAGTGATCGAGGGGGTGGGGCCGCGCTACTGCCCCTCCATCGAGGACAAGGTGGTGCGCTTCGCCGACCGTGACTCCCACCAGATCTTCATCGAGCCCGAGGGCCTCACCAGCAACGAGCTCTACCCCAACGGCATCTCCACCTCGCTCCCTTTCGACGTGCAGTGGGCGCTGGTGCGTTCCATGCGCGGCTTCGAGGAGGCGCGCATCACCCGGCCCGGCTACGCCATCGAGTACGACTTCTTCGATCCGCGGGACCTGAAGCGCTCGCTGGAGACCAAGCACCTGGAGAACCTCTTCTTCGCCGGCCAGATCAACGGCACCACCGGCTACGAGGAGGCCGCCGCCCAGGGATTGCTGGCGGGGCTCAACGCGGTGCGGAAGGTGCGCGGCGAGTCGCCCTGGTGGCCGCGGCGCGACGAGGCCTACCTGGGGGTGCTGGTGGACGACCTCGTCACCCGCGGCACCACCGAGCCCTATCGCATGTTCACCTCCCGCGCCGAGCACCGTCTGCTGCTGCGCGAGGACAACGCCGACCTGCGCCTGACGGAGAAGGGCCGCGAGCTGGGGCTGGTGGGCGATGCCCGCTGGCGCGCCTTCTGCGACAAGCGCGAAGCCATCGAGCGGGAGCGGCAGCGGCTGAGGGAGATCATCGTCCGCCCCGGCGACCTCGACCTCGGGCAGGAGCAGGCGGTGCTGGGCGACCGCCTGCGCCGTGAGGCCCGCGCCAGCGAGCTGCTGACCCGGCCCAACGTCACCTACGCCTCGCTCATGACCCTGCCGGGCGTGGGTCCCGGGGTGGAGGATCCGAAGGTGGCGGAGCAGGTGGAGATCCAGGCCAAGTATGCCGGCTACATCGAGCGCCAGCGCGAGGAGGTGGAGAAGGCGCGCCAGGCCGAATCGGTGAAGCTGCCCGAAGGGCTGGACTACGACCAGGTGAAGGGGCTCTCCTCGGAGGTGCGGGAGAAGCTGTCGCGCGTCCGCCCCGCCACCCTGGGCCAGGCGGCGCGCATCCCGGGAGTGACGCCGGCGGCGGTGTCGCTGCTGCTCATTCACCTCAAGAAGCGGGCCAGCGCCTGAAGGGAACCGGGTTCCAGATTGAAAGAGATACTCTTCGTCTCCAAGGGGCTTCACGCCGCCTCCACCAGGTACCGGGCCACGGACTTCTTCCCGTTGATCGAGGAGGCCGGCTGGCGGCCACGCCACCTGTCCGGCTCCGGTTCTCTGCGCGATCGCCTGGCCGTGCTGCGCGCGGCTCGCAGGGCGGAGGTAGTGGTCCTGGTGCGCCGAACCTACGGGCCGATGTTCCGGTTCCTGCTGCGCCGAGCGGCGCGGCACCTGGTGTTCACCTTCGACGACGCCATATTCTGCCGCAGCGATGGCGGCCCCTCCCCGCGCAGGGCGCGGCGCTTCGCCGCCACGGTGGCCCAATGCGACCTGGTGTGGGCGGGCAACCGCTACCTTGCCGATGAGGCCGGTCGTTTCAACGGCAACGTGCAGGTCGTTCCCACGGCGGTCGAGACGGATCGATACCGCCTGCGGGTGGCCAAGCCGGAATCTACGCTCGACCTGGTCTGGATCGGGAGCAGCTCCACGAGAAAACACCTGCTGACCGTCGTGCCCGCGCTGGAGCGGGCTGCGGAGGAGATGCCCGGCCTTCGCCTCAAGATCGTTTCCGATTTCACGTTGGAAACCCGGAGCCTGCCCGTTGTCCACATACCCTGGTCGCCGGAAGCGGAGACGCGGGAGTTGGCGGCCGCCCACGTGGGGTTGGCCCCGCTGCCGGACAACCGTTTCACCCGCGGCAAGTGCGGTCTCAAGGTGCTGCAGTATATGGCCGCCGGGTTGCCGGTGGTATCCTCCCCCACGGGCGTCAACGCCGAGATCGTGGAGCACGGCGTCACGGGGCTGCTGGCGGAGACCGAGGATGAATGGGTCGAGGCCCTGCGGGCGCTGCATGATTCCTCCGAGCTGCGGGCGCGCCTTGGGGAAGCCGGGCGGGAGAAGTGTGTGCGGCACTATTCCCTGCAGACGGTCTTTGGTGGAATGATGAAATCGCTGGATGAACTCGTACAGAGGAGGGCGGCTTCCCAATGACTTCACAGAAGTGCAGGTCGGGAAATGGTTTTGTGAAGCCGCACGTGACCGGGCCTGAAAAGGACGCTGATGTCTGAAGAGAGGCCAACGGTTTCGGATCCCTGCCCCGTGTGCGGCGGTTCGGGTGTTCATGCCTACACGGGAAGGGACTTGCTGATGCATCTGCCGGGCGAGTTTTCCTATGCGGAATGCGGCGATTGCGGGGCCGTCTACCAGGTGCCGATGCCCGATGCGCAGTGCATCGCCAGCTTCTATCCCGACGACTACCAGCCTTACAGGCCGGGACGGGAGAAGCGCAGGAGTGCGCTGGAGAGGGCGGTATTGCGCTCCCGTTACGGCTATGCCCATCTCGACAGCGGTTTTCCCCGCTGGCTCGCCGGGATCCTGGGCGCATTCGTCCATCGCCACGCAGTTCCCTTCACCGGGAGCGGGCGGCTGCTCGACGTGGGCTGCGGAGGCGGCAAGTACCTCAGGTCGATGCGCGCGCTCGGCTGGGAGCCGGAAGGGGTGGAGTTCAACCGGAGTGCGGTGGAGACCTGCAGGGCCGCCGGCCTGAAGGTTTTCCAGGGGGAGTTGTCGGAGGCCGGCTTTCCGGACGAGCACTTCGACGTGGTGACCGCCCGCCACGTGATCGAGCACATACCTGCTCCCGTGGACTTCGTGACGGAGATCCACAGGATCCTGAAACCGGGCGGCCTCATGGTGTTGATGACGCCCAACAGCAGGGCACTCGGCCGGGGCTGGTTCGGCGTTCACTGGTTCGCCAACGACATTCCTCGCCACCTGGTGCTCTTCTCCCCGGAAAACCTGGCCCGTCTCGCCGGGCGGGCGGGCTTCGAGCCGGCAGTGGTACGCACCTCGTCCACCCCGAAGATCGTGCTCAACAGCTGGGACTACAAGTTCGGCGTCCGGGGAAAACCCTCCAAGAAGCGGAAGCTGCGGCGAATCCTAGCCCGGCCCTACGTGGCGGCCTCGACGCTGCTGGGACGCGGAGACGAAATCTTCGCCATCTTCCGCAAGCCCCTCGATGCCGGTGATGCCCCCCCTTCCTGAAGATCCCGCGCAGTTGCCGTTCGATCTGGCGCTCGAGTCCATGGAGCCCCTACGCTGCGAGGAGCTGTTGCGGCTGCTTCCCGGGCGGCGGGTGGTTTTCCGGGGATGGTGGCGCGAGAAACCCGTACTGGCCAAGGTCTTTACAGGGTCTGCTGCCGCCCGGGACGCACAGAGGGATCTGGGAGCCGTTGCCGCCATGTTTCGCCAGGGCATCCCGGTGCCGGAGCCGCTGCTGCCGGAGCCGGTGGCGGCTGGCGCGGCACGGGTGGTGCTCTACGAGTACCTGGCGGGATCTCTCCCCTTCGGGGAAGCTTGGCGCCGTGCGGGAGAGGCTCGTCGGAAAGCGCTGCTGGCCGACCTGTTCAACCTGGTGGCGGGCCAGCACGAGGCGGGCATGGTCCAGGAAGATCCGCATCTGGACAATTTTCTGGTGGATGCCGCCGGCGCGATCAGGGCCATCGATGGGGGTGCATATCGCCTGGGTTCCGGGCCGTTGGCCGGGAAACCGGCCCAGCGCAATCTCGGCCTGCTTCTCGCCCAGTTTCCGCGCAGCGCGCATGCCGGGGTCATGGCGGCGCTGGAGGTCTACTGCCGTCGGCGTGGGTTTTCCGATCCTGCCGCCTTTTCCCGGGGCGTGTGCCGCCATGCCGATCGCTGGCGTCACTATCGTGCCCGCAAGCGGAGCGAAAAGTGCCTGCGTGACTGCACCGAGTTCCTGGTACGCGAGAAAGGCGGGCTGCGCATCTTCCAGAGGCGGGAGCTGGATGTCCGGCTGCTGGACGAGTGGATCTCCGGCGCCCTCTCCGGCCCCGCCCGAGAGAGCAATCTACTCAAGGCAGGCAACTCCCAGACCGTATGGGTGGACCGGATCGGCGATCGCCAGGTGGTGGTGAAGCGCTACAACGTCAAGACGCTGTTTCACGGCCTGCGCCGCATCTTGTCGTCCAGCCGGGGCCGGCGCTCCTGGCGCAATGCCCACAGGGTGCGCGGCTACGGGATCCCCACCCCCCGGCCCCTCG
>CAYOJM010000146.1:0-17468 GCA_964404295.1 uncultured Sedimenticola sp. | reverse complement strand
TGGCTCGGCCGCCTCTCGCCCGAGAACGCCCAGGGCGAGTACTACCTCACCGACGTCATCGCCATGGCGGTGCACGAGGGGGTGGCCATCCACGTGGCCCAGCCGGCGGACCCGGTGGAGGCCGAGGGGGTCAACACCCGGGCCCAGCTCGCCGCCCTCGAGCGGGTGCTGCAGCGTTGGCAGGCGGAGGAGCTCATGGAGCGCGGCGTCACCCTTCTCGATCCCGCGCGCTTCGACCTGCGGGGTACCCTGGAGACCGGCACGGACGTGGTGCTGGATGTCAACGTGATCCTCGAGGGCGAGGTGGTGCTGGGCGACAACGTGCGCGTGGGCGCCAACACCGTGCTGCGCAACGTGCGCGTGGAACGGGGCGTCGCCATCCTCGAGAACTGCGTCATCGAGGAGGCGCACATCGGCCCTGGGAGCCGCATCGGCCCCTTCAGCCGCATCCGCCCCGGCACCGAGCTGGTGGGCGGCGCCCATGTGGGCAACTTCGTGGAGATCAAGAACTCCACCATCGGCCAGGGCTCCAAGGTGAACCATTTGAGCTATGTGGGGGACACCCACATGGGTGCGGGGGTGAACCTGGGGGCCGGCACCATCACCTGCAACTACGACGGCGCGCGCAAGCACCGCACCCTCATCGGTGACCGCGCCTTCATCGGCTCCAATACCGCCCTGGTGGCGCCGGTGAGCGTGGGGGATGGCGCCACCATCGGTGCCGGCTCGGTCATCACCCGTGATGCGCCGCCGGACAAATTGACGCTGGCGCGGGCGCGCCAGGTGACCATCGACGGCTGGGTGCGGCCCAGCAAGGAGGGCTGAGATGTGCGGCATCGTCGGCGCCATCGCCCGGCGTAACGTCACCCCCATCCTCATGGAAGGGCTGCGACGCCTGGAATACCGGGGTTACGATTCGGCCGGCATCGCCATCTGTGACGAAACCGGCCGGCTGCAGCGGATCCGTTCGGTGGGCAAGGTGGCCTCCTTGCAGGAGCGGCTGGATCAGGCGCCGCTCGAGGGACGGGTGGGCATCGCCCACACCCGTTGGGCCACTCATGGTATCCCCGCCGAACGCAATGCCCATCCCCACATGAGCGGCGAGCGGGTGGCGGTGGTCCACAACGGCATCATCGAGAACCATGCGGAGCTGCGGGCCGAACTGGAGACGGCCGGATTCCGGTTCGTCTCGGAGACCGACACCGAGGTGATCGCCCATCTGCTCGCCTACGAGCTGGAGCGCAGCGGTGGCGATCTCGAAAGGGCGTTCCGCAACGCCGTCACCCGGTTGGTGGGCGCCTACGCTCTGGCCGTGGCCAGTCCCGAGGATCCCGATCGCATCATGGTGGCCCGTTCCGGCAGCCCCCTGGTGATCGGCGTGGGTGACGGCGAACGCTTCATCGCCTCCGACGTTTTCGCCCTGCTGCCCGAGACCTCCGACTTCATCTTCTTGGAAGAGGGGGACTGGGGCGAAGTGCGCCGCGATGGGGTGCGTCTGTACGACGCCGAAGGCCGTGTCGTGGAGCGGCCGGTGACCTCGTCCCGGCTGAGCGCCAGTGCCGTGGACAAGGGCCCCTACCGCCACTACATGCAGAAGGAGATCTTCGAGCAGCCCGGCGTCATTGCCGAGACCCTGGAAGGTCGCATCTACAAAGGGCGCCTGCTGGAGGAGAGTTTCGGCCACGAGGCGCGGGCGCTTCTGGACGAGGCGCGCCATGTCCAGATCATCGCCTGCGGCACCAGTTACCACGCCGGGCTGGTGGCCCGTTACTGGTTCGAAGAGCAAGGGGTGCCTTGCCAGGTGGAGGTGGCCAGCGAGTTCCGCTATCGCAAGGTGGTGGTGCCGGAAAGGACCCTGTTCGTCACCATTTCACAGTCGGGGGAGACGGCCGACACCCTTGCTGCGCTGCGCGGCAGCAAGTCGATGGGTTATCTGGGCAGCCTCACCATCTGCAACGTGCCCGAGAGTTCCCTGGTGCGCGAGTCGGACGTGGCGCTCATGACCCGGGCCGGCGCCGAGATCGGGGTGGCCTCCACCAAGGCCTTCACCACCCAGCTGGTGGCCCTTCGGCTTCTGGTTCTGGCTTTCGCCCGCCGGCACGGCCGTGACGAGGCTTGGATGAAGGCCCAGGTGGAGGAGCTCGAAGCGTTGCCGCGCCAGGTGGACAAGGCGCTCAAGCTGGATGGTCCCATCCGTGAGATGGCCGATGCCTTCTCCGACAAGGAGCACGCCCTCTTCCTGGGGCGGGGGGCCTTCTATCCCATTGCCTTGGAAGGAGCGCTCAAACTCAAGGAGATCTCCTACATTCATGCCGAAGCCTATCCCGCCGGCGAACTCAAGCACGGCCCCTTGGCTTTGGTGGACGACAAGATGCCGGTGGTCTGCGCCCTGCCCAACGATCCCCTGTTGGAGAAGGTGCTTTCCAATCTGCAGGAGGTCCGGGCCCGCGGGGGCGAGCTCTTTCTGTTCAGCGACCACTCGGTGAAGATCGACCTGGACCGTTTCCAAAGTCTTACCCTGGACGACATCTGTGCCGGCACCGCGCCCATCGTCTATACGGTGCCTCTCCAGCTTCTGGCCTACCACGTGGCGGTGCTCAAGGGCACCGACGTGGATCAGCCGCGCAACCTGGCCAAGTCGGTGACGGTGGAGTAAGGGTCAAATCCGCTCGGCCAGCCAGGCGCCCAGCTCCATGTCGGAACCCAGGATGTGGCCGGTGAGCCAGTGCTCCAGGTGTTCCACGTCGGCTTCGGCCAGGGGGCGGCCCTGCTGGAGCCGTTCGCGGTGCAGGGCGCGCAATGCGTTCACCAGCTCCCGGTGCTCCTTGCTGTGGGCTTCCTGTTCCGGGTAGCCGTGGCGGAGCATGAGCCGCTCTTCATGGCGGAAATGCCATTCGGTGGCGGCGATGAGTTCTTCCAACAGCGCCTCGAGGTAGAGGGGGTCGTCGCCCCGGGCCACGGCGGCTTCCAATTCGTTGAACAGCGCCACCAGCTTGCGGTGGTCGTCGTCGATCTCCTCCACCTGGACGCTCAGAGTGTCGTCCCATTCCAGTGCGTTCATCTACTGCCTCCGAGGACGGTCGGTTTCATGCCATGGTAGGGCCGGCTGCTCGTGCTGTCACGCGGCAGCGCCGTCTGGAACGGGGTATCATGGCCTTTTTCCAACTCAATTTGACCGGACAAGACATGAACATGGAAAGATCCCAGTTGGTGAAGACGGTGCTGGACCTGTTCCTCCGCGTGACGGTGGTGGCCATCCTGGCTTACGTCTCCTACCGCATCGCGCGGCCGTTCCTGCCGCTCATCTTGTGGGGCGGCATCATCGCCATCGTTCTCTCACCGGTGGTGGCTCGGCTCGAACGCCGCTTCGGCGGACGCAAGCGGGTGATCGCGCTCACCATTCTGGCGGGGGTGATTCTGCTCTCGGCCCCCGCGGTGATGCTTTCGGGCAAGGCGCTCTCCTCTTCCCAGGCCCTTTACCAGGTGGTGCAGAAAGGGGCGCTGGAGGTGCCGCCGCCGCCCGATCAGGTTCAGAACTGGCCGCTGGTGGGCCCAAAGGTCCATGCGTTCTGGTCCGCCGCCTCCAACAACCTGGAGGCGACGCTGGAGACCTACAAAGCGCAAGTGTTGGCCTTCCTCCAGTGGTTGGCCGGGCTCGTGGGCAGCGGTTTGGGCACGGTGCTCATCTTCATTCTCTCACTCCTCGTGGCGGGCGCTTTCCTGTTCTATGAAGAGGCTTCCGTCGATTTCACTCGAAGGGTCTTCAACCGATTGGCCGGAGCCGAGGGGGACCACTGGGCCCGGCTGTCGGCGGCCACCGTGCGCAGCGTGGTGTTGGGGTTGGTGGGCATCGCTGTATTCCAGGCGCTGCTCTCTTACCTGGGGATGCTGGTGATGGATGTCCCTCTGGCGCCGTTGTGGGCGGTGCTGGTGCTCTTCGTCGCCATCGTCCAGTTGCCGCCGCTGCTGGTGATGGCGCCGGTGGCCGTCTACGGCTTCATGCAGTGGAACACGACGCCGGCGGTGCTGTTCGCGATCTATGCGCTGCTGGTCTCAATGAGCGATGCCCTTCTCAAGCCCATGCTGTTGGGACGGGGGGTGGCGGAGATTCCCACCGCCATCATCCTGGTGGGTGCCATCGGGGGGATGATCCTCATGGGCGCCATCGGTCTCTTCCTGGGGGCGGTGATCCTCTCGTTGAGCTACCTCCTCTTCGTGGCCTGGCTCGACGACGAGACCCCCGCGGTGGTGGGGGAGAAGGTCGAAACCCAGGCATCCGATTGACCGGCCGAGGAGCGGGCGCCAAGGTTAAAAAATTTTTTTTTTACCCCCATTGATATGGGTCAACTCGCCTCCATTTGTACTTTAGTATATTAGCGTTAAATAAATTGGTTGCGTAACGACGCAGGAGACGAAGATGAACGAGGAGATGCTCAAGCCCGATTGCGCCGAATGGCGTCAAGTGGCCGAGGAAAACCCTTCCGAGATGGAAGTGGTAGTGGAGATGTTGCTGGAGGCTGAAGAGGAGCTTTGTTTCGACAAAGCCGCTTGAACTCGATTTCTTTCGGCCCAACCGAAGCCCGCCGCCCGGCGGGCTTTTTGGTTTCGCTCCCGGGGGCGCTCATATAATGGTGTCATGAAGAGACCGAGACTCAGCCTCATCGTCGCCCGGGCCCGCAATGGGGTCATCGGCCGGGAGAACCGCTTGCCTTGGCATCTGCCGGTGGATCTGCAGCGGTTCAAACGGCTGACCATGGGCAAGCCCATGGTGATGGGGCGGCGCACCTGGGAGTCCTTGCCGGGAAGGCTGCCGGGACGGCGCCACATCGTGGTCAGCCGCAATCCAGACTGCGTGGGGACGGGCGTGGAAGTGGTGCCTTCGTTGGAGGCGGCCATCACCCGCGCCGGCGCGGTGCCGGAGGTGATGGTCATCGGCGGCGCCCGGCTCTATGCCGCGGCTTTGCCCCTGGCGGACCGCATCTACCTCACCGAGGTGGAGGCCGATGTGGCGGGAGACGCCTTTTTTCCGGCCCTGGATTTCAGTCAATGGCGGGTGGTGTCGCAGGAACGGGCGCCGGCGGACGAGCGCAATCCTCATGCATGCACCTTTCTCGTCTTGGATCGGCGCTGGACGGAGGGGGCGGGGGGCGGTGATGCGGCCCTCCCCTGAAGTCGGGGACTTCACAGTTCCGCCAGCAGGCGTTCCATCATGCGCTGGGCCTGGCCCAGGTAGCCGCCGCCGAACATGTTGGCGTGGTTGAGGATGTGGTAGAGGTTGTAGAGGGTCTTGCGCACCCGGTAACCCGGATCCAGGGGCCAGGCGGCCTGGTAGGCGTCGTAGAACACCCCGCCGAATCCGCCGAACAGCTCGGTCATGGCCAGTTCCGCTTCGCGGTCGCCGAAATAGACGGCCGGATCGTAGATCACCGGTTCATCGTCGTCGTCGAAAGCGAGGTTCCCACCCCAAAGGTCGCCATGGATGAGGCTGGGCACGGGACTGTGGTCCATGAGGGCGGGAAACCGCGCCAACAGCCGCTCGCCCAGTTTCTGTAGTCGGCCGCCGTAGCCGTTGCGGGCCGCCAGGTCGAGTTGGAAGCCCAGCCGTCGGTCGCGCCAGAAGGCGGTCCACTCCTCCATCCATCCGTTGGGTTGGGGGGTGGAGCCGATGGTGTTGTCCCGGTGCCAGCCGAAAGCCTCGGCGGTGTGACGGTGGAGCTGGGCCAACCGCTCGCCGGCGCGGGCCATGGCGGCGCCCGAGCCGCGACCGGCCATGGGGATGTACTCCATCACCAGATAGGCCTGGCCGTCGTGGACGCCGCTGAGCAGGGGCCGGGGCACGCGGATGGCCTCGGCGTCGGCCAGGGCCTTCAGCCCTTCGGCCTCTGCTTCGAACATCTCCAGGCGGGCGGCGTCGTTGAGCTTGACGAACCAGGCCTGCCGCTCGTCGGCCAGCCGCACGGCGGTGTTGATGCAGCCCCCGCCCAAGGTGCGCGGCGGCTCCGGCGAGAAGGGGGTCCCCGTCTTCCGGGCGATGGCGTCGGCGATGTGTTGCCAGATGCTCAGATCAGTCCGCTCCCCTTGAGTGCGTCGATCACTTCGTCCGCGATCTGCTGAATGGTGCCTGTCAGGCTGCGGGGGTTCTTGGTCTCCACATTGCCGGCCCAGAGCATCTTCTCGGTGCGCGGAGAGAAATAGCGGAATTGCATCTTGAAGTAGTCGTCCGATCCGATGTAGCCCGGTCGGTAGATGCCACGATAGCTCCGGTAGTAATAGTCGTAGAAGCCGCTGTAGTAGTAGGAATCGGGGAACCAGTCCAGCCGACTCGGCACGTGCTTGTACGCCTTTTCCACCCCCTTGAGCTGAGCCACCAGCACGCCGTCGGCGCCCGATTCCGTCACCAGGCGGCGCACCTCGGCCTCCTCGTCCATGTCGGTGGCGTTGGGAGCCAACTGGTGGCTGGGAATCACCTCCACCCCGCGGTTCTTGGCTTCGGCCACGAAATGGTCTTCGAAATAGGCGCGGGTCACCGGGTCCTTGATGAGGGAGAGCAGCAGAATCCGCTTGGCTCGGGGTTCGTCGATCTGCTCCGCCCGCCACTTTTCGGTGATCTTGGTGGAGGAACAGCCGGCCAAGGTCAGTGCTATGATGGCCGAGAGAAGCAGAAGCCTTGCAAGAGCGGCGGGCATGGGCGGCACGGGTGGGAAACGGGGCTCCGATGATACGGAGCGCCCTTTTCTTTGGCAACTGGGCGCCGGGGCGTGCCGCCGCGCTCCATTAGTATATGGTTATACACAGTGGTTGGATCGCGCCGGCGGTCGGTTCGATAGGGATCGGCGCAGGGCCGCGCATTTTTTCTCTTTCAGCATGTTGAAAACAATAGGGTTTTTGTGATCGTGCGCCGTTGGGGGATGCTCTTTTCGTCTCTGTTTGTCGGGCGACTCACGGTTGTGTCTCGGTTTTTCACAAAGTTATCCACAAGCTGATGGCAGATCCCGTGCTGCGCGTGGCCTTGCCGGCGCCGGTGTGGGGGCTGTTCGATTACCTGCCCCCGGAAGGGGTCGGGGCCGAGCGTCTCCAGCCGGGCACGAGAGTATGGGTTCCTTTCGGTCGCGGTCGCCGCTGCGGTCTGGTGGTGGCGCTGGCCGAATCGAGTGCGCTGCCGGGGGATCGGCTCAAGCGCGCCCTGCGCCTGCTCGATTCCGGGCCTCTGTTCACCGACCGGCATCTGGCGTTTCTCCGCTGGGCCGCGGCCTACTACCACCACCCCTTGGGGGAGCTGCTCTTTTCCGCCCTGCCGCCTCGGCTGCGCCGCGGCGCCCGGCCGGTGGACCATCGAAACCTGGCCGTCTGCCTCGAAGTGTCGGAGGGGGCGGTGGAGAAAGAGCTGGCCCGCTCCCCGCGCCAGCGGGCACTGGTCGATTGGCTGCGTGCGCGTGGCGGCTGCGTTCCGCTCGCGGCGCTGAAAGCGGCGCCGCCGGGCGCGGCACAGGCCTTGAAACGGCTGGAAGAGAAAGGATGGGTGGCGCGAAGGGAGCCGCCCATCCCGGAACCGTCGCCCCGTCCGCCGCCCTACGAGCTCACATCCCAACAGGCGGAGGCGGTGGAGAAGGTGTTGGCCAAGCCCGGTTACCACGCCTGGTTGCTCGAGGGGATCACCGGAAGCGGCAAGACGGAAGTCTATCTCCAGTTGGCCGAGCGCACGCTGGCAGCGGGGCGGAGCGTGCTCTGGCTGGTGCCCGAGATCGGCCTCACCCCGCAACTGGTGGAACGGGTGGGGCGACGGCTGGGGGTCGTTCCCGCCCTGCTCCATTCCGGCCGCTCCGAGACGGAGCGGGAACGGGACTGGCACCGGGCCCGCACCGGCCGGGCGCGGCTGGTGATCGGCACCCGGTCTGCGGTCTTGGCCCCGCTGCCCGAGCTGGGTTTGGTGGTGGTGGACGAGGAGCACGACGCCTCGTACAAACAGCAAGAGGGGATTCGTTATTCGGCTCGAGACCTGGCCCTGGTGCGGGCCCACCGGGCCGGATGTCCCGTGGTGCTGGGGTCGGCCACACCCTCGCTGGAAACCTTGAAGAACGTGCGCGAGGGGCGTTATGGCCGTTTGCGCCTCACCCGCCGGGTGGGGGGCGGTCGGCTGCCTGCCATGCGCCTTCTGGATCTGCGCGGCCAGCGCCTGGAAGGAGGGCTTTCGCCGCTCCTGCTGGCGCGCATGCGGAAGGTGCTCGAGGCGGGCCGGCAGGTGATGGTCTTTCTAAATCGCCGCGGGTACGCGCCGGTGCTCACTTGTCACGGCTGCGGCTGGCTCTCGGAGTGCCCCCGCTGCGACGCCTACCAGACGTGGCACCGCGCTTCCGGCCGGCTCATCTGCCACCATTGCGGCAGTGAACGGCCGGCCCCCGACGCTTGCCCTCGGTGCGGCGCCGCGGGGCTCCGCCCGTTGGGGCAGGGGACCGAGCGGCTGGAGCAGGTGCTGCGGGCGCGCTTTCCCGACCACCCCCTGGTCCGCATCGACCGTGACACCACCCGGCGCCGCGGAAGCCTGGACCGGCTGCTGGAAGCGGCGCGCGCCGGAGAGGCCGCCCTTCTGGTGGGCACCCAGATGTTGGCCAAGGGGCACCATTTCCCCGGCGTGGACCTGGTGGCCCTGGTGGACGTGGACGGCGGGCTGTTCAGCGCCGATTTCCGCGCCGCCGAGCGCACCGCCCAGCTCATCGTTCAGGTGGCCGGTCGCGCCGGGCGGGGGGCGCATCCGGGCGAGATGATCCTGCAGACCCGCTTTCCCGACCATCCTTTGTTGCAGACCCTGGTGCGGCAGGGATACGACGCGTTCGCCGAAGCGGCATTGGAGGAGCGGCGGCTGGCCGAGCTGCCCCCTTACAGCCATCAGGCGCTGCTTCGCGCCGCGGCCCGCACCATGGAGCGGGCCGAAATTTTTTTGCAAGCAGCCGTTGCGGCGCTTCCCCCGGAAACGGCAGGGGTGTCGGTGTGGGGGCCGGTGCCGGCGCCCATGCCCCGCCGGGCGGGGCGGCATCGCGCCCAGGTGCTGCTCCAAGCGGCGGCCCGAGGCCGCCTTCAACGGCTGCTGCAGGCGTGGGTGCCCGAGCTGGCGGCGCTGCCCGAGGCGCGCGGGGTGCGCTGGTCGCTGGATGTGGATCCGCTGGATCTCTATTGAAGGGTGCCGGCCGTCGCCGATGGAGGTTCGACCAGGGGACGGTTGATCCGTCGGGGGCGGGTCAGCCCCCACCAAGGGCTGCGCAAGTACCACAGAGGCATGCTGAGTACATGTTCCATCTGGCGCCGCATGGCGTCCAGAAGCTGCGCCTGGGGGTCGTGCACCTCTTCCACCGGACGTCGCATGAGATGGCGTTCCAAGAAAGCCAGCCCCAGCCGGTGCTGAGCCAGCAGGTCTTCCGGCGCCAGCCCTTCGAAGACCTGGACGAACTGGCCCGGCGGCAGGGGCAGGTTGAGGCTCTCGCGTGCAGCGCTGGTGGTGAGCAGGCCGCCCTGGTCCAGAAAGGTGATGAACTCATACCGGCAGCTATCGCGGAAAGCGTAGCCCACCAAGAAACACTGGGTGTCCGGGGCACGCCACAAGGCCACCGTCACCGGTTCGCGGCTCCCCGGCACACCGGCGAAGCGGAAGCAGTCCGCCCGCTGGAAGCCATGGGATCGGGCCCATGCCTGCAGCCAAGGATGGCAATCGCCCTCGTCGTTGCCGAGCAGTAACCGTTCCGGTCGGCTGAGCCGGTGTATGGCCAGAGCCATGGCCAAGCTCACCGTCAACCACCAGGCGATGCTGGAGAACAGCAGTAGGGACAGCCATCCCGGCATGAAGATCTCCTTGTGAAGGGTGACGTGGTGCATCCGCTATCGGCCGGCGGCGGCGGGACTGGAGGGCCAACGGCCGTCGAGGGTGGAAAATGGGGAGTCGGCCACACTCTGGGCATCGGTTTCGGGTTGAGCCCGTTGCCGTGGTGGGCTGTGGTAAGCTTCCAGGCTTTCTTCGCACGCAGGCATGGGATGAAAGCGCAGATTGAGCAGCTGATCGCCGCGGCTTTCGAGCGTCTCGCCGAGGCGGGGGTGGTGGAGGCCGGTCGCGTCGTTGCGCCCCGCGTGGAGCGGACCCGGGATCGGGCGCATGGTGATTTCGCCACCAACGCGGCGCTGGTCAACGCCAAGGCGGCGGGCATGAACCCGAGGGCGTTGGCGGAGCGGATCCTGGCCGTCCTGCCCGAAAGCGAACTGCTGGAACGGGTGGAGATCGCCGGCCCCGGTTTCATCAATTTTCACCTGTCGGTCGCCGCCTGGCGGGCGGTGGTGCCCGAGATTCTGGAGAAGGCCCACGACTACGGCCGTTCCGACATCGGCCGCGGGAAGCGGGTGCAGGTGGAGTTCGTCTCCGCCAACCCCACCGGTCCGCTCCACGTGGGTCATGGCCGCGGCGCCGCCTACGGCGCGGTGGTGGCGGATCTGCTGGAGGCGGTGGGGTTCGAGGTGCACCGCGAGTACTACGTCAACGACGCCGGCCGCCAGATGGACATCCTCGCCACCTCGGTGTGGTTGCGCTATCTGGAGCTGGCCGGAGAGACGTTGGCCTTTCCGTCCAACGGCTATCAGGGCGACTATGTTTGGGACATCGCCGCCACCCTCCACCGCGAACACGGTGACGACTACCGCCACGCCGCGGAGGAGGTCTTCGCGGACCTTCCCGCCGATGCGCCCGAAGGGGACAAAGAGAAGCACATCGACGCCCTCATCGCCCGCGCCCGCGAGCTGCTGGGCGACAACCGCTACCGCTACGTCTTCGAGCTGGCGCTCAACACCATCCTCGACGACATCCGCGACGATCTGGAGAAGTTCGGCGTGGTCTACGACCACTGGTTCTCCGAGCGCACCCTGGTGGAGTCGGGTGCCGTGAACCGCGCCATCGAGCGGCTGCGCAAGGGGGGGTGGCTCTACGAGAAGGACGGGGCGCTCTGGTTCAAGTCGAGCGCCTTCGGCGATGAGAAGGACCGGGTGGTGGAGCGCGAGAACGGCCAGACCACCTATTTCGCCTCGGACATCGCCTACCACATGGACAAGCTCGAGCGCGGCTTCGACCGGGTCATCGACGTCTGGGGCGCCGACCACCACGGCTACGTGCCGCGGGTGAAGGCGGCGCTGAAGGCGCTGGGCGACGACCCCGACAAGCTCGACGTGCTGCTGGTGCAGTTCGCCATCCTCTGGCGTGGTGGCGAGAAGGTGCCCATGTCCACCCGCTCCGGCGAGTTCGTCACCCTGCGCCAGTTGCGCAAGGAGGTGGGCAAGGACGCGGCGCGGTTCTTCTACGTCATGCGCAAATGCGAGCAGCACATGGATTTCGACCTGGACCTGGCCAAGAGCCAGTCCGCCGACAACCCGGTCTATTACGTGCAGTACGCCCATGCCCGGGTCTGCTCGGTGCTGCGCCAGGCGGCGGAGAAGGGAATCACGGTGGAACCGACACCGGGCACCGCCCACCTGGATCGGCTCGTCGAGCCCCATGAGGAGGCCCTGCTCAAGACCCTGGCCCGCTATCCCGAGGTGGTGGAGTCGGCCGCGCTCGAGCATGAGCCCCACCAGCTCACCCACTATCTGCGTGAGCTGGCCAACGAGTTCCACACCTACTACAACGCCCACCAGTTCCTGGTGGACGACGAGGCCTTGCGCGACGCCCGCATCAAACTGATCCTGGCGGTGCGCGAAGTGGTGCGCAACGGTCTGGGCCTGCTGGGCGTCTCGGCGCCGGAGCGCATGTAGCCGGTGGCGCGGCGGGATTACAAGCACAGGGCCACGCGCAGGAAGAAGCGCCAGCCGGCACCGATCTGGATCTGGCTGCTGCTCGGCTATCTCGCCGGTGCCGTCAGCGTGGGCTTTCTGTGGCTCCGTTTCGGCGGCGAGGGGGCGGGAAGCGGCTGGATCGGCGAGCCGCCGTCCTCCACCGTCCCCGCACCCGAGGTCAAGCCGGCGACGTCCGAGAGGCGGTCCGAAGTGCCCCTGCCCGACTTCGAGTTTTACAAGCTGCTGCCGGACCAGGAAGTGGTGGTGCCCGAGGCGGAACTCGACCGCCCGGCGCCGACGGCCGATCGGACGGAAAAACCGCCGGCGCCGTCCGGGCGCAAGTACCTGCTCCAGGTGGGGTCCATGCGCAGCGCCAGCGAAGCCGAGGCGCTCAAAGCGCGCTTGGCGCTCATGGGGTTGCGGGCGCAGGTGAGCCGGGCGCAGATTCGAGGGGTTACCTGGTACCGGGTGCGGCTCGGCCCCTATGCCACGCCGGCGGAGATGAAGAAGGTGCGCAAACGGCTGGCCGGGGCCGGCTACGCCACCCTGCCCATTGCTCTGAAATAGGAATCCGTTGGCGCTTTCGGGCAATAAGCCCACCGCGCTTCCTGCTATATTGCAGGAAACGCGAGAAAAAGAGGGCGGCATGCGCAGCGAACTCCACCAGTACCGGCCGGGCGCCGGTTGGCGGCCCGCCATCGACGCCGGCATGGACGGAGAGAGCACCCTGGTGCTCTTGTTCAGCGACTTGCCGGAAGAAGACGTGCGCGCCGCCGTGGCGGAGGTGCGCGCGCGGTTGCCCCGGGCCCTTTTCATGGGGTGTTCCACGGCGGGGCAGATCCATCAACAGCACTTCCAGGAACGGAGCGCCACCGCGTTGGTGGTCCGTTTCGACCGCTGTCGGCTGCGCCTCCATTACGAGGCGGTGGACGACACCAGCGATTTCCGGGGCACCGGCCGTCGGTTGGTGGCTCCACTGGAGGCGCCCGATCTGGCCGCCGTCCTGGTGCTCTCCGAAGGCCTGGTGGTGAACGGCTCGGCTCTCATGGATGGGGTGAACCAGGTGTTGGAGGGGCGGGTGCCGGTCACCGGCGGGTTGGCGGCCGACGACGACCGATTCCAGCGAACCTGGGTGCTCGTGGAGGACGAACCGCGCGCCCGCCATATCTGTGCCCTGGGGCTCTATGGCGATGGGCTCGAAGTGCGCTACGGCTCTTTCGGTGGTTGGGACGTCCTCGGCCTCGAGCGCGTGGTCACCCGTTCGGAAGGCAACGTCCTTTACGAGCTGGACGGCCAACCGGCCCTCGAACTCTACAAACGGTATCTGGGCGAAAAGGCCGCAGAGCTGCCGGCGGCGGGGCTGCTCTTTCCCCTGGCCCTGCGGCGGAAATTGGACGACATCGAGCCCAAGGTCCGCACCATCCTCGGGGTCGACGAGGCGCGCCAATCGATGACCTTCGCCGGTGACATTCCCCAAGGGGCCTTCGTGCAGCTCATGTACGCCAATTTCGACCGTCTCGTGGAAGGGGCCGGGCGCGCGCTCGATGGTTTTTCCGTCGAGGAGGCGGGGGACGCGCCGCTGGTCTGTCTGGCCGTCAGTTGCGTGGGACGGCGGCTGGTATTGGGCCAGAGGGTGGAAGAAGAGATCGAGGCTTTGGCCGAGCGCCTTCCCCCCCAGGCGCACATCGCCGGTTTCTACTCTTATGGCGAGCTCTCCCCCCTCGCCTCGGGGCGGTGCGATCTGCACAATCAGACCATGACCGTCACCCTTTGGTGGGAGCCTTGATGCACCCGCTGCTTCGGCGTCAGATGCGGAAACTGGGGTTGGGTCCCGATCGGCCGCCCGATGCGGCGCGGTGGCGGGAGTTTTGCGCCCGGGTGGAACAGGCCTATGCCGACGCCGATCGGGACCGTTATCTGCTCGAACGTTCGTTGCGCCTCTCGTCGCAAGAGATGCGCGCCCTCTATGAGAAGGTCAAGCACACCTCCCAGGCGCGCCTCCAGGCCATCACCCGGGCGGTGCCCGACATGCTCTTCTTCCAGGACGAAGAGGGCACCTTCCTCGAAGTGCTCACCGACGCGCCCGAACAGCTCTACTTGCCGCCGGAGCAGGTGGTGGGTCGCACCCTGCACGAACTCTTTCCTGCCGAGCAGGCGGAGCGTTTCATGCGCCTGCTTCGAACCACGCTGGAGAGCGGCGAGAGCCAGCGGTTGGAGTACTGGCTGGAAGTGCAGGGGCGCCACCGCCTGTTCGAGGTCCGGTGCGTGCCGGTGGACTACCGAGTGGAGGGGCGCCGCACACTGCTCACCGTGGTCCACGACATCACCGAACAGCGTGAAGAGGAGACTTGGAACCGGCTCGTGGGCCAGGCGGTGAGCGCCGCCCGCGAGGCCATCCTCATCCTCGACGAGACGCATCAGGTGCGCTTCCACAACCCGGCTTGGGCGCGGCTGGTGGGCGCCTCGGATCGCTTGCCTCCCTGCATTGAGGAGCACCGTGGGTTGTGGGAACGGGTGGAGGCGGAAGGCGGCGGCCGGCTCGAGCTGCGGGTGCCCGGGGAGCTGGAGCGGTGGTGGTGGGTGCGGGTGGACAAGGTGCGACTGGAGTCGGACCAGCGTGACTATTATGTGGTGCTGGTGAACGACGTGACCGAACTGCACGCGTCCCGTCGCGAGCTGGAATATCTCGCCACCCACGATCCTCTCACCGGCCTGCCCAACCGGGTCCTGTTCCGTGACCGGCTGGAGCTGGCCCTGGCGCGCAGCCGGCGCGAAGGCCGCAGCGGCGGGCTGTTGTTCATCGATCTGGATCGCTTCAAGGGGGTCAACGACACCCTGGGCCACGCCGCAGGCGACCGTCTGTTGGTGGAGGCGGCCCGGCGGTTGTCACGACGGGTGCGCGAAGTGGACACCTTGGCGCGCTTGGGTGGCGACGAGTTCATTCTGTTGGTGGAGGAGGTGAAGGATCGCGCCCAACTGCGTACCGTGGCCGACAAGCTCCAGGCCGCTTTCCGCGCGCCTTTCCGCATACAAGACCGGGAGTTCCAAATCTCCGCCAGCATCGGCATCAGCCTGTTTCCGGAGGACGGGGACGAGGTGGACCGGCTGCTGCGCCACGCCGATGCCGCCATGTACGCCGCCAAGAGCCGCGGCGGCGGCCGCAGCCGGTTCTATTCCCAGGAGCTGACATCCCGTGCCGGAGAGACCTTCGAACTGGAGCAGTCGCTGCGCCGAGCCCTCGAGTCGGACGAGCTCTACCTGGTGTATCAGCCCCAGTTCCGCATCGGCAGCGGTGAGCTCACCGGACTGGAGGTGCTTTTGCGCTGGCGCAGCGAACGGTGGGGCGAGGTGGCTCCAGGGCGGTTCATCCCGGTGGCCGAGACCAGCGGGTTCATGGAGGCCCTTGGGCGTTGGGTGTTGGAGACAGCCTGCCGGCAGTATCGGACGTGGCGCCGGCAGGGGTTGGCGGTTCCGCGCCTGGCCGTCAACCTCTCCGCCTGTGAACTACGCCAGCCGGAGCTGGCGGCCCGCGTCCATGACCTCCTGGTGGAGTACGGCGTGCCCCCCTCGGGCCTCGAGTTCGAGATCACCGAAAGCATGATCCTGGGGGACGAAGAGAGCGCCCACCACAATCTGCGCCGGCTCCATGAGCTGGGGGTGGGGCTGGCCATCGACGATTTCGGCACAGGCCACTCCACCCTGGCCAACCTGAAACGATTTCCCCTCGATTGCCTCAAGATCGATGCCAGCTTCGTGCGGGACGTGGGGCGCGATCGCAACGACGAGGCCATCATCCGCGCCTCCATCGCTTTGGCGCGCAGTTTCGGGATGCGCACCGTGGCCGAGGGGGTGGAGGAGGAGGTGCAGTACCGTTTCCTGCGCCAGTGCGGGTGTGACGAGGTCCAGGGTTTCCTCTGCGGGCTGCCGGTTGCCGCCGAGGAGATCACCCGGCGGCTGGCCGGTGGGCCGGTGTGCCGCAACTGTGAAAACTGCGACTGAATCCGGTACCATCTTCCGTTTCGACACAGGCTGAATCGCCGTTGGCCGGTCCGGCCCGGCAGGGAGTACACGACATGACCGATTTCGTATTGGCACCTTCCATCCTTTCCGCCGATTTCGCCAAACTGGGACAGGAGTGCGACGACGTGCTCGCTTCCGGTTGCGACTTCATCCACTTCGACGTGATGGACAACCACTATGTGCCCAACCTCACCATCGGCCCCTTGGTGTGCGAGGCGCTGCGCAACCATGGCATCGATGCGGTCATCGACGTGCATTTGATGGTCAAGCCGGTGGACCGCATCATCGGCGACTTCGCCAAGGCGGGCGCCACCTACATCACCTTCCATCCCGAGGCCTCGGAGCACATCGACCGCAGCCTCCAGCTCATCCGCGATTCCGGATGCAAGTCGGGCTTGGTGTTCAATCCGGCCACCCCTTTGGATTACCTCGATTACGTCATGGACAAGATCGACATGATCCTCATCATGTCGGTGAACCCCGGCTTCGGAGGACAGAGCTTCATTCCGTCGGCCTTGGACAAGCTCCGGGAGGCCCGCAAGCGCATCGACGCATCCGGGCGGGACATCCGTCTGGAGATCGACGGCGGGGTGAAGGTGGAGAACATCGCCGAGATCGCCCGCGCCGGCGCCGACACCTTCGTCTCCGGCTCCGGCATCTTCGGCTTCCGCAACGAGAACGACCCCAACAAGTACGACACCATCGTCAAGCGCATGCGCGACGCCCTGGCCGAGGTGGGCTGAGGTGGCTTTCGATCGGCCCCGGATGGTCCTCATCGACGTGGACGGCACCCTGGTGGACAGCGTGCCGGACCTCGCCTTCTGCGTGGACGAGATGATGAAGGCCATCGGCCGCGAGCCCTGGGGCGAGGAGAAGGTGCGCGACTGGGTGGGCAACGGCGTCGAGCGTCTGGTGCGTCGTGCCCTCGTGGGGCGGCTCGAAGGGGAGCCGGACGAGGCCGAGTTTGAAAAGGCCTATCCCCTGTTCATCGAGTGCTACGCCGAAAACACCTCCAAGCGGTCGCGGCTCTACCCCGGCGTGCAGGAGGGGCTGGATTATCTCAAGTCCGAGGGCTACCCCCTGGGCTGCGTGACCAACAAGGCAGAGCGGTTCACCTTGCCGCTGCTCCAGGATCTGGGCATCTACGACTATTTCGAAATCGTCGTCGCCGGAGATACCTTGCCTCAGAAGAAGCCCGATCCCACGCCCCTGCTCTATGCCGCCGAGTTCTTCGGCGCCGAGCCGGAGCAGTGCTTGATGATCGGTGATTCGGTGAGCGACGTGAAAGCGGCCCGCGCCGCCGGCTTCAAGATCATCTGCGTGAGCTACGGTTACAACCACGGCGAGGACATCCGCAACCACCATCCGGACGCGGTGATCGATTCTTTGAGCGCGCTTCGGGAGCTGCTCTAGGCGGCTTTGCGCCGCCCCGCCCGGGGCGGCCTCATTTGCCGGCACCCGAGGCCGACGGGGCGGGGACGGCGTCGGCTGGCATGATCGAGGATTTCGTATTATCTTTTGCGCATCTTCGAATCCATTCCCCGCCGGAATCCCTCATGACGACCACGACCCCGAAACCCGGAACGCGATGGTGGCGCTGAGCGCCTCGTCCAACGCCCGTCCGTGTTTCCTGCCGTGGAGAACGTCAT
>CAYOJM010000145.1:0-37715 GCA_964404295.1 uncultured Sedimenticola sp. | reverse complement strand
TGAGGGTGTTGAGATGGTGATGCCTGGTGACAATGTGAAGATGACGGTGAAGCTGATTGCGCCCATTGCGATGGAAGAGGGGCTTCGTTTTGCCATTCGCGAAGGCGGCCGCACCGTGGGCGCCGGCGTGGTTTCCAAGATTATCGAGTGACAGTTATGGCCAACCAGCGTATCCGTATCCGATTGAAGTCCTTCGATCACCGGCTCATCGACCAGTCGACCCGGGAGATCGTGGATACCGCCAAGCGCACCGGCGCCCGGGTCAAGGGGCCTATTCCTCTGCCCACGCGCAAGGAGCGTTACACCGTGCTCATTTCGCCGCACGTCAACAAGGACGCGCGCGACCAGTACGAGATCCGTACGCACAAGCGGCTGTTGGACATCATCGACCCCACCGACAAGACGGTGGACGCATTGATGAAGCTGGATCTGGCCGCTGGCGTAGACGTTCAGATCAAGCTGAACTGAGGTTTCAGACATGGCATTAGGATTAGTGGGACGCAAGGCGGGCATGACCCGCGTGTTCACCGAGGACGGTGTCTCCGTGCCGGTGACCGTGGTCCAGGTGGAGCCCAACCGGGTCACGCAGGTGCGCACGCCCGAGAAAGACGGCTACCAGGCGGTGCAGGTCACCGTGGGGCGGCGAAAGCCCAGCCGGGTGAACAAGCCCATGGCCGGCCATTTTGCCAAAGCCGGTGTAGAGCCGGGCCATGGATTGTGGGAATTTCGCCTCGACGACCATGAAGGTGAAGTCCCCGAAGTGGGTAGTGAGCTGAAGGTGGATCTGTTCCAGGAAGGACAGAAGGTCGATGTCAGCGGCATCTCCAAGGGCAAGGGCTTCCAGGGAACGGTCAAGCGCCACAATTTCAGCACCCAGGATGCCACCCATGGCAACTCTCTTTCGCATCGGGCGCCGGGCTCCATTGGCCAATGTCAGACGCCCGGACGGGTGTTCAAAGGCAAGAAGATGGCCGGCCACATGGGCAACAAGCGGGTCACCGTGCAGACCTTGGAGATCGTCCGCGTGGATGCCGAGCGAGGGTTGCTTCTGATCAAAGGAGCCGTGCCCGGCGCGCCGGGCGGTGATGTCATCGTGACGCCTGCGGTCAAGTTGAAGAACAAGGGGTAAGTCATGGACCTCAACGTACAAGGCGGGGCCACCCTGCAGGTATCCGACGCCGTGTTCGGCGCGGATTTCAAAGAGGCGCTGGTGCACCAGGTGGTGACGGCTTACATGGCGGGCGCCCGGGCGGGCACCAAGGCGCAGAAGAACCGCTCCGCGGTGCGTGGTGGCGGACGCAAGCCGTATCGACAGAAAGGGACCGGCCGCGCGCGTGCCGGCACCATTCGCAGCCCCATCTGGCGTGGCGGCGGTGTCACCTTCGCGGCACAGCCCCGTAATTACGCCCAAAAGGTGAACAAGAAGATGTACCGAGGGGCGCTGCGATCCATTCTTTCCGAGCTGGTGCGCCAGGACCGGCTGGTGGTGGTGGACGAGTTCGGTGTGGAGGCGCCCAAGACCAAGGAGCTGGTGGGCAAGCTGAAGGCATTGGGGCTGGATGACGTGCTCATCGTCACCGAGCAGGCGGACGAGAACCTCTTTCTCGCGGCCCGTAATTTGTATCACGTGGACGTGCGTGACAGCGATGAAGTGGATCCGGTGAGTCTCATCGGTTACGAAAAGGTGCTGATGACCAAGGACGCGCTGAAAAAGATCGAGGAGCGCCTGGCATGAATAAAGAGCGACTGTACAAGGTTCTGCTTGGACCGCTCATCTCCGAGAAGAGCGCCTATGCCGCGGACGATGCGCGTCAATATACCTTCAAGGTGGCGCCCGACGCCACGAAGCCGGAAATCGCCGCCGCGGTGGAGATGCTTTTCGACGTCACCGTGGAGAAGGTCCAGACCATGAACGTGAAGGGCAAGCGCAAGCGGTTCGGCCAGATTCCCGGCAAGCGCAAGGACTGGAAGAAGGCCGTCGTGCGCATCGCCGAGGGTCAGGAGATCGATTTCGGGGTCGGTGGCTGAACGCCGACCTCCTGAACGGACAGCGGAAATAGAAAGATGCCTATCGTAAAAGCCAAGCCGACTTCCCCGGGACGCCGGTTCGTGGTCCAGGTCAAGACCCCTGGGTTGCACAAAGGGGAGCCCTATGCGCCTTTGGTGGCCAAGAAGACCAAGACCGGAGGGCGTAACAATCAAGGCCGCATCACCACGCGACATCGCGGGGGCGGCCACAAGAAGCGTTACCGGATCATCGATTTCAAGCGGGACAAGGACGGCATTCCGGGCGTCGTCGAGCGGCTCGAATACGATCCCAATCGCAGTGCCCACATCTGCCTCATCAAATACTTGGACGGTGAGCGCCGCTATATCATCGCGCCCAAAGGGCTGGAGGTGGGCGACACCATTCAGTCCGGAGTCGAGGCGCCCATCGCCGTGGGTAACGCCATGCCGTTGCGTAACATTCCCGTGGGCACCACGGTGCACTGCGTGGAGATGAAGATCGGCAAGGGCGCCCAGATCGCCCGTAGCGCCGGCACCTCGGCTCAACTGGTGGCCCGTGAGGGCGATTATGCCACTTTGCGCCTGCGCTCCGGCGAGATGCGCAAGATCCACGCCGACTGTCGGGCCACCATCGGCGAAGTGGGCAATGCCGAACACAACCTCCGCAAGCTGGGCAAGGCCGGGGCTTCGCGTTGGCGCGGCATTCGGCCGACCGTGCGCGGTGTGGTCATGAACCCGGTGGACCACCCCCATGGCGGTGGTGAGGGGCGCACCTCCGGCGGTCGTCATCCGGTGACCCCCTGGGGCGTGCCCACCAAGGGCCACAAGACGCGCAAGAACAAGCGCACCGACAAGTTCATCGTGCGCGACCGTCGCCGCAAGTAAGTTTGGGGTAATCAGCCATGCCACGTTCCATTCGTAAAGGACCTTTCGTCGATCACCACCTGATGAAGAAGGTGGAAGAGGCGGTGGCGACCAACAATCGCCGTCCCATCAAGACCTGGTCGCGCCGGTCCATGATCGTGCCCGAGATGGTGGGGCTCACCATCGCCGTGCACAACGGCCGCCAGCACGTGCCCGTGCTCATCACCGAAAACATGGTGGGGCACAAGCTGGGTGAGTTCGCCCTGACCCGCACCTATCGCGGCCATGCGGCGGACAAGAAGGCGAAGAAGAAGCGGTAAGGGGATATCCAGATGCAAGCGAAAGCCACATTGCGATACGCGCGTATCTCTGCGCAGAAGGGAAGGCTGGTGGCCGACCAGATCCGCGGCCTGCCCGTGGAGCGTGCCTTGGAGATCCTCCAGTTCAGCAAGAAAAAGGGTGCGGCCATCGTGAAGAAGGTGCTCGACTCGGCCATCGCCAACGCCGAGAACAACGAGGGCGCCGATGTTGACGAACTCAAAGTGGTGGCCGTCATGGTCGATGAAGGTCCCACCATGAAGCGAATTCGGGCAAGGGCCAAGGGGCGTGCGACGAGAATCCTCAAGCGCACCAGCCACATCACCGTCGCTGTGGGCGACGAGTAAACGGGCGAGTAACTATGGGTCAGAAAGTACATCCAATCGGCATCCGTCTCGGTATCGTCAAGGAGCACAACTCCCGGTGGTACGCCAACAATCGTAACTATCCGGAGCTGCTCAACCAGGATCTTCAGGTGCGCGGCTTCCTGCAGGAGCGGCTGGAGCACGCTTCTGTGTCGCGCATCCAGATCGATCGGATGGCCAACAACACCCACATCACCATTCACACGGCACGGCCGGGATTGGTCATCGGCAAGAAAGGCGAGGACATCGATCGGCTGCGCAAGGAGGTGGCGCAGATGTTGGGCGGTCCGGTGCACATCAGCATCGAGGAGATCCGCAAGCCCGAGCTCGACGCCAAACTGGTGGCGGAAGGGATCGCGCAGCAGATCGAGCGCCGCATCATGTTCCGCCGGGCCATGAAGCGGGCCGTGCAGAACACCATGCGCTTGGGCGCCGAAGGGATCAAAGTGAGTATCGCCGGCCGGCTGAACGGTGCGGAGATCGCGCGCACCGAGTGGTACCGCGAAGGGCGTGTTCCCCTGCACACCTTGCGCGCGGACATCGACTACGGCACTGCCGAAGCCGATACCACTTACGGGGTCATCGGCATCAAGGTGTGGATCTTCCGTGGCGAAGTGTTCGGTGACCAGCGCGACGAAAAGGCGCCCAAAGGGGGCAAGAAAGGCAAGAAAGCGGCCGGGAGAAGCTAAGTCATGTTGCAGCCCAAGCGTACCAAGTTTCGCAAACAGCAGAAGGGCCGTAATCGTGGGCTCGCCCATCGAGGCAACGAAGTGAGCTTCGGTGAGTATGGGCTCAAGGCGGTGGGGCGCGGTCGAATCACCGCGCGCCAGATCGAAGCGGCTCGCCGCACCATCACCCGCAAGGTGAAGCGGGGCGGCAAGCTCTACATTCGTATCTTCCCGGACAAGCCCATCACCAAAAAGCCTCTCGAGGTGCGGATGGGCAAGGGCAAGGGCAATGTCGAGTATTGGGTGGCTCAGGTGCAGCCCGGTCGCATGCTGTACGAAATCGAAGGGGTGCCCGAGGAGCTGGCGCGCGAGGCCTTCAAGCTGGCCGCGGCCAAGCTGCCGGTGGAGACCACTTTTGTCAAACGGACGATCATGTGATGAAAGCGAGCGAACTGCGGGAAAAGACCCTGGACGAACTGCGCGATACGCTGCACGAACTGCTCAAGGAGCAGTTCAATCTGCGCATGCAGCAGAGCACGGGCCAACTGGCGCGCCATCACCAGATGCGTCAGGTACGCCGTGACATCGCACGGGTGAAGACGGTCATGAACGAGAAGCGGAAGGCAGGCTGAAGATGAGCGAGCAACAGACCACGAACCGCACGCTGCAGGGGCGGGTGATCTCCGACAAGATGGACAAGTCCATCACCGTCCAGGTGGAGCGTCGCGTGAAGCATCCCATCTACGGCAAGTACATCCGCCGTTCGACCAAGGTGCACGCGCACGACGAGAACAACGAGTGCCGCATCGGCGACACTGTGGTGGTGGAGCAGTGCCGCCCCATCTCAAAGACCAAGAAATGGCGCCTGGTCAAAGTGGTCGAGCGCGCCAGCTGAACCACGGGAAACGGCTTCGTGCCGTGAAGCTAGCCAACAGAGATTCAGGGTAAGTGTCATGATCCAGATGCAGACCATGCTGAACGTGGCCGACAACAGCGGCGCAAAGAAGGTTCAGTGCATCAAGGTGCTGGGTGGATCCCATCGCCGTTACGCCGGCATCGGCGACATCATCAAGGTGTCGGTGAAGGACTCCATTCCGCGCGGCAAGGTGAAGAAAGGCGACGTCTACAATGCGGTGGTGGTGCGGACCAAAAAGGGCGTGCGTCGTCCCGATGGTTCCGTCATTCGTTTCGACGGCAACGCCGCGGTGTTGTTGAACAACCAGTTGCAGCCCATCGGAACACGGATCTTCGGCCCGGTGACCCGTGAGCTGCGCGGCGAGCGTTTCATGAAGATCATTTCGCTGGCACCCGAGGTGCTGTGAGGTAGCCATGGCTAGAAAGATTCGCAAGGGCGACGACGTCATCGTCATCGCTGGGAAGGACAAGGGCAAGCGGGGGACGGTGTTGCGCGTGCTCGACGATCGGGTTGTGGTGGAAAACGTCAACCTGGCCAAGAAGCACGTCAAGCCCAACCCCATGAAAGGGGAGCCCGGCGGCATCATCGAGAAAGAGATGCCGTTGCACATTTCCAATGTGGCCCTGTTCAATCCGGTGACCAACAAGGCCGATCGCGTGGGATTCAAGATCCTCGAGGACGGACGCAAGGTCCGCGTATTCAAATCCAACGGCGAAGTCGTGGACGTTTGAGGCAGGCAGTCCAATGGCAAGATTACAGGATCATTACAAAGAGAAGGTGGTGCCGGCGCTCATGGAGAAGTTCGGATACAAGAGCGTCATGCAGGTGCCCCGTATCGAGAAGATCACGCTCAACATGGGCGTGGGCGAGGCCGTGGCCGACAAAAAGGTGCTGCAGTACGCCATGGACGACATGGCGCGTATCTCCGGTCAGAAGCCGGTCATCACCCGTGCGCGCAAGTCGGTCGCCGGATTCAAGATCCGGGAAGGATGGCCCATCGGCTGCAAGGTGACGTTGCGTGCCGAGCGCATGTACGAGTTTTTGGATCGCCTCATCAACGTGGCCATTCCGAGGATCCGCGACTTCCGGGGGGTGAGCCCCAAATCCTTCGACGGGCGCGGAAACTTCAGTATGGGGATCAAGGAGCAGATCATCTTCCCTGAAGTGGACTACGACAAGATCGACGCTTTGCGCGGCATGGACATCACCATCACCACCACGGCGCGCACGGACGAGGAAGGCAAAGCCCTGCTCGACGGGTTTAACTTTCCTTTCAAGTAAAACCGGAGCCGACGGACGGAACATGGCAAAGAAGAGCATGATCGCCCGCGAGAACAAGCGGGCCCGGATGGTGGCGAGGTACGCGGCCAAGCGTGCCGAGCTGAAGGCCATCATCAAAAACCCCAACAGCACGCCGGAAGAGATCGACGCCGCCGTGCTCAAACTGCAAAAACTGCCGCGGGATTCCAGCCCTGTGCGTCAGCAGCGTCGCTGCCGGATCACCGGCCGGCCGCATGCGGTGTACCGCAAGTTCGGCTTGTGCCGGAATAAGCTGCGGGAAGCGGCCATGCGTGGCGATGTGCCAGGACTGCGCAAGGCCAGCTGGTAGGACGCGGCGCTTTTCATCCGGCTTCGAAATCGGGGCTGGATTTTAGGTAAGACATTCGTTAACATGTCCGGCTCTCCGCCGTGAGGGCCGCTTTTCATCGTTGGGTATCGGACTTCGCTCCAGAAGTTGCCTGACCCGAGGAGCCAACAACAGATGAGTATGTCAGATCCCATCGCGGATATGCTCACGCGCATCCGCAACGGACAGCAGGCGGGCAAGGCGAGCGTTCGCCTGCCGGCCTCCAAGAAGAAGATGGCCATCGCCAAGGTGCTCAAGGACGAAGGCTACATCGCCGACGTCACACGTTTCGAAGAGGACGGCAAGCCGGTGATGGAGATCACTTTGAAATACCATCAGGGGCGCCCCGTCATCGAGCTGATCCAGCGGGTGAGCCGTCCCGGGTTGCGTGTTTACAAGGGCAAGGAAGAGTTGCCTCGCGTCCGAGGTGGCCTGGGCATCGCCATCGTTTCCACGTCCAAGGGGTTGATGACCGACCGCGAGGCCCGTAAGCAGGGCCACGGCGGCGAAGTCATCGCCTACGTCGCCTGACCGGGAGGAAGCAGCCATGTCGCGTATCGCAAAGGCACCTGTTCCCGTCGTCTCCGGCGTGGAGGTCAAAGTGGAAGGGCAGAAAGTCACCGTGAAGGGACCCAAGGGCACGCACGAGTACGACGTGCACCCCTTGGTCGAGGTGACTTTGGAAGGCGGCGAGGTTCGGGTCAGCCCCGTCGATCCGGGCAACAAGGCGGCTTGGGCCATGGCTGGTACCATGCGCGCCCTCATTAACAACATGGTGGTGGGGGTTAGCCAGGGCTTCCAGAAAAAGTTGCAGCTGGTCGGCGTCGGGTATCGAGCGCAGGTCAAGGGAAAGGTGTTGGATCTCAGTCTGGGCTTTTCCCATCCCGTCGAATACCCCATTCCCGAGGGCATCACTATCGAGACGCCGTCCCAGACCGAGATCATCGTCTCCGGCAGCGACAAGCAGAAGGTGGGGCAGGTGGCTGCGGAGATCCGTCGCTTCCGTCCGCCCGAGCCTTACAAAGGCAAAGGTGTACGCTATGCGGACGAGCACGTGGTCCGCAAAGAAGCGAAGAAGAAATAAGAGGTTACGACGATGGACAAGAAATCAAGTCGCCTGCGCCGGGCGCGTCGCACCCGGGCCAAGATCCGGGAGCTGGGCGTTCCTCGTCTCACCGTGCATCGCACGCCGCGCCACATCTATGCTCAGGTCATCGCGGCAAATGGCTCCGATGTGGTGTGTTGCGCCTCGACGCTCGACAAAGAGGTGCGGGGTGCCCTCGAGGGCTCCACGGGCAACGTGGCCGCCGCCGCGGTGGTCGGTCGCATGGTGGCCGAACGGGCTCGGGCGGCCGGTATCGAAAAGGTCGCCTTCGATCGTTCCGGTTTCAAATACCACGGCCGGGTGAAGGCGTTGGCCGATGCGGCCCGTGAGGCCGGACTCCAGTTCTGAGGATCGAGCGATGGCAAATTACGAAACAAACACCTCCGGTGAGGAGCTGATCGAGAAGCTGGTCGCCGTCAACCGGGTGGCCAAGGTGGTCAAAGGTGGGCGTCAGTTCGGCTTCTCCGCCCTGGTGGTGGTGGGCGACGGTGACGGCCGCGTGGGCTACGGCATGGGCAAGGCCAAAGAGGTGCCCATCGCCATCCAGAAGGCCATGGAGACCGCCAAGCGAAACATGCAAACCATCAAGCTCGCCGGCGGCACGCTCCAGTATCCCATCATCGGCAAGCACGGCGCTGCGAAGGTTTACATGCAGCCGGCTTCCGAGGGTACCGGAATCATCGCAGGCGGTGCCATGCGTGCCATCTTCGAGGCGGTGGGTGTGCACAACGTGTTGGCCAAGTGCATCGGCTCGAACAATCCCATCAACGTGGTGCGGGCCACCATGAACGGCTTGGTGCAGATGCGCAGCCCCGAAGAGGTGGCGGCCAAGCGCGGCAAGACCGTGGAAGAGATCCTGGAGTGATGCCATGGCGGACAAGAAGACGATGAAAGTGAAGCTCGTGCGCAGCATGAACGGCCGTCTCAAGAGCCACAAGGCCTGTGTGCGCGGGCTGGGACTGCGCCGCATGCATCAGGTGGTGGAGGTGGAAGACACGCCCGCCACCCGCGGCATGCTCAACAAGGTTTCCTACATGGTAGAGCTGGTGGAGGACTGACATGCGCCTGAATACGCTCAAACCTGCCGCCGGCAGCAAAAGAGATCGCAAGCGGGTGGGTCGCGGCATCGGCAGCGGCCTGGGCAAGACCTGCGGTCGAGGCCACAAGGGCCAGAAGTCCCGTTCGGGCGGTTTCCACAAGGTCGGTTTCGAAGGCGGCCAGATGCCGCTCCAGCGTCGGCTGCCCAAGGTCGGCTTCCGTTCCCGCAAGGCGAAGTACACCGCCGAGGTGCGTCTGCACGAGCTGGACAAGGTGCCTGCCGACGTCATCGACATGAATGCCCTCTATGAGGCAAACGTGCTGCCGCGCACCATGAAGCGGGCCAAGGTGATCCTTTCCGGCGAGATCACTCGGCCCGTGACGCTCAAGGGCATCGGTGCCACCAAAGGCGCCCGTGCCGCCATCGAGGCGGCCGGCGGCAAGGTGGAGGACTGAGCCGCTCATGGCCCTTTCCCCCGCAGCGGCCGGTGGAATCCAACTGGGGCAGCTCACGGAGCTGCGTCAGCGTTTCTTTTTTCTGCTCGGCGCCCTCATCGTCTTCCGGATCGGAACTTTCATTCCGGTACCGGGGGTCAACCCTGCGGCGCTGGCGGCCTTGTTCGATCAGCAGCAGGGGACCATTCTGGGCATGTTCAACATGTTCTCCGGCGGTGCATTGGAGCGGGCTTCCATTTTCGCTCTGGGGATCATGCCCTACATTTCGGCTTCCATCATCGTGCAGTTGATGACCGCGGTGATTCCCAAATTGGAGCAGTTGAAAAAAGAGGGCGAAGCCGGGCGGCGCAAGATCACCCAGTACACCCGCTACGGCACCGTGGTTCTGGCCACCTTCCAGGCCGTGGGGATCTCAGTGGCGCTCCAGTCCCAATCGGCAGGGGGGATGTCCATGGTGATGAATCCCGGGCCGGGGTTCGTCTTCACGGCGGCGGTCTCCTTGGTCACCGGCACCATGTTCCTCATGTGGCTCGGTGAGCAGATCACGGAACGGGGGTTGGGCAACGGCATTTCCATGATCATTTTCGCCGGCATCGTGGCGGGCCTTCCGGCGGCTTTCGGATCGGTGGCCGAGCTGGTGCGCAACGGCGAGATGAATCCGCTGTTTGCGCTCTTTTTGCTGTTGCTGGCGGTGGCCGTGACCGCTTTCGTCGTGTTCGTCGAGCGGGGGCAGCGGCGGATCACCATCAACTACGCCAAGCGCCAGCGGGGACGCCAGCTTTTGGCGGCGCAGAGCAGTTTTCTGCCGTTGAAGCTGAACATGGCCGGGGTGATCCCGCCCATTTTCGCGTCCTCCATCATCCTGTTTCCAACCACCCTGGCCTCCTGGGCGGGCAACACGCCCAATATGCGTTGGTTACAGGACATTGTCGCCAAGCTGTCGCCGGGTGAGCCCATCTATGTGGCGCTCTATGCGGCGGCCATCGTGTTTTTCTGTTTTTTCTATACGGCGCTGGTGTTCAATGCCAGGGAGACGGCGGACAATCTCAAGCGCTCCGGTGCATTCATTCCGGGCATCCGCCCGGGGGAACAGACGGCCCGGTACATCGACGGGGTGATGACCCGACTGACGTTGGCTGGGGCCATCTACATCACCGCCGTCTGTCTGTTGCCGGAATTCCTCATCGTCGGCTGGAACGTGCCTTTCTATTTCGGTGGCACCTCTCTGCTGATCGTGGTGGTGGTGATCATGGATTTCATCGCCCAGGTCCAGGCCCATCTCATGTCCCACCAGTATGAGGGCCTCATGAAGAAAGCGAATCTCAAAGGGCGCGGTGGCCGAAGCTGATCGGCGGTCGTGCCGCAACGCAGGTAGAGAATCATGAAAGTACGAGCTTCCGTGAAAAAGATGTGCCGCAACTGCAAGATCATCAAGCGCAAGGGC
Source organism: uncultured Sedimenticola sp. (assembly GCA_964404295.1). Lineage (GTDB taxonomy): Bacteria > Pseudomonadota > Gammaproteobacteria > Chromatiales > Chromatiaceae > Thiolapillus. Next base: position 26,907 of record CAYOJM010000145.1, on the reverse strand, counting down.
GTGGTCCGCGTGATCTGCAAGGAGCCCCGTCACAAACAGCGCCAAGGGTGAAGGCGGCGGCGAATCGTGTTGAAAGGCTGAATGAAGCCGGCTATAATTTCGCGTTTCCTCGCGGAGCCGGCCGAAAGTTGGAGAATCAGGAGAGAACCTCATGGCCCGCATAGCAGGCGTAAACATTCCCGACCGTAAACATGCGGTCATCGCGCTGACATCGATCTACGGCATCGGCCGGTCGCGTGCCGCCAAGATTTGCGAGGCGGCCGGTGTGCCCCAGGACCGGAAGGTGATGGATCTTTCGGAAGAAGAGGTGGATCGCCTGCGCGCCGAGGTGGCCAAGTACACCGTGGAAGGCGACCTGCGGCGAGAAGTCTCCATGAACATCAAGCGCCTGATGGATCTGGGTTGCTACCGCGGCATTCGTCACCGTCGTGGGTTGCCGGTTCGCGGGCAGCGTACCAAGACCAATGCGCGCACCCGGAAGGGTCCGCGTCGTCCCATCAAGCGTTAACGAGACTATTTTTTACAGGCATAGCGACATGGCCAAGACCCCAGCACGCACGAAGAAGAAGGTCAAGAAGACCGTTACGGATGGGATCGCGCATATCCATGCGTCGTTCAACAACACCATCATCACCATCACCGATCGCCAGGGCAACACCCTGTGCTGGGCCACTTCCGGCGGTTCCGGCTTCCGCGGTTCCCGTAAGAGCACGCCGTTCGCCGCTCAGGTGGCTGCCGATCGGGCGGGACAGATGGCCAAGGAGTTCGGGGTCAAGAATCTGGACGTGAACGTGAAAGGGCCTGGTCCGGGGCGTGACTCGGCCGTGCGCGCCCTGAACGCCGCCGGATTCAAGATTCTGAGCATCACTGATGTGACGCCCATTCCTCACAACGGCTGTCGTCCTCCCAAGAAACGTCGCGTGTAACTCCGGAGTTTTCGAACATGGCCAGGTATCTCGGACCCAAATGCAAACTGATGCGCCGTGAAGGTACGGATCTGTACCTCAAAAGCCGCGTGCGCTCCGTCGATTCCAAATGCAAGATGGACAAGCTCCCGGGACAGACCCAGGAGCGTCGTCGTCGCCTCTCCGATTACGGCGTGCAGTTGCGTGAAAAGCAGAAAGTACGGCGCCTGTACGGCGTTCTGGAAAAGCAGTTCCGCAACTACTACGCCGAGGCGGATCGCCGGAAAGGGCCTACCGGGGAGAACCTGTTGCAACTTCTGGAACGGCGCCTGGACAACGTGGTCTACCGCATGGGTTTCGGTTCCACCCGGGCCGAGGCGCGCCAACTGGTGAGTCACAAAGCCATCGAGGTGAACGGCCGGGTGGTGAACATCCCTTCCTATCTCGTGAAGCCGAACGATGTCATCAGCGTGCGCGAGAAGGCGCGCAAGCAGGTCCGCATCCAGAATGCACTGGCGCTGGCCGAGCAGTATGGCTTTCCGGATTGGGTCGAGGTGGACGTCAAAGGCATGACCGGAACGTTCAAGCGGATTCCTGAGCGGGCCGACCTGCCCGCCGAGATCAACGAACAGCTCATCGTCGAGCTCTATTCCAAGTAAGCAGGAAGGTACAGTTCATGACGGACGCCGTCACAGAATTCCTCAAGCCCCGCATCGTCAATGTCGAAAAGCTGGGTGGTCACCGCTCGCGGGTCTCCCTGGAGCCGCTGGAGCGGGGGTTCGGCCACACCCTGGGCAATGCTTTGCGGCGCATCTTGCTTTCCTCCATGCCCGGTTGTGCCATCGTGGACGCCGAGATCGAAGGCGTGCTTCACGAGTACAGCGGCATCGAGGGGGTGCAGGAGGATGTCTTGGAGATTCTGCTCAACCTCAAAGAGGTCGCCATCATCATGGAGGATCGCGATGAGGCGGAGCTCACCCTGGAGGTGAAGGGGCCTGCGGTGGTCACCGCGGGAGACATCCAGCTCAGCCACGGCGTGGAAGTGGTCAACACAGACCATGTCATCGCCCATCTCACCGACAAGGGCGCGTTGAAGATGAAGCTCAAGGTGCGGCGTGGCCGGGGGTACGAGTCGGCCGCGAGCCGGGAGAGCGCGGCCGGCGAGGACCGACCCATCGGGCATCTTCAGCTGGATGCCTCCTTCAGTCCCATCCGGCGTGTGGCCTACAGTGTGGAGGCGGCGCGCGTGGAGCAGCGCACCGACCTGGATCGGCTGGTCATCGACATCGAGACCAACGGCACCATCGACCCTGAGGACGCCATCCGTCGTGCCGCCACCATCTTGCAGCAACAGCTCGAGACGTTCGTCTATCTGGAGGAGACGGCACCCGAAGCGGAAGCGTCTGCCCAACCCGAAGCGCCGGCCATCGACCCCATCCTGTTGCGCCCCGTGGACGATCTGGAGCTCACCGTGCGCTCAGCCAACTGCCTCAAGGCGGAGAACATCTTCCTCATCGGGGACCTCATCCAGAGGACCGAGGTGGAGCTGCTCAAGACCCCCAATTTGGGCAAGAAGTCGTTGAACGAGATCAAGGACGTGCTCGCCACCCGCGGGCTCTCCTTGGGGGTGCGGCTTGAGAATTGGCCGCCCGAGAACATCAATGAACTGGTGGCCAAGTGAGCCGCCCCCTGTTGAACCGATAACCAACCAGGAAGTCGATCCATGCGTCACCGCAAAGCCGGACGGCAACTGAACCGAAACAGCGCCCATCGCAAGGCGATGTTCCGCAACATGACGGTTTCGCTCATCGAGCACGAGCTAATCAAGACCACCCTGCCCAAGGCCAAGGAGTTGCGCCGGGTGGCCGAGCCGTTGATCACCCTGGCCAAGGAGGACAGTGTGGCGCGGCGTCGGCTGGCCTTTGCCCGATTGCGGGACGATGCCGCCGTGGGCAAGCTCTTCAATGAGCTCGGCCCCCGCTATCAGGACCGCCCGGGGGGTTACTTGCGCATTCTCAAATGCGGCTACCGCGCCGGTGACAAGGCCCCCATGGCTTATGTGGAACTGGTCGATCGTCCGGTGAGCGAAGACACCGAGGAGATCTTCGAGGAGTGACGCCTCGAACGGTCGAGCGGTGGACGAGCCGGGTGCCGACCCGGCTTTTTCTTGCGCGGCGTTCATGAAGCAGTCTGGCATCCAGGTGCCTTTGGCTTGTTTGTTCACCGATTTCGGTGAAGCCGGCCCTTACATGGGGCTGATGGAGGCGGCCTTGATTCGGCACTGTCCCGATGCCCGGGTGATTCGGCTGATGTCCGATGCGCCGGCTTTCGCCCCCGATGCCGCGGGGCGGCTGCTGCTCGCCTTGGTGCCTTGGTTGCCGGATGGGTGCGCCCTGGTGGGCGTGGTGGATCCCGGCGTGGGCGGGGCTCGGCGGCCCCTGTTGCTGGAGGCGGACGGGCGCGCATATGTGGGGCCGGACAACGGGGTGTTCGCGGCCGTCGCCCGCCGGGCAGATAAGTTGCGGGTATGGCGCTTGGAGACCCGTCCTTTTCGATTATCGGCCAGTTTCCACGGCCGGGACCTGTTTGCTCCGGCGGCCGGCGCCTGGTTGGCGGGCCATCCTCCACTGGCCGAACCGGTGGAGCCGCAAACGCTCGAAGGTTGGGATCGGCCCTTGGTGCGCCAAGAAGTGATCTACATCGACCATTATGGGAATGCCGTGACAGACATTCCCGGAGACGCGGTGGCTCTTGATGTCGAGTTGGAGGTGGCGGGGCGGCGTCTGGAACGGGCGCGCACCTTCTCCGACGTGGCGCCGGGGGCGGCGTTTTGGTACGTCGATTCTCTGAACCGGGTGGAGATCGCCGTGAACCGGGGCTCTGCCGCCCGTCTTCTGGGGTTGGATGTGGGCTCGCCGGTGGTATTGGTGTGACCGGCGGCCTTGGCAAGGTTTCAGAGCCGGGTTAGCATCGAAAGCATGAACAGGTGGTTACCATGGTTGGCGCTCCTCTTTGTCGCCGCTGCACCGGCCGAAATCTACAAGTGGGTGGATGCGCAAGGCAACGTCCATTATGGAGACGAGCCCGGTCCCGGCGCCCGTCCGGTGCGCGATCTGCCGGAGCTTTCCACCTATGCGCCGCGTCCCCTGCCCGAAGCCGTAATCGAAGAGGAGCAGCAGCCTCCCGATGCCGCGGCCGGGGAAGAGGCAGCCCATCCCGGCTACCGCATGTTGCGGATCATCAGTCCGGAGCCGGAAGCCACGGTGCGCAGCGCGCCTGGTGACGTCTCTATTTTCGTGGCCCTGGATCCCACCCTTCGGGAGGGGGATCACCTCAAGGTGATCCTGGACGGCAAACTCCTGCCGGAACGATACGGCAGCACCGTGATCCAGCTCAAGAACGTGGATCGGGGGGCGCACCAGGTGGCGGTGGCCGTCTATGACGAGACGGGACGCAAGCTCAAGGAGTCCGAGCACCACGTGTTCTATCTGCACCGCACCATCGCCAAGCCCCGGAAGTCGCCGCGGGGCGGTTGAGCCGTTCCTGCCGGTGGCTCGTGGTGATGCTCACAGGGCCATGACTCCTGCGCTCGAAGACCTCGCTCCGCGTATCCTGGCCAATCAGGTGACGGCCGTGGTGGTGCTCGATGAGTCGTTGCGCATCCTCTATCTGAACGCCGCGGCGGAGATGCTGTTTTCAGCGAGCGCCCGCGGCCTGGTGGGGCAGCCCGTGAATCAGTTGTTGCGCTGTGCCGCCGGCACCGTGGAGGAGCATCTGACGCGAGGGTTGTCCCAGCGGCAACCGGTGACCGAGAGGGAGGTGGTGGTGGAGTTGGTGGACGGCCAGACCATCACTGTGGATTGTACCCTGGTGCCCATGCTGGAAGAGGCACCGCCGGCGGCCATCCTGATGGAGCTGCGCCAAGTGGACCATCAGTTGCGATTGAGCCGGGAGGAGCAGCTGATTCGACAGAACGCCGCCACCCGCACGTTGTTGCGTGGACTGGCCCATGAGATCAAGAATCCGCTCGGTGGTCTCAAAGGAGCGGCCCAACTGCTGGAGATGGAGGCGGACGAGCGCCTCAAGGAGTACACTCGGATCATCCTGCACGAGGTGGATCGGCTGAGGGCCCTGGTGGACAACATGCTCGGGTCGCGCAGGCCGCTCGACAAGCGCCGCGTGAACATTCATCGCATACTGGAGCGGGTGGCGACGGTGATCGAGTCAGACCCCGAGGCTCGCGTGACCCTGGAGCGGGATTACGATCCGAGCATTCCCGATCTGGAGGGGGACCCGGACCAACTCATCCAAGCGATGCTCAACATCGTGCGCAACGCGGTGCAGGCCAGCCCGGAAGGTGGAGAGGTATTGCTCCAGACCCGGGTGCTGCGCCAGTTCACCTTGGCCAGTCGCCGCCATCGTCTGGTGGTGCAGGTGAACGTCGAGGACCACGGGCCAGGCATCCCATCGGAGTTGCAGCACACGGTGTTCTTTCCCATGGTCACCGGCAAGGCCGAGGGCACCGGGCTGGGGTTGCCCATCGCCCAATCCATCGTCAACCGGCACGGCGGGCTCATCGAGTTCGACAGCCGACCGGGCCGCACGGTGTTCACCATCTATCTTCCCCTGGAGGCGGAATCGTGAGCGGAGAGACCATCGTTTGGGTGGTGGACGACGACCCGTCCATGCGTTGGGTGTTGGAAAAAGCTTTGGACAAGGCTGGCTTCCGTGTCCAGGGATTCGAGGACCCCCATGCGCTTCTTGGGGCGCTGGAACGGTTTCGTCCCGATGTCGTCATCACCGACATTCGGATGCCCGGTTTGGATGGTCTGGCGCTGTTGGAGCGGGTCCATGAGCTGGATTCCGAGTTGCCGGTCATCGTCATCACCGCCCATTCGGACCTGGACAGTGCGGTCAAGGCTTACAACGTCGGTGCTTTTGAATACCTGCCCAAGCCTTTCGACGTGCACGAAGCGGTGGAGCTGGTCAATCGGGCGGTGGCCAGTCGCACACAGGAACAAGAGAGGCTGCCGCCGGTGGAGCCGACCCGGGTGGGCATCATCGGTCAGGCGCCGGCCATGCAAGAGGTCTTCCGCGCCATCGGGCGGTTGTCACGTTCTCATATATCGGTGCTCATCACCGGTGAGTCGGGCACCGGAAAAGAGCTGGTGGCCCGTGCTCTGCACCGACACAGCCCGCGGGCGGACAAGCCCTTCATCGCCCTCAACATGGCCGCCATTCCGCGGGAACTGATGGAGGCCGAACTGTTCGGCCACGAAAAAGGGGCGTTCACCGGCGCCCAGGCGCGGAGGGTGGGGCGTTTCGAGCAGGCCCAAGGGGGGACCTTGTTCCTGGACGAGATCGGCGACATGCCGGCCGACGCTCAGACCCGGCTGCTCAGGGTGCTGGCCGACGGCGAGTTCTACCGCGTGGGCGGGGTGACCACCATCAAGGCCGATGTGCGGATCCTGGCGGCCACCCATCAGGACCTCGAGCGACTGGTGGAGGAGGGAAGGTTCCGAGAGGACCTTTATCACCGCCTCAACGTGATCCGCATCAACATTCCGCCCCTGCGTGAGCGCCGCGAGGACATTCCCTTGCTCATGGAGCACCACCTCAAAAAGGTGGCGCGAGAGTTAGATACGGAACCCAAAACGGTGCGGCCGGAAGTGATGGATCGGCTTCAGGGGTTTTCCTGGCCGGGAAACGTGCGCCAACTGGAAAATCTGGCGCGATGGCTCACGGTGATGGCCTCGGGACACGAGATCCATCTTCGGGACCTGCCGCCGGAGTTTCTCCAGTCCGGCGAGCTGCCGGCCGTCACACCGGCGGCTGGAGACTGGCGTGCGGCCTTGGCCGACTGGGTGCGCCGGCGTCACCAGGAGGGAGGCGAGAATCTTCAGCGCGAGGTGGAACGTGCGCTGATACAGGCAGCGTTGGGCGCCACCGGCGGGCGGAAGCAAGAAGCGGCTCGCCTTCTCGGCTGGGGGCGCAACACCCTCACACGCAAACTCAAGGAGTTGGAAGAGTGAAGCCGCCTCACCAATTCCACGGCTTGATCAGGGCGATGACCAGGGCCACCACGGCTAGAATGAGCGCCAGTTCTATCAGCATCGCAGTGGAGTGGACATGGATCTCACCAGCATCGATTTGCCCGGTTCCGTCATCCGCTCGGTGAACCGTTCGGGCGACACGGTGCGCGTTCGGTTCGAGCCGGCCTACCTCATCCGCACCATGACCGGCTCCGAAGAGCGCACCCGTTGGCGCCAAAACATCGAACTGGTCTTCGAGGATGCCGAATTGATCGAGGGCGCGCAAGCGGACCTGCCCGACACATGTGCCGGCGGCGACCTGTTCGACAACGTCTACACCTACCGCGACATGGTGCCCGTGCCCTTGGAGAGCCGAGGGCGCGTGGGGTGTGATCTGAGGCTGGAGGGGAGTGGCGTCCGCATTCGGGTGGAAGCCGAGGCGGTGCGCATGGTTCAAGAGGACCTGCCCAAGTACATCGAGCACATCCGCAAGCGCTGAGGGCTCAGGTCGTCGGCTCAGGGGCGCGCGCTGCCGGTTTACGGCGGATCAGCCCAAGCGTTTCACGGGCTTCGGCCACCGCCTGGATCACAAGATTCTGCAGGGCCTGACCACGGCTGGAGCTGGGGTCGGTGAGCTCCAGCTTGCGTAGTGCCGGTACTTTGCGCAGTGCTTTGTGTTTGCGTGCCAAGCGGGTATAGAGGCGGGCGGCGATGAGAATGTCGCTGAGGGTGGGTGCACTGCCGCCGTGGTCTTGGGACCATTCGAAAGAGTCATTGATGCCCCGCACCAGGGATTGGGGTAGATTCCAGTGGTTGAGCACCATGCGCCCGGTCTCTTTGGAAAACATCTGGGTGCAGATCTTCAGCTCTTCCAGGGTCACCTCTCGATAGAAGTTGTAGGCGTAGCTGAGAAGGGTCAGTTTGCCCACGCCGTGGAGCAGCCCCGCCAGGGCAGCACTCTCCACCGGCGCCAGGCCCTGTTCCCTCGCCATTTCGGCGGCCAATCGGGAAACGGCGATGCTCTGTTCCCAAGTGTCGCGGAAGACCTCCTGCATGAGCCGGCTGCTGGGACGACAGGATTCCCGGAAAAGATTGAAGAAGGCGAGCCGCTGGATCCTCTCTTCGGGCAGTCGTTTCATCGCTTCGTCCAGCCGTTCGTCCAGTGCGCCACCCGGCGCGCGCGCCTTGCGCAGCAACTTCAGCGCCAGTACCGGATCGAGCATGGCCAAGGCAGTGCGTTCGTCGTGCTCCCGTTCGTCATCGAGCAGTCCCCGCGTGACGCCCAGTGCCACGGGATGCCAGGAAAGAAGGAGCAGCCGATCGTGGTGTAGATCCTCATAGATCTGGGCCAGCGCCTGGCTGGCGAAATCGGCCGTCTCGCTGCCGTTGCCGCCCTCTTCCACCACATAGTAATGGGAAGAAGCCAATTCCGAGGTGTCTTCTTCTTGAAGTAGGCGGTCGAGAACGGCGTTGTCGATCCTCACGTATTGGACTGGGGTCAAGGCGGTGACCCGGTAACGGCTGGGACGCAGTCGAGAAAGCGGAGAGTTGGCGGCCGGATCGGTGTGTTTGATGATCCGTTTGCGTCCATCTGCGGCTTCGAGAAGGATGTTGCCTTTGATTAGGAACAGGCTGTGTTCATCCGTGTCGCCCAGCTCCATCAATACCTCTTTACGGCCCGCCTGGCGCCACTCCGCCTCACGGGCAATCTCTTCCAGGCGGTGGAGGGGTGCCTCGTCCAGCGGACTGAAATGGCGAAGCACCTCGGCGGAAGGGGCGACCGGACTGTGACTGGCCATGGTTCGCTTTCCTGTGTTCCGGATCATTGAACTCGAAGAGCGACAGTTTACGTCGGCAGCATGGAGATTTTATTGACAATCAGCAGCCGCAGGCGGGCTCTCTTTGTCGATTGAGTCGCAGAGTGCCGGTGATTTGACCCACTTCCGCCAACCCGTGGCGGTCCAGGTAGTCGAGGATGCCTTGATTGATGCGACGGCACACCAGAGGGTCGTAGAAAAGGGCGGTGCCCACGCCGACGGCGGTGGCGCCGGCGATGAGGAATTCGATGGCGTCCTCGGCGCAGGTGATCCCGCCCTGCCCGATGATGGGCACCCCATGATCTCGGGTCACCTGATAGACCTGGTGCACCTTGAGGAGGGCCACCGGCTTGATGGCGGGGCCGGAGAGGCCGCCCTGGTCGTTGCCGAGCACCGGAGTGCGGCTGTCGATGTCGATGGCCATCCCCATGAGGGTGTTGATCACGGAAAAGGCGTCGCTGCCCGCCTCCAAGCAGCGGCGGGCGTTCTCGGCGATGTCGGTCTGGTTGGGCGAGAGTTTGGTGATGAGCGGCTTGGATGTGGCGCGCCGGCAGACCTCCACCACACGGGCGGACATCTCGGGGTCGTTGCCGAAAGCCGCTCCGCCCTCCTTCACGTTGGGGCAGGAGATGTTGATCTCGATGGCGTCCACCGGTGAGTCGTCGAAGCGGCGGGTGACCGCTTCGTACTCCTCCAGGGTCGATCCCGAGACATTGGCGATGTAACGGGTCTCGGAAAAGTCGAGCCGGGGAAGGATCCGGCTCACCACCGTTTCGACGCCGGGGTTCTGCAAGCCGATGGCGTTGAGCAGCCCACCCGGCGTTTCGAACACACGGTGGGGTGGATTGCCCGGCCGCGCCTCGCCCGTGGTGCCCTTGAGGCAGACGGCGCCCACGTCCTTGTTGGAGAAGCCCTCCACCCGAGTGTATTCTTCGCCGAACCCCACGCAGCCGGAGAGCAGCACCAACGGGGTTTGGAAGTGGAGACCGCAGAAATCGACGGCCAGACGGGGATCGGGCGATTCGGTCATGGGCGAGGCGGGTGGAGCCTGGAATGTTCGAGGTGGCATTGTACCAGCCGGAGATTCCGCCCAACACGGGCAACATCATTCGTTTGTGTGCCAACACCGGCTGCAGGCTTCATCTGGTGGCGCCTTTGGGGTTCGAGCTGGATCACGGCCGACTGCGCCGGGCGGGGTTGGATTATCATGAGTTCGTCTCGGTCCAGGTTCACGATTCGCTTCAGGCGCTGCTGGATGCCGTGGCGCCACCGCGCTGGTTCGCCTTCACCACGCGAGGTTCGCGTTTTCACCATCAGGCGGCTTTCCAACCCGGTGACCTGTTGCTGTTCGGTCCCGAGACGCGGGGCTTGCCGGACCAAGTGTTGGCCCGGGTGCCGCCGGAGCGGCGTTTGCGACTCCCTATGCGGCCGGGCCAGCGCAGCTTGAACCTCTCCAATGCGGTGGCGGTGGCCGTCTACGAGGCCTGGCGTCAACAGGGATTCGCCGGTGGGTCTTGATGTCCGTTGCGTCAGCAGTGCCGACCGGACGGCGTCAGAGGGACTCCCGCTCTTCCTTGGGATGGCGGGAGAGGAGGGCGTGCACCGCCGCTTCCGGTGCCAACCCTTCGAACAACACCTGGTAGACCGCTTCGGTGATGGGCATCTCCACGCGCTGCTCTTGGGCCAGGTGGCGGAAGTCGCGGGCCGCCGCCACCCCCTCCACCTCCTGCCCGATGGCGTTGCACGCCGCCTCCAGCGATCGGCCCTCGGCCAAGGCCAGCCCCATGCGCCGGTTGCGGGATTGATCGTCGGTGCAGGTGAGCACCAGGTCGCCCAGGCCGGCCAGCCCCATGAAGGTTTCCGGCCGTCCCCCCAAGGCCAGGCCCAGGCGGGTGATCTCCGCCAGCCCCCGGGTGATGAGCGCGGCCCGGGCGTTGGCGCCGAAACCCAGCCCGTCAGAAATGCCGGCGGCGATGGCCATCACGTTCTTGGCCGCGCCGCCCACCTGGACGCCCACCATGTCGTCCGTGGTATAGGCGCGGAAAGTGTCCCCGTGCAGGCAGCCGGCCAAGCGGTGGGCGTGTTCCACGTCGGTGGCGGCCACGGTGACCGCAGTGGGCAGCCCGCGCGCCACTTCCATGGCGAAGGTGGGGCCCGAAAGGACCGCCAGTCGGGCTGAGGGAAAGCGCTCCGCCGCCGCTTCGTGGAGCAATCGTTTGCCGTGGGGCTCCAATCCCTTTGTGGCCCAGGCGAGGGTCTCCGGTCTGGGCTGGATCTCGGCGATGCGTTCCAACACCTCCAGGAAAGCGTGGCTGGGCACCGCGATCAGGATCTCGTCGGCGCCGTCCAGGGCGGCTTCCAGCTCGGCCACCGGCTCCAACCCTGCGGGCAGGGGGACGCCGGGGAGGAAGGTACGGTTTTCGCCTTCCCGGCGCAGTCGCGCCACCGCTTCGGGATCGTGTCCCCAAAGGCGCACGCGGTGGCCGTGGCGGGCCAGCAGCACACCCAAGGCGGTGCCCCAGGATCCGGCGCCGAGCACGGCGATGCATATGCCTCCGGCCATGGGCTGCGGGGTTCAGTGTTCCGAAGCGGGCTGCTCCTCGGATTGGCTCTGTTGCTGCGCCATGCGCTGCGCATAGAGGGCTTCGAAGTTCACCGGCGCCAGCAGGAATTGAGGGAAGCTTCCTCGGGTGACCAGGTCGGACACCACCTCCCGGACATAGGGGAAGATGACGTTGGGACAATAGATGCCGAGCAGCGGACCCATCTCCTCTTCGGGAATGCCCTTGGCGAGGAAGATCCCGGCCTGGGTCACTTCCACCAAGAAGGCGGTCTTCTCCTGCAGCTTGGCGGTGACGGTGACCGTCAGCGAGACTTCGATGTTGCCTTCGCCCAGATCCTTGACTGCGTTGTTGATGTTGACGTTGATCTGCGGCCGCCACTCTTGGCGGAAGATCTCGGGCGTGTTGGGCGTCTCGAAAGAGACATCTTTGGTGTAGATGCGCTGGATGGTGAATTGTCGTTCAGAGTTGGTGTCGCTCATTTTTGGATACCCGGTTCGATGCCATTGGGTTTGAGTGTCAAGTGCGTTTCACCGGCAAGCCGGCGTTTTCCCACGCCATCATGCCGCCTTTGAGATTGTGCACTTCGGTAAAGCCTTTCTTGAGAAGCATGCGCGCCGCCATGGCCGAGCGGGAGCCCGACCGACACACCACGATGATGGGGCGGTCTTTGTATTTCTCCAGTTGTTGGAGTTGCTTGCCCAGGCCGTTGAGTGGAATGTTGATGGCGTTGACGATGTGCCCCTTGTTGTATTCGGCGATGGACCGGACGTCCAGCACCACGGCGTCTTCGTGGTTGATGAGGGGGGTGGCCTGCAGAGGGGTGACGGCGGCCTTGGCCACCGGATCGAAGAAGGTGGTCCAGGCCAGCGCGGCGGCCAGTCCCACGAAGGTGAGGACCAGAAGCAGATGGTTGGCGACGAACTCCAGTAGCTGTTGCATGCGGTGGATCCGCTGGACGGTTGCGCAGAAAGGGCGTGATTATAGCGCAACCATCGCGGGCCACGCCGCAGGGGGACGTTCGGCGCTCAGTGGGAACGGGTGCAGAAGACCTGCCGCATCATGCCGATCAGTTGCAGAGTGCGGCTGTCGGCCACCCGGTAATAGACGCGGTTGGCCTCCTTACGCGCGTCCAAGATGCCTTTGTCGCGCAATATGGCCAGGTGTTGGGAGATGTTGCTCTGCGATGAGCCCACGCGGTTGACGATCTCGTGGACGCTGACCTCCTCTTCACCCAGGGTGCAAAGGATTTTCAGGCGCAAGGGATGGGACATGGCTTTGAGCGAACGGGAGGCGCGCTCGATGTCCCGGTCGCTGCCAAGCAGCGACGTCCCTTCCTGGAAGACTTCCAGTGAATCGCTCTTTTGCGGTGCTTCTTTGGTCACGACCGGTTCCTCGTCTGCTGTGGTTCGACGCAATCGCGGGGACTGATCCACAAAATCATTACACATTAATACAATGATACACTGTTTTTCCTCCCGGGCGGCGGGGTTGTGCCGCGTTCGGCGGCATCCCCTCCAGCCACGGGCATCTGTTAAAATTTCTTTTTTCGTCCGGCGGATGCCGGTCGGTGGGCGTCGGCCGACGGTATCGCGCGGGCGCCGTCAAGGCAAAAGAGAAGAATGAGCAAAACACCGCGACCTGTCGTCCTCATCATCCTCGATGGCTGGGGAGTGCGCGAAGAGACGGATTACAACGCCATCGCCGCTGCCCGTACGCCCGTGTGGGACCGCCTCTGGCGCGAGTATCCCCACAATGTGTTGCACACCTCGGGTTCGTCGGTGGGCCTGCCCAGCGGACAGATGGGGAACTCCGAGGTGGGCCACATCAACCTGGGCAGCGGTCGGGTCGTCTATCAGGAGTTCACCCGGGTGAGTCGTTCCATTCGCACCGGCTCGTTCTTCAACAACGCCACCCTCACCGGGGCGGTGGACACGGCGGTGGAGAACGGCGGCGCCGTTCACGTCTTCGGGCTGCTCTCTCCCGGTGGCGTCCACAGCCATGAGGAGCACATTCACGCCATGGTGCGCTTGGCGGTCCAACGCGGCGCCGAACGCATTTACGTGCACGCTTTTCTCGATGGCCGCGACATGCCGCCCAAGAGCGCTCGCCCTTCGCTGGAGGCCATGGACGCCGTTTTCCAGGAGGTGGGGCGGGGCCGCATCGCCTCCTTGGTGGGGCGATACTACGCCATGGACAGGGACAACCGCTGGGAACGGATCCAGGTGGCCTATGAGCTCATGGTGAACGGCCATGCCGAGTTCGAGGCTCCCACGGCGGTGGAGGGGCTGGAGATGGCCTACGCCCGCGGCGAGACCGACGAATTCGTCAAACCCACCCGAATCGTGCCGCCCGGTGAGGCGCCGGTGCGGATCGAGGACGGTGACGTGCTGATCAGCATGAATTACAGGTCGGATCGCGTCCGCCAGATCGTTCGTGCCTTCATCGAGCCCGATTTCGATGGTTTCGTCCGTACGCGCTGGCCGCGCCTGGGAGATTTCGTCACCCTCACCGAATACCACAAGGAATGGGATGTCCATGTGGCCTTTCCCGCGGAGAAGCTGAAAAACGTCTTCGGCGAGTACATCGCCAATCTCGGCCTGCGGCAGTTGCGGCTGGCGGAGACCGAAAAGTACGCCCACGTCACCTTCTTCTTCAACGGCGGGCGAGAGGATCCCTTCGAGGGCGAAGACCGCATCCTGGTGCCCTCGCCCAACGTGCCGACCTATGACCTCAAGCCGGAGATGAGCGCGCCGGAGGTGACCGATCGGCTGGTGGAGGCGGTGGAGAGCGGGCGTTACGATGCCATCATCGTCAACTACGCCAACGGCGACATGGTGGGCCATACCGGCAACTTCGAAGCCGCGGTCCAGGCGGTGGAGACGCTGGACGAGTGCCTGGGACGGGTGACCCGGGCGGTACACAAGGTGGGAGGCGCCATGCTCATCACCGCGGACCACGGCAACTGCGAAAAGATGCTCGACGAGGAGACCGGGCAGCCCTATACCGCGCACACCACCAATCCGGTGCCCATCGTCTATTTCGGCGATCGTCCCGCCCGCGTGCTCGACGGTGGTGCCCTGTGCGACGTGGCGCCCACTCTATTGCAAATCATGGGGTTGCCCCAACCCATGGAGATGACCGGCCATCCGTTGCTGGAATTCCTTGACGAAGAGAAGGAAGACGCGCCTGCCAAGGATTGAGCAGGGACTGTGGCTGCTGCTTCTGCCCGCGCTCGCGTGGAGCGCCGCGCCCGAGCCCGAACGGGCGCGGTTGGAGAAGGCCATCCAGGAATTGGAAAGCGCGCAGGCCGGCAGAGCGCAGGCCCGTGATCGCCTGACCGCCGAGTTGGCTGCGTTGGATCGCCGCATCGGCGATCTGGCCCGTCGGCTGCGCGATCTCGAGGCGACGCGCAAGGCGCTCGATGCCCGTCTGCAAACCCTGTCCGAAGCGCGGGCCGAGGAGGCGAAGCGGATCGGCCGGCTGCGGGCGGAGCTGGGGGCGCTGGTGCGCGCGGCCTATCTGGCCGGCCGCGAGGAGCGGCTCAAGCTCCTGCTCAACCAAGAAGATCCCTTGCGTCTGCAGCGCATGCTGGCCTACCACGATTATCTGGCCGCGGCGCGTGTTCGAAAGCTGCGCGAGCTGGAATCCCATCTGGAGCGCCTCGCCGAGCTGGAGCGGGAAACCGAAACAGAGCGACGCCGACAGCAAACGCTGGCCCACCGCCTCGAGGAGGAGAAGGCGGCGCTCGAAAAGGAGAAGCGGGCGCAGCAGGATCTGGTGAGACGGCTGGAGGGCGAGCTCGAGCAGGGCGACCGTCGCCTGCGACGCTTGCAGGAGGATGCCCGCCGGCTGGATCGGTTGGTGGCCGAGGCGGTGCGTGACCCAGAAGCCCTTGCGGTGCCCGAGCACAAGCCTTTCGGAGGCCGCCGCGGGCGTTTGCCCTGGCCCTTGAAGGGGCGCCTGGCCAACGCTTTCGGCGCCGAGAAAATCGGTAACCTGCGGTGGGAGGGGGTTATAATCAGGGCGCCCGAAGGGCGGGAGGTGAAAGCGGTTCACGGAGGCCGTGTCGCTTACGCCGACTGGCTGCGGGGATACGGCCTCCTCCTCATCATCGATCATGGGGACGGCTATATGACCCTCTACGGGCACAACCAGGGCCTCTTCAAAGAGGTGGGGGACTGGGTTCGCGAAGGCGAGGTCATCGGCCTGGCCGGCCGCAGCGGCGGCTTGGGCGAACCCGGCATCTATTTCGGCATCCGGCGCCACGGCAAGCCGGTGGATCCGGTGCTCTGGTGCCGCCGTCGATCCAGGCGCGGCACGGGCTGAGGTGCGTTCATGAAGGTCTGGCTTCGATCAGGACTGTTGTCGGCGCTGCTCTTGTTATCGTGGCTGCCCGCGCTCGAGGCGCGGGAGGCGCCCAAGGACGAGGGACTGCCGCTGAAGGAGTTGCGCATCTTCGCCAACGTCTTCGGACGCATCAAACAGGATTACGTGGAGCCGGTCACCGACCGTGAACTGCTCGACCACGCCATCCGCGGCATGCTCGAGGGTCTGGATCCCCATTCCGCCTATCTGGACGAGGAGGATTACAAAGAGCTTCAAGAAGGCACCAGCGGGGAGTTCGGCGGCCTCGGCATCGAGGTGGGCATGGAGGACGGTTTCATCAAGGTGATCGCCCCCATCGACGATACCCCGGCGCAAAAAGCGGGGATCAAGGCCGGAGATCTCATCATCCGCCTCGACGACAAGCCGGTGAAGGGGATGAGTCTCACCGACGCGGTGAAGATCATGCGTGGCAAGCCCGGTACCCGCATCAAACTCACCATCCGGCGCGCCGGCGAGCCCAAGCCCCTGGTGTTCGAGATCACCCGCGCCATCATCAAGCAGGCCAGCGTCAAGTGGGAGCAGTTGGCGCCCGGTTTCGGCTATGTGCGTCTCTCTCAGTTCCAGGCGCCCACCGCCCAGGACATGTTGCGCGCCATCCGCAAGCTGGAGAAGAAGAACGGCGGGCGCCTCCAAGGGTTGGTGCTCGATTTGCGCAACAATCCCGGAGGGGTGTTGCAAGCGGCGGTGGCGGTGAGCGACGCCTTCCTCGACAAAGGGCTCATCGTCTATACCCAGGGCCGGGACCCGGCATCGCGCATGGAATTCCGCGCCCAGCCGGGTGACGAGCTCCAAGGTGCGCCGCTGGTGGTGCTGGTCAACGAAGGCTCGGCCTCGGCTTCGGAGATCGTCGCCGGCGCGTTGCAGGACCACAAGCGGGCGGTCATCATGGGGCGTACCACTTTCGGCAAGGGGTCGGTCCAGTCCATCATCCCCATCAGCGGCAAGATCGCCATCAAGCTGACCACTGCGCGCTACTACACTCCCAGCGGCCGGTCGATCCAGGCCGAGGGGATCGAGCCCGACATCCTTCTGAGCCGAGTCAAAGTGGAGCAGATCGAGCGCAACGCTCTGCAGCTGCGTGAGGCCGATCTTGCCGACCACCTGGAGAACCCGGAGGCCAAGCGCAAGAAAAAGAAGGCGGACCGCCAAGCGCAGCCGTTGTGGCAGCGGGACTACGAGCTCAATGAGGCGCTCAATCTCCTCAAAGGGATGGCCATCTTCGCACGCGGCCGCGCTTCCTGATCCTTTGTGCCGATCGAAAAGTGGAGGCGGTCGCATTTTCCTCCACTGTTCTCGACCATAATCCTTTGCGCCCTCGAGGCGTCGCCGGCCGGTGCCGTTTTCCGGTGGGCGGTGGTGGTGCAGAATGGAATCTCCATTCACCAACGCAAGGAGAAGCCGACCATGGCAAGGGTATTGGTACCCCTGGCCCAGGGGTGTGAAGAACTGGAGGCGGTGACCGTCATCGACCTGTTGCGGCGGGCCGGCATCGAAGTGGTCACCGCCGGCTTGGAACCGGGGCCGGTGAAGTGCAGCCGGGGTGTGGTGCTGATGCCGGACACCACCCTGGACCAAGTGCTTTCCGAAGACTTCGACATGGTGGTGCTGCCCGGTGGCTTGCCCGGTGCCGATCACCTCCAGCAGGACGAACGCATCCGCAGTCTCCTGCAGCGCATGGCCGGGGAAGGGCGTTATACCGCCGCCATATGCGCCGCGCCCAAGGTGCTCGCTTCGGCCGGGTTGTTGGAAGGCCGGGAGGTCACCGCTTACCCGGGCGTGCTGGAGTCCATGTCGCTCTCCGGCGTCCGCCTCACAAGCGACCCGGTGGTGGCCGACGGTAAAGTGATCACCTCTCGGGGGCCCGGCACCGCCATGGATTTTGCGCTGGCCCTCATCGAACGACTGCTCGGTGAGTCGGCCCGGCGTGAGGTGGAAGCACCGCTCATGCGGCCAACGCAGGGAGAGTGAACGGTGGGGCGGAAGCGCTGGCTGTGGCTCGCGGTGTTGCCTTTGGTGGCCTTGGCTGCGGCCCACTGGGGCTTCCGCCTCTTGGTCGAACACGGGTTGGCGACGCACTTTGGGCGGCTGTCGCCCGGTATGGTGATCGAATACGGTGGCTTGGAGACGGCGCTCACGGGCCGGGTGGTGCTCACTTCGGTCCGACTCACCTTCAGGGAGACGCCCGTCTCCGTGACGCTGCCCCGATTGGAGATCGAAGGCCCTTCGGTGGCCGCCTACCTGCTGCACAACAATCCGTTCACCGGGTTTGCTCTGCCCCGCCATTTGAAGGTGCGGGTGCCGGAGCTGGTGGTTCCGCTCACCGGCCTGCCGGATACGCCGGGGGACGGTTGCGATCTGGAGAACGGCATTCCACCTCAGACTTTGAGAGCCGTGGGGATGTCCCGCCTCGAAGGGGGGTTCTCGGCCCGTTACCGCTATCAGCCCGCGTTGTCCACCCTGAGTGGAGAAGCGGCGCTGGAGCTGTATGGGGTGGAGCGACTCGAGGTGGAGGTGGAGCTGCAGAATGTCACCGAGAAGGGGTTCAGGACGGGGCGGTTCAACACCGCATTGCTTTCGGCTTTGATGGTGCGGCTCAATCTCCAGCCCGGATTCGGACGGCTTCTGGTGCGCCACTGTGCCGACCGCCGACAGCTCACTCGGCCGGCCTTCCGTGCGCGCTTGGCCGAGGGCGTGTTGCGCCGCTTGCAGCGGCTCGGGTTGGTGGCGACCCCCGAGGTGCAGCAGGCGGTTTCGGACTTCGTGCGCGATTGGGGCGTGCTGGAGATCGATTTGGTGCCGCCGGCACCTCTGGCATTGGCGTTTCTGCCGTTCGTTCCCGTCGATCGGTTGGTTGACAGACTGGGGTTGGAGTTGGTGGTCAACGGTCGTCCGCTACGAGCGCTGAAGATCCGACGCCCGGCTTGGGACGAAGTGGACCTCGAGACGGCGGATACGGCACCACGCTTGCGGATGCTGCGCAAACAGTGGCGCTACCGTTCGGTGCGTCCTTCGAGGCTGGGCGTTACCTTGGCCACAAAGTGAGGTTTCAGGAGCGGGGTGATCCAGTGCGCACGGGCATCCTCGTGGCGGTTTCGGACGGCCGGGCTACCGTGGAGCAGCGGATGCGCGGTGGCAAGTTTGTGGCTTACCTCGACTTGGACGAGCTGGTCCGTGCCGAAGTCTATCTGCTGGCAGAAGTAGAGAAGGGTCAGCCTTGATGCTCAACGGCGCAGCAGCTCGCGTCCCATGAGGGCCAGCCCACCGGCGCCCAGAAGGCCGCTGGCCCAAGGCAGCAGGGCGGGACCCATGAACGGACTGCCCACCCCGCCGAGGAGGAGCCCGCCGAGGAAGAGCAGGCCGCCGGCCAGCAGGCGGCGGGTGCGCTGCTGCTCCACACGAAACGTACGGCGAAGCTGTCGCAGCTCAGAGGATTTCCACTCCAGAGCGAGTCGCCCTTCGGCCGCCTGGCTGAGCACCTTGTAGGCCAGGTGGGGCACTTCCGGCAGCTCTTCCGACATCTTGGGCGCGTTTTCCTTCATGCGTCGGAGAAAGGCCCTGGGGCCCACCTGCTCGGAGAGCCAGCGTTCCATGAAGGGCTTGGCCGTGCTCCACAGGTCCAGCTCCGGATAGAGCATGCGGCCCAGACCCTCGATGTTGAGCAAGGTCTTCTGCAGCAGCACCAACTGGGGCTGCACCTCCATGTCGAAGCGGCGGGCGGTTTGGAACAGGCGCAGCAGGAAGTGGCCGAAGGAGATCTCGGCGATGGGCTTTTCCCAGATGGGCTCGCTCACGGTGCGGATGGCCGCTTCGAACTCTTCCACGCGGGTGCCCGGCGGCACCCAGCCCGACTCCACGTGGAGCTCGGCCACGCGGCGGTAGTCTCGGTGGAAGAAGGCCAGCAGGTTTTCCGCGAGATAACGCTGGTCTTCCCGAGTGAGGGTGCCCATGATGCCGAAATCCACGCTGATGTAACGACCGTCGGGCGCCACGAAGATGTTGCCCGGATGCATGTCGGCGTGGAAGAAGTTGTCGCGGAAGACCTGGGTGAAGAAGATCTCCACCCCCCGCTCGCCCAGCAGGGCCATGGAGATGCCTTGGCGTTTGAGCGCCTCCACCTGATCCACCGGGGTGCCATAGACCCGTTCCATGACCAGCACGTTCTCGCGGCAGTAGTCCCAGTAGACCTCCGGTACGTAGAGCATTTCACTGCCGAGCCAGTTGCGCCGCAGCTGGGATGCGTTGGCCGCCTCGCGCAGCAGGTCCAGTTCATCGAAGATGGTCTTTTCATATTCCCGGACCACCTCGACCAGCCGCAAGCGGCGGGCCTCCTTCGAGTAGCGCACCGCCAGCCGGGCCAGAGTGAACATCAGGTCCACGTCCCGGCGAATGGCCTTTTCGATGCCGGGGCGCACCACCTTCACGATCACCTCCTGGCCGTCGTGCAGGGTGGCGGCGTGCACCTGGGCGATGGAGGCCGAAGCCAGGGGCGATTCGTCGAAGCGGGCGAAGATGCGGTTGACGTCGTCGCCCAGCGCCGCTTCGATGATGCGGCGTGCCTGGTCGCCGGGGAAAGGGGGCACCTGGTCCTGGAGCTTGACCAGCTCTTCGGCGATGTCGTCGGGCAGCAGGTCGCGCCGGGTGGAGAGGATCTGGCCGAACTTGACCCAGATGGGGCCCAGCTCCTCCAAGGTGCGCCGGATGCGCACGCCGTAGCCGGGGCGCTGGCCCCGTTGGGTCCAATAGAAAGGGGAGAAGAACCGGAAGAATCGGATGGGTCGGAACAGATGGGCGGCCAGGATGAATTCGTCCAACCCGTTGCGCAGCAGCACCCAGGTGATGTGGATCACCCGAACTCCCTGCCGCACGGGGATCATCCGCCGGACGTCTCCTGCCGGGCCAGGCGGGCTTCGAGCCGTTTCACCCGCGCTTCCAGCCGTTCGGTGTCGTCACGCAGCCGGTCCACCGCTTCGACGAAGGTCTCCACCTCCGGCCGGGTGGGCAGCAGACGCGCCTCTTCGGTGAGGTATTCGCCCAGGTCCCGGGCCAGCCGGTCGCCGGTCTGTTCGGCGTAGCGGCGCAGGCTGCGGGCGGCTTCGCCCAACTCGTGGGCCACCAGGTCTCCCGTGATTTTCGAGAGAGGCTCCTCCCAATCGATCTCCAGCCCTGCCAGGGTGGCGCCGAAATCGTGGGCCAGGGCGGTGTCGCCTTCGATGGCCACCCGTCCGGCGAACAACTGGGCGCTCCCGGCGGCGGTGTCGCCCGTGCGCATCAGGTCCAGGGGGGTGCCGGAGAGCAGTGCGTCCGGCGGCCCTTCGATTCGGCTCTGGATCTGCAGATGGCCCTGCTCGTCGGGAATGAAGTAGAGGGTGAACTCCAAGCCGCGCAGGTGGATGCCCACCACCCGTCCGTGGTGGCGGGCGAGCCGCTCGCGCGCCACCGGATCCAGGTCGAGCAGGGCGTTGACCGCCTTCTCCAGTGCGGCCAAGGCGAGTTCAGCGGCGGGCATGACCGCTCTCCAAAGGCGGAATGGAAGGAGGATGGAGGGCGCGCGCTTCCATGATCAGAGCTTGAATCCCCTGTGGATGGCCACCACGCCGCCGGTGAGGTTGTGGTAATCGCACCGCTCGAACCCGGCGTCCTCCATCATGGCCTTGAGCGTCTCCTGATCCGGGTGCATGCGGATGGATTCGGCCAGGTAGCGGTAGCTCTCCTCGTCGTCCACCACCGCCTTGCCCAGCTTGGGCAAAAGGGTGAAGGAGTACAGGTCATACACCTTGCGCAGCGGCAGGCTCACCGGATGGGAGAACTCCAGCACCAGAGCACGACCGCCGGGCTTGAGGGCGGCGTACATGGCGCGCAAGGCCTTTTCCTTGTCGGTGACGTTGCGTAGGCCGAAACCGATGGTGATGCAGTCGAAGCTGTCGTCCGGGAAGGGGAGCCGTTCGGCGTTCACCTGCGCGAACTGGATGTTGCCGGCGTGCCCCAGATCGAGCATGCGGTCGCGTCCGACGCGCAGCATGTTTTCGTTGATGTCGGTCATCACCACCAGTCCCGTGGGGCCCACGCGACCGGCGAAGTGGTGGCTCAGGTCGCCGGTGCCGGCCGCCAGGTCCAGCACCCGGTGGCCCGCCCGCACGCCGGACAACGCCACCGCGAACCGCTTCCACAGACGGTGGATGCCGAACGACATGAGGTCGTTCATCAGATCGTAGCGAGAGGCCACGGAGTCGAACACCCCTTTGACCAGGGTGGCTTTCTCCGCCTTCGGCACTTTGCGGAAGCCGAAATGGGTTTCGTCGCGGGATTCGGTCATGAAAGCCTCGTGTCCGCCTGCAGGCGGGTGGAAGGGGTCGGTCGGCGGGGACGGCGCCGCGGCGGTCCTCAGGCGGCGGGGTCCTTGCGGGTGTAGCCCGCCTCCTCGAGCTCCTCCAGGTAGCGTTGCCACAGCCGGTCGTAGTTCTTCCCCAAATTATACAGGGTTTCCCAGGAGTAGATGCCGGTGTTGTGGCCGTCGTCGAAGTGGAGCACGATGGCGTAGTTTCCCACGGGCTCGATCTGGTCGATGTTCACCTTTTCGATGCCGATGGGCACTTTGCGCTGGCCAGGCCCGTGGCCCATCACCTCCGCCGAAGGCGACCAGGCGCGCAGGTATTCGGCCGGCAGTTTGAAGGACTCGCCGTTGTCGAAAGTGATCTCCAGCACCCGCGAGAGCCGGTGCAGGTTCAGTTCGGTGGGAATGGGATGGGACATGGTCTGCGTCCTCACGGCCGGTTGACGAGGCGTCCATTATGCAGCATGGATGCGCTCCATTTGGGGCAGAAATCGTCCGGTTTGGATCAGAGGATGAAGCGGCTGAGATCCTCGTCCTCGGCCAGATCCCCGATGTGGTCGTTCACGTAGGCGGCATCGACCACCACCTCACGGCCGGTCAGTTCCGGCGCCAGGAAAGAGACCTCTTCGAGCAGCCGTTCCATCACTGTGTGCAAGCGGCGGGCGCCGATGTTCTCGGTGCGCTCGTTCACCTCCCAGGCGATCTCCGCGATGCGTCGGATGCCGGAGTCGTCGAAGACCAGCTTGACCCCCTCGGTGGCCATCAGGGCCGCGTATTGCTCGGTGAGCGCGGCGTCGGGCTCGGTGAGAATGCGGATGAAGTCCTCCACCGTGAGGGCGTCCAGCTCCACGCGGATGGGCAGCCGCCCTTGCAGCTCAGGGATCAGGTCCGACGGCTTGGAGAGGTGGAAGGCCCCGGAGGCGATGAATAGAATGTGGTCGGTCTTCACCATGCCGTGCTTGGTGGAGACGGTGCATCCTTCCACGAGGGGCAGCAGGTCCCGCTGCACGCCTTCGCGGGAGACGTCGGCGCCGTGGCGCTCGTGGCTGCTGGTGACCTTGTCGATCTCGTCGATGAAGACGATGCCCTGTTGCTCCACCAGTTCCAAGGCCCGCAGCTTGAGATCCTCCTGGTTGATCCGCTTGGCCGCCTCTTCTTCGCGGATCAGCTTCAGGGCGTCCTTCACGCGCAGCTTGCGGCGGCGGGTGCGACCGCCCGAGAGGTTCTGGAACAGGCTCTGCAACTGCTGGGTCATCTCTTCCATGCCGGGTGGCGCCATGATCTCCACGCCCAGGCTGGCATCGGCCAGGTCCACCTCGATCTCCTTGTCGTCGAGGGCGCCGGAGCGCAGCTTCTCTCGGAACTTCTCGCGGGTGGTAGAGGCCGCGGGCGGCGCCGCTTCCCGCTCCCAGGCGCTGGTTCGCGGCGGCGGCAGCAGGATGTCCAGGATCCGCTCCTCGGCCGCCGCCTGGGCCTGGTCCTGAACCTTGGCCAGTTCCTGTTCACGCACCATGTTCACCGCGGCGTCGGCCAGATCCCGGATGATGGAGTCCACCTCCCGCCCCACGTAGCCCACTTCGGTGAACTTGGTCGCTTCCACCTTGATGAAAGGGGCGTTGGCCAGGCGCGCCAGGCGGCGGGCGATCTCGGTCTTGCCCACGCCGGTGGGGCCGATCATGAGAATGTTCTTCGGGGTGATCTCGTTGCGCAGTTCCGGGTCCACCTGGGTTCGGCGCCAGCGGTTGCGCAGCGCGATGGCCACGGCGCGTTTGGCGGCGTCCTGGCCGACGATGTGTTTGTCCAGCTCGCGGACGATCTCCTGCGGGGTGATCTCGGACATGGATGTCTCCTGCGCGGCGGCTGGAGCGCTCACTCGCACTCCAGCTCTTCTATGGTGCGGTTGTGGTTGGTATAGACGCAGATGTCGGCGGCGATGGCCAGCCCTTTCTCCACGATCTCTCGGGCCGAGAGTTCGGTGTTCTCCAGCAGCGCCAGGGCCGCCGCCTGGGCGAAGGGGCCGCCGGAGCCGATGGCCATCAGGTCGTGCTCGGGCTCGACCACGTCGCCGTTGCCGGTGAGGATGAGCGAGGCCTCGCGATCGGCCACACACAGCAGGGCCTCCAGGCGGCGCAGCATGCGGTCGGTGCGCCAGTCCTTGGCCAGCTCCACCGCGGCGCGAACCAGGTGGCCGGAGTGTTTTTCCAGCTTGCCCTCGAAGCGTTCGAAGAGGGTGAAGGCGTCGGCGGTGGCGCCGGCGAAGCCCGCCAGCACCCGACCCTTGTAGAGCCGGCGCACTTTGCGCGCGTTGCCCTTCATCACCGTGTTGCCCATGGAGACCTGGCCGTCGCCGCCGATGACCACGCGGCCGTTGCGGCGCACCGAGAGAATGGTGGTGCCTTTGAACTGTTCCATGCCGTGAAGGGTCCTGGAAAAGCGAACGGGGCGCCGATTTTACCCTATCCTCGTCTTTGGACGCGGCCGGAGCGTTCGGTGGGCGTTTGGTGGCGGGGCGTAGGAGCCCAATAAGGAGGATGAGCCATGCATGTATTCGTGACGGGCGGCACCGGGTTCATCGGCCGCCGCTTGTGTTCCAGGCTGTTGGAGGCCGGCCATGAAGTGACAGTGCTCAGCCGTCGGCCGGCCCACGAGGTGAAAAGGTTGTGCGGCGCCGTGGGGGTGGTGGATGCGGTGGAGCGGATGCCGCCCTGCGATCAGGTGGTCAATCTGGCCGGCGAGCCCATCCTCGGCCCCCGTTGGAGCGCTTCGCGCAAGGCGCGGTTGTGGGCCAGCCGGGTCACGCTCACCGAACGGCTCGTG
Organism: uncultured Sedimenticola sp.; assembly: GCA_964404295.1. Taxonomy (GTDB): domain Bacteria; phylum Pseudomonadota; class Gammaproteobacteria; order Chromatiales; family Chromatiaceae; genus Thiolapillus. Next base: position 2,055 of record CAYOJM010000145.1, on the reverse strand, counting down.
GCGCACATGGCGGCGCTGGAGCCGAAGCCGGCCGTGCTGGTGTCGGGATCGGCGGTGGGTTATTACGGCGATCGGGGTGCCGAAGTGTTGACCGAAGAGGCGCGGCCGGGGGTGGGCTTCGGTGCCGAGCTGTGCGTCGCCTGGGAGGAGGCGGCGTTGGAAGCGGAGCGACTGGGGGTGCGGGTCTGCCTGGTGCGCACCGGGCCGGTGTTGGGGCCGGGCGGATTGCTGGCCCGGCTCCGTTTACCCTTCCGGCTGGGACTTGGCGGGCCCTTGGGCGACGGTCGGCAGTGGTTTCCTTGGATCCATCTGGAGGACGAAGTGGGTCTCATCCGCTTTCTGCTCGACCACCCCACCCTGGAGGGGCCGTTCAACGCCACCGCCCCCCATCCGGTGACGCAAAGGGTGTTTGCGCGGATGCTGGCGCGGGCGCTGCATCGGCCGGCCTGGCTGTCGGCGCCGGCGCCGTTGTTGCGACTCTTTCTCGGGGAGCAGGCCCAGATCCTGCTGGGCAGCCAGCGGGCGATTCCGGCGCGGTTGCTGGAGGCGGGCTTCGAGTTCCGGTTTCCGGAGCTCGAAACGGCGCTGCAAGACCTCTTGGGCGCTTGAGCCGCGTCACGCCGTCCCGGGCGGTCGACGCAACCGATGCAGCACCACTTCGGGTGGGCAATTGAAGCGGGCCGAAACGATGCAGCAGCCGGCGCCGGTCGTGGTGTACCCCTGCAAGGTGTCGTGACGCCAGGAACCACGGCCCAGGGCGCGGGGACAGCGCGCTTCGAGAGTGAGGGGAATGCCGCCGGGCAGGCAGATCTGGCCGCCATGGGTGTGGCCCGCAAGCATCAGATGGAAGCCGGCCCGAGCCGCTTCGCGAAAGACCTCCGGCGTGTGGGAGAGGAGCAGGGCCGGCGCCCGGTCGTCGGCCGCCGGCGCAACCGCGGCCAAGTCGTGGGTGCGGTAGTGGTGGGCGTCGTCGATGCCGGCGAGGCGCAACACGGCCCCGGCATGGGTTACCCGAGCGGTTTCGTTGACGAGCATGCGTACCCCCATGGCCTCCAGGGCCGGCACCATGAGCAGGCTGTCGTGGTTGCCCAGCACGCCGAACGCAGGGGCGTGCAGGGCATCACACACCGGCGCCAGGGCGGCCATGGCGGGCTCGATAGGGCCGTGGCCGGCGTTCCGGTAGTCACCGGTGAGGAGGGCCAAGTCGTATTCCAGCTCGGAGATCTCGTGGGCGAGGGCCTTCATGGCCGTGGGATCGAGATCGGCGTGCAGGTCCGAAAGGTGCAACAAAGTGAGGCCGTCCAGGGCTTCGGGCAGCCCCGGCAGCACCACTTCGTGGTGGCGCACCCGCCACGCGCGGCTGTTGCGAAGGCCCCGCTCCTGGAGTCCCGTGCTGCGAATCAGGCCGCGGATGAAGGCCCGCGTGGCGCGTTTTTTCCAGCGGACGAAAAGGGAGGCGCCGGCCCGTGCGGCTTCGAGTGCGAGTCGGCGACGGACGAAGTGGGTGCCGAAGCGGGCTTCCAGCTCGTCGATGGCGCAGGGGACCATGCCGCCATGTTACTCTCCTCCGACGGTGGTGGGCGCATGGGCTGTAGCCGGTGGTGGGAGATCTCCAGCCGGCGCAGCCGGTGGACCAGACGGCGCAAGCGCGCTTCTGGCAAGTGGGGGCCGACGGTGGTGCGCACCTCAAAGGGGAGGCCGCTACCGCGCAGCAGCTCCAGGCTCTCCCAGGCCCGTTCGCCGCTGCCGGGGACGCCGGTGAGGGCGGGGTAGTGTTCCGGCAGATCCTTGATGTCGAGTCCCACCCAGTCCAGCAGGGGCAGCAGCCGGGCCAGGCGGCGGGGATAGCAGCCGGCGGTGTGCAGGCCCACGCGGAAACCCATGCACTTGACCTCGCGTACCGCCTCGGGCAGGTCGCCCTGCAGGGTGGGCTCGCCGCCGCTGAAGACCACGGCATCGAGCAGTCCACGCCGCCGGTGGAGCACCTCCAGCAGGGCCTCCCAGTCGAGCAGTTCGCTGCCGCGGGCCGGCAGCAGGTGAGGGTTGTGGCAGTAG
>CAYOJM010000144.1:0-4158 GCA_964404295.1 uncultured Sedimenticola sp. | reverse complement strand
CGCCTGCCGGGTTATCTGGTGCCCAAGTTGGTTCGGGAGATTCCAGGCGCATCTTGCAAGCGGCCGCTGTGAGCCGGTTTTTCGTCCCACCAAATGCATACTGTTTCATGGTTTGGGCACCCACGTTCAGTTTCCGCCCCATAATGTGTTACTTTCCGTGGGCGGGCTGGAGGCTTATTGCGGCGGCCATGGGCCGGTGAAATCCCGAGCCGGTGAAACCCAGGCGTCCCTCGGGCGCATTCCCATGCGGTAATTCATGTCGAACACGACCCAGGAAGACTTCAAGAGGCGCTCCACCGAAGCCCTCTCCATACCGGCGCAGACCGAGCCGCCCCAAGACTCTTTTCTGCTCGACCCACGGGCGGTGCGCCGTTGGGCCGAAGAGCTGCCGGTGGCCAACATCGGTGAGACCGCCCGCCAGGTCTACAACACCCTGGTCACCTTCAACCGTATCCGCATTCCCACGCTGATCCGCACGGAAGTCATCGAAACCTTCCGCGAGCCGGTCCGTTACATCAACACCAACATCGCCCGCCACTACTACAACACCGGTTTTCCTTTGAGTTCCCGCGCGCGCAAAGCGGCCCAGCTCACCGCCGCCTTGTGTGACGAGGTGGCCAACGCCTACAAGATCCTCTTTTTGGACCAGATCCTGGCCGACGACCGCAACTTCAACCAGAACCTGGTGATCGTGGCGGCCCAAAGAGCGCTCAGATACATCGGCCAAAAGATCTACCACAGCATGCTGGTGTACAGGGACTACCCCGAAGGCGCCTGGCGGGAAGCCAACTACTTGTACGCCTGGGCGGCGCAGAACGGGGTCCATCAGGTGCCAGTGAAAGAGAGCCGCGGCTTCTTGCGCGCACGCCGCAACGCCCGAAGCATCGAAAGCCTCTACAAGGCCCTGCTCTTGCTCGCCACCACCAACCCATACCGCCTCCGTCAATCACAGATCCGCCGTATTCATGAGCGATGCCAACAATGGGCCGATCTGGCCAGTTTGCGACCGGCTCACGAAACCCGCGGGAACACCGGCCTGTTCTTCATCAACTTGTGGGACGACCGCCCGCCCCGGGCCACCCTGGACGAAACCCAGCGCAGAGACGCCCGCTTCGTGGCGCTGGATCTCAATGCCGTGGTGGATGAGGCCCGTAACGAGTTCGAAAACTCCGACTGGGAATCTCCGGCTTATCTAGAGAAAGATCAGGAGCGGCTCTCCCGCAGCCTCCTGCGACCGTTGATCCGCACCTGGACCAAGTCGCTGGAGCGCAAATATCCGCGCACCGCCATCCGTACCGAGATCGAAGCCATCGTCGGGCTGGACAACCTGTTCCGGCTGCTCGAAGCAAAACGGGCCGCTGAAGCGGCGGAGGCCGCCCAGGAGAAGAAGGCGGCTCACGAGCCGACCGAATCTCTCGAAAAGCTGATCGGCCCCAGCAGCCGCCTCACTTGGAACGACAGCGTATTCAGCACCCTGGCCATCCAGGGGCCGGCATCGGTGCTCACCGGCGACTCTCTTTTGAATGACAGCAAGGCCATCATCAGCACCTTGCTGGGCAGCGACGACAACGATCTCCTGCATGCGCCCAAGCCGAAACCGATGGAAGACCCCTTCAATGTCCTGACCTACAACCAGAGTGTGGAGGGTTACTGCCTGAGCTGGCGCAAAAGCTACCCCATGCGGGTGAGGGTGGGCGACGTGCTGGGCATCCGCTCGCCGGAGAAGCCGGACGACTACGGCATCGCAGTCACCCGCTGGATCAAGCACCACAGCGACACCGAGCTCTATCTGGGGCTGCAGATTCTGGCCCCCACATGCACCGAAGTGAAGATCTCCACTTTAAGAAGCGGCGGCTCGGCCGATACCAGTTACAGGTGCCTGCTCCTTTCCAACAGCGACGACAGTGAGCACGAGCAGACCCTGCTGACCAACGCCCATGTGTTCAAACCGGAAACGGAGCTTCTATTGACCACCGAGTTCGGCCAGCACCGCATCCGACTCACCCGCTGGATCGAGTCCAACAACAACTTCGTCCACTATCAATTCGAATATGTGGACGCGGCAGGCGCCTCGCCGGGATCGGAAGAGGACCAGAGCCGTTTCGACGACCTTTGGAGTGAGCTGTGAAAAGAAGGGGATTCAGGGGACAACCAAGATGACCACCACAGCCGAACGCATCATTCAGATCGTCACCCCGCTCACCGACGTCATCGAACTCCTGGTGTTGGGGTGCCCCCCCGATGACGCCAACCAATACGCCCAGACCCTGCGCAACTCCGGCATGGTGATACATCTCTCCACGGTCGACACCCAAGAGGAGCTGGATGATTTCCTCGAGCAACGCCATGCCGACATGGTGCTGGTGAACTGCGATGCCGAGGAGATCGACTTCACCACCGCCATTCGCCAGATCCGCAAGCAGTCACCTCTCGCCTCCTTCATCCTCCTGTCCGACGACCCTGCCGACGAGCTCTTCTTCGCAGCCGAAACCAATGCGCACGACATCATCCAGCGGCACGATTCGGCCCACCTCATCTACGTGGTGAACCGTGAGCAACAGAACCTGCTCTCCCGGCGTAAACTGGCAGAAGCCAAAGCAGCGGCGGAAGAGGCCGACACACGCTGGCGCCTACTCACCGAGAACATGGAGGAGCCGGTCGCCTACATTCATGAAGGGATGCATCTGTATGCCAATCCCGCCTACCTGGCGCTGTTCGGTTTCGAGAGCATCTTCGATCTCGAAGGTCTGCCGTTCATGGACCTGGTGGCTCCAGATGACCGCCTCAAATTCAAGCCGGTGCTGCGCACCTTGGAAAAGAAGCATACGGCGGAGAACCTACAGATCGACTGTGTCGCCAGCGACGGCCGCACTTTCCCGGTGGAGATGCGCTTCGCCCCCACCCGGGTGGAAGGAGAAGATTGCACCCAGGTGATCATCACCGATCGCAGCGCCTACAACCGCCTGGAGTTGGAGGACCTCAGCCATTACGATCTGGAGACCGTACTCTACAATAGGGCCTATTTCCTCGAGGCCTTGGAGCCGCGGTTGCACGAGAGCCAAACCAGGAATGAACGCCTGGGATTGGTACTGTTTCGAATCGCAAACCATGGGGAGCTGGTGGAGGAAACGGGCGCCGACCCTGTACGAGACCTGTTGCGTCGCCTGGCTCGCATCCTGAAAGAATCCACCTACGACTCGGATCTCGTGGCACGTTACGGCGACCACGAGCTGGCCCTTTTATGTACCCCTTCGACCGACGCCGAAGCCGTTGCCCGACGCCTCTTGGAGCGCATGGGCAAAGCAAGCGAAGGCATGACACCCGTACCGCAGTTGGTCGCCGGGCTCGCCTACAGCGACCAGCCACTGGTCCACAGCGTCAACGACCTCACGCATCATGCCGCTCGAGCCTGCCATCACGCCATGGATCAGGGGCTCTCTCTGGTGGTGTTCGATGAAAGCCTGCAGCAGGCCGGGGAGAGCGCAGAAGAGGCGAACGAGGAGGTGGTCCGCCTCATCGACAAGGCCATGGAAGAGGATCGGCTGCTTCCTGTCTATCAACCCGTAGTCAGCCTGCACGGCAACAGCCGCGAACACTACGTAGTCTATTTGCGGATCCGTACGGACGAAGGCGAGCTGCTCGCGCCGGTCGAATTCCTTCCCGACGCCGACAAGTCGGAGCGGATGGCCGACCTAGACCGCTGGGTCATCCGGCGCGCCATAGAGGAGTTGGCCCGCCAGCGCCAAGAGGGCCATAGGGTCAATTTCTTCATCAACCTCTCCGGACAATCGGTGACCGACGATTCACTGCTTCTGTGGATCTGCGACTGCCTGCGCGAGTTCAAAGCCAAAGGAGCTTGGCTCACTTTCATCATCGCCCAGCAGGATGCCATGCGCCATTTGGATATGGTGGAACAGCTCACCGAAGGACTGCGCAAGATCAATTGTCGTATCGCCCTGAGCCACTTCTCCTTCGAACAAGAGGCAGTGAACCTGGTCAAACACCTGCACGCCGACCTGGTCTACTTCGAGACCGACACCGCAGCCAACATTTCCCGAGACAAGGAGCACCACGAGCTGGTCAAAAGCTTCAACGAGCAGCTCCAGAAAGAGGGCGTGAAGACAGTGGTGACCCACATCGAAGAAGCCGCCCAATTGG
>CAYOJM010000143.1:0-8364 GCA_964404295.1 uncultured Sedimenticola sp. | reverse complement strand
CGGCGGCAGCTTCAGCCGCCCGCCGTAGACCGGGTCGCCCACCAGGGGAAGGTGGATCCAGGCCATGTGGACGCGGATCTGGTGGGTGCGGCCCGACTCCAGCTCCACGTCGAGGAGGGTGTGGATGCGCAAGGCCTCCGCGATGCGGAAATGGGTCACCGCCGGTTTGCCCCCCGCCACCACCGCCATGCGGGTGCGCTGCACCGGGTGGCGGCCGATGGGCGCCTCCACCGTGCCGCCTGCCGTGGGCCTGCCCACCACCAGGGCTTGGTAGTGGCGCTTGATGCGCCGCGCCTGGAGCGCCTCCACCAGCCGCCGATGGGCCAGGGGGGAGCGCGCCACCACCATGAGACCGGTGGTCTCCTTGTCCAGGCGGTGGACGATGCCGGCCCTGGGCAGCCGTTCGAGGCGGGGGTCGTGGTGCAGCAGGGCGTTCTGCAGGGTGCCGTCGGGGTTGCCCGCCGCCGGGTGGACCACCAATCCCGCCGGCTTGTCGATCACCAACAGATGGTCGTCCTCGTGGACCACCTTCAAAGGGATGGACTGCGGCCTACAGGACGACTGGGCATCGAGCACGGCGGCCAGCTCCACCTTCTGGCCGGCGAACACCTTGTCGCGCGGCTTGAGCACGGCGCCATCCACCCGCACGCGACCGGCCCGGATCCAACCTTGCAAGCGACTGCGCGAATAATCGGGAAACAGCCGGGCCAGCGCTTGATCCAGGCGCAGGCCGGAATGCTCGGCGCCGAACACCGCGTGATGGTGGACGATTGGAGCTCGATTCATGAATGGGACGGCGTCGCGGGGGCCGCCTTAATGTGGGGTATAATCGCACCACTTGCAACCGCTCCACTTCGCGAATGACCCCACGCGCCTGGATCCTCTCGTCCTTGCTGTTTCTTGCCGGCTGCGGCCTGCTGCCCGAACAGAGGGACAAGACCGAAGGTTGGTCGGCCCAGCGCCTGTATGCCGCCGCCACCGAGGAGATGCAGGACGCAAATTACCAGAAAGCCATCGAGCTCTATCAAAAGCTGGAGTCACGCTACCCCTTCGGCAAGTATGCCCTCCAATCTCAGCTCAACATCGCTTACGCCTATTACAAGAACGACGAACCGGATTCCGCCCTCGCCGCCATCGACCGTTTCATCCGGCTCCATCCGGACCACCCCGCGGTGGCCTACGCCCTCTACCTGAAGGGGCTGGTCAACTTCACCCAGAACATGGGCTTCTTCTCCCGTTTTCTGCCCACCGACCACTCCCAGCGGGATCCCGGCTCCATCCAGGACGCCTACAACGACTTCGCCGAGCTGGTGCGCCGCTTCCCCGACACCGAATACGCCAAGGACGCCCGCCTGCGCATGCTCTATTTGCGCAATCTCCTGGCCCGCCATGAGCTGCATGTGGCTCGTTACTACCTGGACCGCGGCGCCTGGCTGGCGGCGGCCAACCGCGCCCAATACGTGGTGCAGCACTACCAGTACACGCCATCGGTGAAGGACGCGCTCATGATCATGATCATCGCTTACGAACGCATGGGCGAAGAAGAACTCTATCGTGACGCGCTGCGGGTGCTGGCCTACAACGAGGAGCGGGGCAATTTCCCCACCTTGCCCGAACAGGAAAAGACCCTGGCCGAAAAGATCTGGGAATACCTCCAGCTCGACCAGAACTGAGCGGCCGACGGCCGATTCCACCGCAAAGGACGGCTTCGTTCCGGCCCGCGGCCCGAACCGACCGAGCACGACCGCCTAACGCTTCATCACCTCGAGCAATTCGAGATCGAACACGAGGGCCTCGTTGGGACCGATGACGTCTCCCGCCCCCTGAGCGCCATAGGCCAGCTCCGGGGGGATGAAGACTTCCCAACGGCTCCCCGGCTTCATGTGCGTGAGAGCTTCGGAAAACCCTTTGATCACGCCACGCAGAGCGAACACCGCAGGCTCTCCACGGTCACGGGAGCTGTCGAACTTGCGGCCGTCGAGGGTGCGCCCCTCGTAATGCACCTTCACCTGATCGTCGAGCGTGGGCGGCGTGCCACTGCCCTCCTCGAGCACCCGATACTGCACGCCGCCGGGCAGAACCTGGACGCCGGGCTTGCGGGCGTTTTCCTCGAGAAAGGCGCGCGAGCGCGCCAGCGCCGCCTCGGCGCGGACTTGGGCCTGGCGTCGAATCCGCTCGGCACGCGCCTTGAGCACCGCTTCCATCTCCTCCTCCGTGAGCTGCAACGGCCGACCATTGATGACGTCGGCCACCGCCTCGCCGAAGGCGGCGCCGTCCAACTCGCCGATGCCTTCCGCCTTGAGCATCCGCGCCATGCGCACCCCAAGGGTATAGCTGTACCGTTGGTCCAGAGTTTCCAGTTCGGCCGCGGACGTGCCTGCAACGGCTCCGGCCAACAAGAGTACGGGAGCGATTCGTTTCATGGAGGTCACCTCGAACGATCGTGATTTTCGTCGTCGAACCTGAAGGAAAAATCGACGGCCCTAAGGTGTTTCGTCAGCGCGCCCACCGAGATGTCGTCCACTCCTGTTTCGGCGATGCGACGCACGCTTTCGATATCCACCCCCCCGGAGGCTTCCAGCCGGGCCCGGCCGGCGGTCACCGCCACCGCCCGCCGCAACTGCTCCAGCGAAAAATTGTCCAGCAGCACACGCCGGGCGCCGGCGGCGAGGGCCTCGTGCAACTGATCCAGGTCTTCCACCTCGATCTCTGTCTCCACACCGGGATGGAGAGAACGCGCGCGCTCCAGGGCTGCGGTGATGGAACCGGCGGCGGCGATGTGGTTTTCCTTGATGAGAATGGCGTCGTGAAGCCCCATGCGGTGGTTGTGTCCGCCGCCGCAGGTGACGGCATATTTCAAAGCCCGCCGCAACCCGGGCAGGGTTTTTCGGGTGTCGAGAATGCGGGCGCCTGTCCCTGCGACCGCTTCCACGTAGGCGGCGGTGGCAGTGGCCACGCCGGAAAGGGTCTGGAGCAGATTGAGGGCGGTACGCTCCCCGGTGAGCAGAGCGGACGCTTCACCGTGCACACGGCACACTTCGCTCCCGGCCGCCACTCGATCTCCGTCGCCGAAGGCCCAGGTCACCTCCACCGCCGGGTCCACCTGCCGAAATGCCTCGTCGAACCATGCACGGCCGGCCAGGACCGCGGCCTCGCGGCAGACCAGACTCGCCGCCGCCGTCCCGGGCGGCACCAGGGCGGCGGTGAGATCGCCGCTGCCCACGTCCTCCTCGAGCGCACGGGCCACGTCCCGCGCCACCACCCAAGGCGGCGGATGCATCACTCCACCTCGAGCAGTTCCACTTCGAACACCAAGGTGGCATTGGGCGGTATGACGCCCCCGGCGCCGCGTGCGCCATAACCCAAATGGGGCGGAATGGTGAGCCGACGGCGGCCGCCCACTCTCATGCCCGCCACGCCTTCGTCCCAGCCCCGGATCACCTGGCCCTTACCGAGCACGAAGCCGAACGGCTCGTTCCGGTCCAGGCTGGAATCGAAACGGGTGCCGTCGGTCAACCAGCCGGTGTAATGGACCCGAACCTTCCGCCCGGGTTGGGCTTCGGCTCCCTCGCCCACCTCCAGATCTTCGTACTTGAGACCGGAATCGGTGATGCGTTCCGCCATGATCGTTCCTCGTGCTGTGGTAAGGGCTGCGATTATACCGGCGGGGCGCGGTCAGGCGGGCAGAATCCGTGGCAGATTGCGTGCTGCACGTCGGCGCAGCAACCGGTGCAGGTATCGGAGCGCCCGCTCCATGAAAGGCCGATCGATATGCTCCAGGCGCGACGCCTGCCCTTTGCGAAACAGCTCGGCCAGCTCGGTGCTGGAATGCTCCGCCAGCTTCCGGCCTCGCATGTCCACGAACAGCAGGATGTCCGCGACCTCGCTGCGCCAAGCCAGCTTGCCCCGCCGCTCGCCCTCTCCCGGCAACTCCCAGCGCACCCAATCCCCCTCCTTGAGGGACTGGACGAGCAGATCGAAATGGTCCGGCTCTGCAGGTTTCCGCGTTTCGACACGGGGGGCCGAGGCCCGGACGCAGGCGGCGGAGGGCGTCCCCGCCCTGGCCGCCGCGTCACGGCACGCCTCCAGCCGGCTGAGCAACTGTTGCGCCTTGCGCGAATCATAGGCGATGGAGGCGAAGCCGCGGCGCAGATCACCCAACAGCTGGGGCACCTCGTCGAGAAAACGCCGACGCTGGGCTTCACTGCCGGCCTCCCATGCGTTGTGCGCCAGACGGCGGGCCACCCGAAGGGCCTCCTCCCAGGCGTCGCTCTCCTCGCCCTCACGAAGCAGGATCAGGGTCAATACGTCACGCCAGGCGTCTTCCAGAATCTGGCGCGCCACCTCGGGCAGATCGTCGGTGATCAAAGCGTCGAGGATCTCTCCCACCCGGCGCCGAGCAACCGCAAGCTGCTCCTTACCCCGCGCCACTTGAGAGACCCGCTCCTCGGCCACCCGCGCACCTCGCTCCTCTTGGGCCAGAAATTCGGTGAAGTCCCGGTTCACTTGAACGTAGAGCTCGAGATCTAGAGGTTCTCCTTCCAAGATTCGCTCGACCGAACGGCGGATCATCCCGTAAACACTCTCTTCGGAATAGTCGCCCGTATCCACCCAGCGCACCGCGGCCCTGGAGAGGTTGTTGATGAGCACCCGCACCGGATGGCGTGAATTGGTGAGAAACGTCTTGTCACGCAGCGCGATCTGCAACACCGGCATCTGCAAACGGACCAGCAATACCTTCATGGAATCCGGGATCAAATCGTCGTCCAAGACGAAATCGAACAGCATGGTGACGATATCGATGATCTGCTGATCCAGGTTGTGCAACCGCAACTGGCGCCGGTCCATCTCTTCACGCAAGGCCTGCACCAGCTCCTGCTTCCATCTCTGCTGGTAACGGCGTGCTTCAGCGAGCCCTTCCACCAACGGTGGATGGCGCTCCAACAGGTGTTCCACCACACCGGCGATGGCCTCCGGCTTCATGGCCACACCCTCTTCTCTCCCCCGTCCGGCCATGGAACCCGCCATGCCCAATGCCTCGCGATCCGCTTCGTCCAACTGTCGCATCAGCCCCAACACCGTAAACAAGGCAGCCTCTTCATTGTCCGATCGGCTCTGTGCGGTTGAGGTCCTGCGGCCGGCCGGCAGCGGAGGTGCGGCCCGGCCCGGAGGCCGGGCCACCTTGAACTGAACTTCGACCGGCTCCAATCCCACCTTGCGCAACGCATCCACCAACGGGGGATAGAGCGCTTCCACCTCATCGAGCAGGTGGTCCACCATCACCTGATAGAAGACGAAACGCGCAGATGCCCCGCCCTGCCAGTCGGCCAGCGCCATGCGCAGACAGTTGGCCACGACCTGGGGCGACAAAGGAGTGGCGTTCTGTGGTAGATCCTTGGGCTGCACCACCGCCGCCATGTAGGAGACCATCTCTTTATGCGCCGCCTGATGGCGGCTGGTGGCCCGATGCGCGGCTCTGAGGATCATCAAATCCTCTTCGAGTTTTTCGTTGTTGACCAATTCGAGAGCTCGGTTCGATGCGCTGGACGGAGCGAACCCATGGATGAACTCTTCGAGATAGGCCTCGTAATGGAGGAAAAAGGTTTCCGTGGCTTTGAGCAGATGGGTCTTGAACTGAACCCCCAGCCTCCCGCGGCTGCGAGCCAGTTCGACCGCGGCTTCTCCGAAAGCCCGGCGCTGGGCATCACTGGGCGCCTGATCGGCCTGGTGATGGAACTGCTCCTCCACCGCATCGAAAAAGCCGGGCAGGCGCGGGTCGAGCCAAGCCTCCACCCGGCTCCGAAAAAACCCGGCGAGCTGCTGTAGCTGGTGCCGGGTCAGCACCGACTTATAGGGTTTCGCCATGAATGCCGCCCTTGGAAACCAGCGCACGCCCCTTCACAATTGTGCAAGAATTTTCCCATGCCGGACGAAAGGAAGCCTTGAACGGCGGCACATCAGAACATGAAGCGAATCCCAAAAGCGCTCGAGCGTTGCTTACGGAGCGGTTTTCCCGCTTCATCCGCCGCCTCCCTTTCGATTTCCTGCGTGGATACCCTCTCCGGCTTCCACGCAAATTTTAACCTTATTTTTTATGAAACCCCTTCAAGTTATTGAGTCTAAACAATCAAACACCATTTGACGAGCGTTTTTGTTGACCCCCTCGACACCCAGACCAATCTGGCTCCAGCAGGCCCGCCGCTGCCCCTCACCCAACCAAGACGAGCGCCCACCGGGCACCGAGGTGAACCTGCTGGTCATCCACGGCATCAGTCTGCCGGCCGGCGCTTTCGGCGGCCCCTGGATCGAGGCCCTGTTCCAGAACCGTCTGCCGCGCCACCGCCACCCCTGTTTCCAAGACATCCACCGGCTGCGGGTCTCCAGCCACCTGCTCATCCGCCGTGACGGAGAACTGATCCAGTTCGTCCCCCTGGAGCGGCGCGCCTGGCACGCCGGCCGCTCCTCTTTCCAAGGCCGGGAGGCATGCAACGACTTCTCCATCGGCATCGAGCTGGAGGGAACGGATCACATCCCCTACACCGATTCCCAGTACCACACCCTGGCCGCCACCGTGGCCCGGATCAGGCATTGGTTTCCCGCCATCACGCCCGAACGCACGGTGGGCCACAGTGACATCGCGCCAGGACGAAAGACCGACCCCGGCCCCGTTTTCGACTGGTCGCGGCTCCACCGACTGCTGAAGCGGATGCCGGAATGAACGCCCGACTTGGAAGTCTGCTCCTGCTGGTGGCGGTGGAGGTCGTCGCCGGACCGGCTGTCATCGATGACACCGGACGCCCGGTCCGGATGGAAAAACCGGCCCGACGCATCGTCACCCTGGCGCCCCACGCCACCGAACTGGTGCTGGCGCTGAAATCCGCCCACCGGTTGGTGGCGGCTATGGAAGCCCCCGGACTGCCCGAAGAAATCCCGCGCCTGGCCGCCCCCGGCCCGGTGGACCGGGAGCGGTTGCTGGCCCTTCAGCCCGACTTGGTCATCGCCTGGGCTTCCGGCAACCGGGAAGCCGACCTGCGCTGGCTGGAACGGATGAACATCGCCGTCTACCGCACCGAACCCCGAAAACTGGACCAGATCGCCGCCGCGTTGGAGAAGATCGCCCTGCTCGCGGGCGTTCCCGACCGCGGCGTGGAGGCCGCCGCCCGTTTCCGCCGCCGTCTTGCACAGGCATGCCTAAACCGTAAAGGCGCCCCCGTCCTCCAAGTGGTATACGAAATCTGGCCGCAACCGCCGATGGTGCTCGGAGGCCGCCACTGGCTCAACGAAGCGCTGCACCAGGCTCGGTTGAACAACGTTTTCGCCGACCAACCCCTGGCCGTGGTCGCCGTAAGCCGCGAAGCGCTCCTGGCCCGTCCGCACGACCTGGTATTGGCGGGCGGCCCCGAACCGACCGTTGCATCCGACACGCCACGCATCACCGTACCCCCCGCCCTGGAACGCCCCGGGCCTGCACTGGCAGAAGCGCTGGGCCGCCTTTGTAGGAAAATTCCTACAAGGATTTCAGCATCTTCCGACAGACGGAAATCCCGTCTCGAGGGAAACTGATATCGTCGCCGCTAGGGAATTCCAAGGACGACACCATCAGTAGGGACGCTTTCCAGGGAAGGTCAGGGACGAACCAAACCAAGCCTGGCGACGACCCGGTCACACGGACGGTGGCCGGGTTTTTTTTCATTCCCGAACCTGGCATCACCCGCCACGCCATTGCACAGAGTGCCTTCATCCTCCAAGCGGCGTCTCGACCTTGTTGCAGAAGCGGCCTCATTGAACGCAAAGAAGCACGTTCCGGTCGTGCCGAGGGCACCGTGCCTCGCCGCAAGCAACACGTAAAAGAATCCCGGAACGAACAAGAGACGGGAAATTTCCCCTCGAATCACGCTGGCGCTCTACGACGACCTTTTTTTGCTCCTGGAAAAGATCATCAGCAAAACGACGCCGAGGGTGATGGCCGAGTCGGCCAGGTTGAAGGCGGGCCAGTGCCACCCCTGCCAGTGGAAGTCGAGAAAATCGGTGACCCGGCCCAGCCGCACCCGATCCACCAGGTTGCCCAGGGCGCCGCCCAGGATCAGCGCCAGCCCCAGGGCGGTGGCCCGCTCGCCGGCATGGAGACGCCGCAGCCAGAGCCCCAGGGCGAGGGAGACGCCCAGGGTCAGCAGGATGAAGAACCACCGCTGCCAGCCGCCGGCCTCGCTGAGAAAGCTGAAGGCGGCCCCCTCGTTGAAGGTGAGCACCAGGTTGAAGAAGCCCGTGACCGGACGGACTTCACCGGGGTGGAAGCTGCGCAGCACCCACCACTTGGTGAGCTGGTCCGCCAGCGCCACCGCCGCCGCCAGCAGCAGCCAGGGC
>CAYOJM010000142.1:0-5700 GCA_964404295.1 uncultured Sedimenticola sp. | reverse complement strand
GCCCCGAGAAAAATGGAGGACCCCCCGGCGCCCGCGGCCCGATTGGCGAATCAGGTCAAATTTCACGTTTTCTCCATGGAGGAATATCTACTTTTTAAATCAACACCTTATGCTTAAATACGGCGCTTCGAGCGTCTTTTTAAACCTGTTTTCAAACGATGCCTTGATAATTATCAATGCCACCTCCCACCTCTTGGCGCACAATCGCCCTCGTACTGAAGCTTTCAGTACACTCCTCCATCCTCCTTTGGTGGAACTGTTGGCGCGGCACCCCCTGCCGCGCCTTTTTTCGTTGCGCGTTCGAGGAACATGGCGTCGCCGTAACTGAAAAAACGGTACTTCCACGCCACCGCTTCCCGATAGGCCGCCATCACCGCCTCGTAACCGCCGAAAGCGCACACCAGCATCAACAAGGTGGACTCGGGCAGGTGAAAGTTGGTGATCAGGGCATCCACCACCCGAAACCGATACCCCGGCGTGATGAAGAGCCGGGTTTCACCCTCGAATGGCTGCAACGCCCCGCCAGCGGCGGCCGTCTCCAAGCTACGCACCGAAGTGGTGCCCACCGCCACCACCCGGCCACCCCGCCTCCGGGTCCGCTCCACCGCCTCGCACACCTCGGGCCCCACCCGCAACCACTCGGCGTGCATGCGGTGTTTGCTCAGATCTTCGGTCCGCACGGGCTGGAAAGTGCCGGCCCCCACGTGGAGCGTGACCCGCGCCTGCTCCACACCCCGCGCCTCCAGCGCCGCCAGTAACGGCTCGTCGAAATGGAGGCCGGCGGTGGGCGCCGCCACCGAGCCCGGCCGGCGGGCATAAACGGTCTGGTAGCGGGATTCGTCCACCCTTTCGTCCGGCCGTTTGATGTAAGGCGGCAGCGGCATGTGGCCGTGGGCGTCCATGAGGGCGTGGAACTGACCGCGCTCGAGGCGCAGGGTGAACAGATCGCCGTCCCGCCCCGTCACTTCGAGCCAATGCCCCGCCACCTGGATGCGTCCCCCTGGCCGGGGTGACTTGCTGGCGCGCACGTGGGCCAACGCACGGTCGGGCGCCAACAGCCGTTCGATGAGCACCTCCACCTTTCCCCCCGTCTCCTTGCGACCGTACAGACGGGCACGCATCACCCGGGTGTCGTTGAACACCAAAAGGTCCCCGGGGCGCAACAATTCGACCAGATCGCGGAAACTGAGGTGACGAATGGTTCCATCCGAGCCCAGCGCCAACAGCCGGCTGGCACTCCGTTCGGCGGCCGGATACTGAGCGATGAGCGCTTCAGGCAGATGGAATCGGAAATCGGATTTGCGCATGGCCCCGCATTCTACTGCAAGGCTCCTCCACCCACGTGTCGCCTCGTCATCTCCGCTTCCTGCGGCACGAGTTCACAGCGGTGGATGATCGCCATTCGAGGTGCCGAACACGGACAAGCACTTGCCACCTTCACCGCTGACGTTGTACTCTCCCTGCTCCATCGCCGAGGTGGCGGAATTGGTAGACGCAGTGGACTCAAAATCCACCGGCCTCGCGGCCTTGCGGGTTCAAGTCCCGCCCTCGGTACCAGCTTCCCTTCGCCCCGCCCGTCTCCTTTTCTTTCGCCGGCATGTCCACCCGCAGGATCCTGACCAAGCTGCTCTTCGCCGTGGCGGCGGTGACCGTGTTCGGCGTCAGTTACTACTTGGGCAACCGTTATGCACGCCCCGGGGCCGCCGAATTGCAGGCTTTCGTCTTTCCCGATCCGAAGCCTTTGGAGGCGTTTCGCCTGCTGGACAAGAAAGGGGACCCCTTCACGCCCGCTTCGTTCAAAGGTCACTGGAGTTTCCTGGTCACAGGCAACCTGGACGATGAACGGTGCCGGCCGCTGCTGTTCCACTATGTGCTGGCCTGGAACCACCTGGCCGGGAACCCCAAGCTGCAGCAGCAGACCCGGGTGGTCTTCCTGGACATGGCACGGACACCACGCACCCCGGAGCAGCTACGCCGCTTCATCGATTTCTACAATCCCGCCTTCACCGCGGTCACCGGCCCTTGGGAAACCCGCGCCCGACTGGCGCGGCGCTTGGGCGTTTCGCAGCAAGCGTTGGAGACGGGCGTGGGCTGCGACCCCGAAAACGGTGTGGTGGGCTTGGTCGATCCTGAAGGGGTGCTCCTGGCCCTGTTCACCGGCGTCACCGATCCCGCCGCCATCGCTCACGATCTGAAGTTTTTCCAGTGACCCCCATGGAACCCCGTTTCAAGGACAGATTCCTCACCGCCCTGCTCCGGGTACTGCCCCAACACGCCCTCTCTGCGCTCATGTACAGGGCCGCCCGCGTCACCTGGCGACCCTTCAAGAATCTTCTCATCCGCGAAGTGGTGAACCGCTACGCGGTGGACATGTTCGAAGCGGCCAATCCACGGCCTGAGAGTTACCCCAGCTTCAACGCCTTTTTCACCCGCGCGCTCAAACCGGACGCCCGCCCCATCGCCGCCGAAGCGGATGCCGTGGCCTGTCCCGCCGACGGCAAGATCAATCAGGCGGGTTACATTGAAGAAGGGCGGTTGTTGCAAGCCAAGGGACATCCTTTTTCCCTGTTGCAATTGCTGGCGGGCCGAGAGGATCTGGCGGACACCTTCAGTGGCGGGGGTTATGCCACCATCTACCTTTCGCCGCGGGATTATCACCGCGTGCACATGCCCCTGACCGGTCGGCTCCGGGAGATGATCTTCGTTCCCGGCAGCCTTTTCAGCGTGAGTGAAGCCACCACCCATCTCGTGCCCGGACTCTTCGCCCGCAACGAGCGGGTGATCTGCCTGTTCGACACCGAGGCCGGCCCCATGGCGGTGATCCTGGTGGGGGCCATCTTCGTCGGCAGCATGGAAACGGTCTGGGCCGGAGAGGTACGCGGCCCCGCAGGCGAGCCCACCACTTGGCTCTACACGGGCAACCGCCCCTACGTATTGAAAAAGGGAGAGGAGATGGGGCGTTTCAACATGGGTTCGACCGTCATCACCCTTTTCGGCCGGGACCGGGTGGCCTGGGATCCGGCGCTGGTGCCCGGCGTGCGGGTGCGCATGGGCCAGCGCATTGGGCGCATCATGCTTCCTCCAGAGGAAAGACGAGCACCTCGTCCAGACGCCTCGCCCCCAGTTTGAGCATCAACAGCCGGTCCAGCCCCAGAGCCACGCCGGCGCAATCGGGCAGCCCTCGGCGCAATGCTTCGATCAATCGCATGTCCACCGGCAGCTCCGTTTGGCCCCGTGCCCGTCGCACCTTTCGATCGTTCTCGAAGCGGGCCAACTGTTCTTCGGCGTCGATCAGTTCGTGGAAGCCGTTGGCCAGCTCCATCCCCTCGACATAGAGCTCGAACCGACACGCAAGGCGGTCGTCGTGGGAACAGCGCCGGGCCAGCGCCGCCTGGGTGGCGGGATAATCGTAAACGAACGTGAGCCGGCCGCGCCCCAGCTCCGGCTCCAGCACCAGGCCCATCAGCAGGTCGAGCCACTGGTCCCGCGTCTCCAGCCCTTCCGCCTCCAGCCCCAGCCCGGCGGCGGTGGCCGCCATCTCTTCCACCTCCGCCTCCAGCGGATCCCAGCCGAAGCGATCGCGGAAGAGCGCGCGGTAGGCCACCTTCTCCACCGGCCGCACCGCGCCCAGCAGCGCCTCAACCAGCTCAGCCACTTCCTCCATCAGGCGGTGGTGGTCGAAGCCGATCCGATACCATTCGAGGAGGCTGAATTCGGGGTTGTGGCGAAGCCCACGTTCGCCCTGCCGGAAGGCATGGGCCACTTGAAAGATGTCGCCGCTGCCGGCCGCCAACAGCCGCTTCATGTGGAACTCGGGCGAAGTCTGCAGGTAGAGGGATTGCCCGCCCGGCGCACCGGGTCCCAGATAGCGGGTGACGAAGGGCTCCAGCGCAGGGTCGGTACCGGCAGCGGCGGCGAGGACCGGCGTCTGGACCTCGAGCACACCGCGCTCACGAAAGAAACGCCGGACCTCGTCGAGAAGCCCGGCGCGCGCTTGGAGCAGGGAACGCAGGTCCGAAACGCTCAATCCTTCACGCGGCTGACGTACTCGCCGCTGCGGGTGTCCACCTTGATCTTTTCCCCGATCTGGACGAACAGGGGCACTCGCACCACGGCACCGGTCTCCAAGGTGGCCGGCTTGCCGCCGCCGCCCGAGGTGTCACCCTTGAGGCCGGGGTCGGTGTCCGTCACCTCCAGCACCACGAAGTTGGGCGCTTCCACCACGATGGGCTGGCCGTTCCACAGGGTCACGGTACACAGGTCCTGGTCCTTGACCCACTTGACCGCATCGCCCATGGCGTTGGCATCCGCCTGATACTGCTCGAAGGTTTCCGGGTCCATGAAATACCAGTACTCACCGTCGGTGTAGAGGTACTGCAAGTCCCGCTCGACCACGTCCGCCGCCTCCACCGTCTCCCCCGATTTGAAGGTCTTTTCCAACACGCGGCCGGTCTTGAGATTGCGCAGCTTCACCCGGTTGAAAGCCTGCCCCTTGCCGGGCTTGACGAACTCGTTTTCGATGATGACGCAAGGGTCGCCGTCGAGGAGCAGCTTCAACCCCCCTCGGAATTCGTTGGTACTATAGGTCGCCATGTTCTCCTCAGCCTGGAAGTTGAAAATTCGGCAATGATACCCTGTTCCGCGCCGCTTCCGAACCATGAGGCGTGGCAACGACACCTGGCCGAAGGCTTCCGTTCCGCGAAGGCCCTGCTGGCCCATCTCGGCCTGGAACGGCTCTGGACGCCGGCGATGGAAGCCGCGGCTCGCCGATTTCCCCTGCGTGTACCCCGCTACTACGCCGACCTCATGACGCCGGGGGATCCTGACGATCCCCTCCTGCGCCAGGTGTTGCCCGACTCCGCCGAGCTCACGTCTCCCCCCGGCTACGGCACGGATCCGACCGGAGACAGCGACGCCCTGGCCGGTCCCGGCCTGCTCCACAAGTACCCGCAGCGGGCCTTGGTCATCACCACAGGGGGTTGCGCCGTCCACTGCCGCTACTGTTTTCGCCGCCATTTCGACTATACCGCCGCCGGCGCCCGGCCGGCGCGGTGGGATCCCGTGCTGGACGCCTTGGCGAAAACGCCGGATCTGGAAGAGGTGATCCTCAGCGGCGGAGACCCGCTGCTGCTGGACGACGACCGCCTGGGCATCCTTCTGGAAGGCTTGGCCACCCTACCCGGCCTGCGGCGGTTGAGGATACACAGTCGCCTCCCGGTGGTGTTGCCCCAACGCATCGGCGAAAGGCTGGTACACCTGATCGCCTCCACCGGCCTCCCCGCAGTGCTGGTGCTCCACGTCAACCATCCCGCGGAATTGACCGAGTTCCTTTCTTGCGCCCTTTCGTCGCTGCGCCGGGCCGGCATCGCCCTGCTCAATCAGGCAGTGCTGCTGCGGGGGGTGAACGACTCGCTGGAGACTCAGCTCGAACTCAATAAAAAGCTGTTTGAAAGCGGCATCTTGCCTTATTATCTTCACCAACTGGACAAAGTGAGGGGCGCAGCCCACTTCCAGGTGCCGGACGAGCACGCCAAGGCGCTGCACGCAGCGATGCAACAGCGCCTGCCGGGTTATCTGGTGCCCAAGTTGGTTCGGGAGATTCCAGGCGCATCTTGCAAGCGGCCGCTGTGAGCCGGTTTTTCGTCCCACCAAATGCATACTGTTTCATGGTTTGGGCACCCACGTTCAGTTTCCGCCCCA
>CAYOJM010000141.1:0-21460 GCA_964404295.1 uncultured Sedimenticola sp. | reverse complement strand
GTCTGGTCGATGAGGGCCTGCAGCGCCTCCCGCTCGGGCGAGAACCAGAACCCGTTGTAGATCATGCTGGCATAGCGGGGCATCAATTCATCCTTGAGATGAGCCGCTTCGCGATCCAGGGTCAGGGACTCCATGGCACGGTGGGCCTTGAGCATGATGGTGCCTGCAGGCGTCTCGTAGCAGCCGCGGGACTTCATCCCCACGAAGCGGTTCTCCACGATGTCGTCCCGGCCGATGCCGTTCTCCCCACCCAACCGGTTGAGATGCTCCATGACTTGAGCGGGGGTCATGGCCTGCCCGTCCACGGCCACGATGTCGCCCCTCTCGTAGGTGAGCTCCACATAGGTGGGCTCGTCCGGCGCCTTTTCCGGCGAGACCGTCCAGCGCCACATCGACTCCTCGGGTTCGGCCCAGGGATCTTCCAGAATGCCCCCTTCATAGGAGATGTGCAGCAGGTTGGCGTCCATCGAATAGGGCGATTTCTTGCCCGCCTGAGCGAAATCCACGGGAATGCCGTGCGCCTCGGCATATTTCATCAGCTTTTCGCGCGAAAGGAGATCCCACTCCCGCCAGGGGGCGATGATCTTCACGTCGGGCATGAGCGCATAGGCGCCCAGCTCGAAGCGCACCTGGTCGTTGCCCTTGCCGGTGGCGCCGTGGGCGATGGCGTCGGCGCCGGTCTCCCGGGCGATCTCCACCAACCGTTTGGCAATCAGCGGCCGGGCGATGGAGGTGCCCAACAGGTATTCGCCTTCGTAGACGGCGTTGGCGCGGAACATGGGAAAGACATAGTCCCGGGCAAACTCTTCGCGCA
Source organism: uncultured Sedimenticola sp. (assembly GCA_964404295.1). GTDB lineage: Bacteria > Pseudomonadota > Gammaproteobacteria > Chromatiales > Chromatiaceae > Thiolapillus. The sequence continues at coordinate 20,646 of CAYOJM010000141.1, read as the reverse complement.
GATCCTCGATGTAGATCTCCTTCACACCCATGGCCTCGGCCTTGGCGCGGGCCGGCTCCAGCTCCTCGCCCTGGCCGATATCGGCGGTGAAAGTGACCACATCGCAACCATACTGTTCCTCGAGCCATTTGAGGATGACCGAGGTATCCAGCCCGCCGGAGTAAGCGAGCACCACTTTTTCGACCTTGTTCTTGGACATGCCGTGTTCCTGTCTGTCAGCCGGACGAGGGGCCCCGGGGCCACCCCGTAAAAAGTGGGAATTATACCGCCCGCTCTCCCTTTCAAGCTAAAATGATGGCTTTCCGGGCCCGTTCCCTTCCGGCCCGCGACACGGCATTTCGAGTGGACCACCTGACATGCGTACATCCCGGTTTCCCCTCCACACCCTCAAGGAGACCCCGGCCGACGCCGAGATTCCCAGCCACCGCCTCATGTTGCGCGCCGGTCTCATCCGCAAGCTCGCTTCCGGCCTCTACACCTGGCTGCCCCTGGGCCTGCGCGTGCTGCGCAAGGTGGAGCGCATCGTGCGCGAAGAGATGGACCGGGCCGGTGCCCTGGAACTGCTCATGCCCCTGGTGCAGCCGGCGGAGTTGTGGCGCGAATCGGGCCGCTGGGACCAGTACGGCCCCGAACTGCTCCGATTCCAGGACCGCCACGGACGCGATTTTTGCCTCGGCCCCACCCACGAGGAGATCATCACCGACCTGGCGCGCCACCAGATCAACAGTTACCGCCAACTGCCGGTCAACTTCTATCAGATCCAGACCAAGTTCAGGGACGAGATCCGCCCCCGCTTCGGCGTCATGCGGGCGCGCGAGTTCGTCATGAAGGACGCCTATTCGTTCCATCTGGACGCGGCCTCTCTGGAAGAGACCTACCGGGTGATGCACGACACCTACTGCCGCATCTTCGAACGTTGCGGCCTGGAATTCCGCGCCGTGGCCGCCGATACCGGCGCCATCGGCGGCAACACCTCCCACGAGTTCCACGTCCTGGCCGACACCGGAGAGGACGCCATCGCCTTCTCCACCGAAAGCGACTACGCCGCCAACGTCGAACTGGCCGAAGCCCTGCCCGACCGCGACGAACGGCCCGAGCCGACGAAAGCGCTGGAGCGGGTGGACACACCCCATGCGAAGACCATCGCCGATCTGGTGGCCCAATTCAACATCCCCATCGAACAGACGGTGAAGACCCTGGTGGTGGAAGGTGCCGACGGCGGCCTGGTGGCCCTGCTGGTGCGCGGCGACCACGAACTCAACCCGGTGAAAGCGGAAAAGCTGCCCCAAGTGGCCAAGCCCCTGCGCTTTGCCGACGAAGCGGCCATCCGCGCCGCCGTGGGCGCCGGCCCCGGTTCCCTGGGGCCGGTGAACCTGCCGCTGCCCATGGTGGCGGACCGCTCGGTGGCGGTACTGGCCGATTTCGCCGCCGGCGCCAATATCGACGGCCAACACTATTTCGGCATCAACTGGGAGCGGGACGTGCCCCTGCCCGAAGTGGCCGACATCCGCAAAGTGGTGGAAGGCGACCCCAGCCCCGACGGCCGGGGCACCCTGGTGATCCGCCGGGGCATCGAAGTGGGCCACATTTTCCAGCTCGGCACCAAGTATTCCGAAGCCATGAACGCCACCGTCCTGGACGAGCAGGGCAAGACGGTGGTCATGACCATGGGGTGCTACGGGATCGGCGTCTCCCGCGTGGTGGGCGCCGCCATCGAGCAGCACCACGACGACAGAGGCATCGTCTGGCCCGTGAGCATCGCCCCCTTCCAGGTGGCCCTGCTGCCCATGCAAATGAAGAAATCGACCGCCGTCCGCGAAGCGGCGGAGCGCCTCTATGCCGAGTTGCGGGCCGCCGGCATCGAAGTCCTCTTCGACGACCGCGACCTGCGCCCCGGCGTCATGTTCGCCGATTGCGAGCTCATCGGCATCCCCTTCCGCATCGTGGTGGGCGAAAGGGGGCTGAAGGAGGGGCGGGTGGAATTGCGCGCCCGCACCGCCTCCGAAAACGAATTGGTGCCCATCGACACGGTGGTGGACCGCCTCCGGGACGCGCTGGGCTGATCGGCGAATCACGCCCTCGCGGTCACCTCGAGGCCGACCGGCGAGCACGGCCCACGCAGCCACTAGGGCCCGGTCCGGCCCGTCGGCGAACCGCCTCCGGCCGACCCCCCGCCTGAACACGGATGGACAAAGGCCGCCATGGCAAAATGCCCGAAAACGGCCGAACAGATGCATGCGACGGTTCCCGACGGACCGCCGGCACCCTGAATTCACAAACGATTTGGACTGGTCAATGGAACGCAAGAACGCCTACGACAAAGAAGACCTCATCAAGTGCGGCCACGGGGAGCTGTTCGGCCCCGGCAACGCCCAACTGCCCACCGACAACATGCTGATGATGGACCGCATCATCCACATCAGCGACGAGGGTGGCGCCCACGGCAAAGGGCAGATCATCGCCGAGCTGGACATCCACCCCGACCTGTGGTTCTTCGCCTGCCACTTCCCCGGTGATCCGGTGATGCCCGGATGCCTTGGACTCGACGCCATGTGGCAAATGGTGGGGTTCTATCTCGGCTGGCTGGGTCACCCGGGCCACGGCCGCGCCCTGGGCGTGGGCGAAGTGAAGTTCACCGGCCAAGTTCTGCCCGATGCCCGTCTGGTGAAATACACCATCGACATGAAGCGGGTCATCGCCCGCAAACTGGTCCTGGGCATCGCCGACGGCCGACTCGAGGTGGACGGCCGCCAGATCTACACCGCGCGTGATCTACGCGTGGGCCTGTTCATCTCCACCGACGGGTTCTGAGGACCAGTTCACACCCGGCGCCTTCGAGGGTTATCAAGGTCCGCTGCGGGCGGTAGGGTTGCCGGACAGAGGACATCCATTCTCTGACCCATGGACCAGCCCGTCGATCGCCCGTTTCGCATCCTCCAGCTCACCGACTGCCACCTCTACGCCCGCCCCGACGGCGAGTTGCTGGGGGTGGACACCCAGCGCAGCCTCGAAGCGGTGGTCGATGCGGTGCGCGCCGAGGCCACCCCTCCCGACCTTGTGGTGCTCACCGGAGACTTGGTGCACGACGGTTCCGCCGAAGGGTACCGCCGCCTCGCCCGAACGCTGAGCCCCCTGGGCGCCCCCATGGCCGCCCTGCCGGGGAACCACGACGATCCCCGCGCCATGGCCGAAGTGCTGCCCCCCTTGGGGATCCAGTTCTGCGGACGGTGGGAAGCGGGCAACTGGCTTCTACTGTTTCTCAACAGCCATTTGCCGGGGTCCGACGCTGGCCGACTACCCGCCGAAACCTTGGCGCAGCTGTGTCGGGAAGGAGAGACCGGTCGAGACCTGGTGGTCTTCGTGCACCACCATCCACTGCCGGTGGGAAACCGCTGGCTCGACACCTTGGCTTTGGAGAACGGCCAGGCATTGCTGCAGACGCTGGAAGCCCTGCCTCGTGCCCGCGCCCTGGTCTGGGGCCACGTCCACCAGACCTGGGAGGGGCGCCGTGGCCGGCTCCAGCTCCTGGGCACGCCCTCCACCTGCATCCAGTTCGCTCCACGCCAGGCGGCCTTCGGCGTGGGGGATCAGCCCCCCGGATGGCGCTGGATCCATCTCCATGGCGACGGCCGTCTCGAGAGCCGGGTCCAGACTTTGGAGAACGCCCACCAGGTGATCCAGCCGGCCGGCGGCTGGTGAACTTCATAGGCGCACCGCCACTTCGCCCGCCACCTGGATCTCCTGCGCCCCATGCCACAGACGCAGGGCGAACACCTCCACACCTCGGCGCACCACGGCGCGCAGAAGACGGCCGTATTCCGCATCCACCTCGTCGGCCGGGCGAAAATGGCGGCCTTCCGGGCGGTTGAGGGCATAGACCATCACCGCACGAAAGCCCTGGTCGCGCAACTGCGCCAGCGCCTCCAGATGGCGTCGTCCGCGTTCGGTGACCGCATCGGGGAAGGCCAAAGCGTCGTCCACCAGCAGGGTGGTGTTCTTCACTTCCAGCCAGGCATCGGCCCGCGGTCCCTCTTCGAGCAAGAGATCGAACCGGCCACGGCCCGGCAGCTGCGGCGGACTCACCTCCCGCCGAATGCGGGTATAACCGGCCAAGGCGGGCACCTTGCCTCGGCGTATGCCTTCCTCCACCACCGCGTTCACCCGTTGGGTGTTGACCCCGATCCAGCCGCCCCCCATATCCACCCGCTCCAAGGTCCAAGGGTACTTGCGTCTTGGATCGTCGCTGTGGCTGAGCTGGACCGGCGCACCGGGCGCCCAGCAGCCGGTCATGCGCCCGGTGTTGGGTACGTGTGCCGTCACCCGACGGCCATCGGCCAGTTCCACATCGGCCAGGAACCGTCGGTAACGGCGCAGAATCCATCCATTGGTGAGAGGCGGCAACAACATGCGGCTTCCAGGTGCTTCAAAAAGGGCCGCATTTATAGCAGGATTGAAGAACAAGGAGAAAAACCGAAGCCCACGGTTCGACCAAAGGGGGAATCACGATGAACGACCGACAGATCCTTGGGGCCGCCCTGATTCTGGCACTGGGTTGGGGCGGGCCGGTCGCGGCCCAAGGCCCTTACCGTCCCGTGGAAGGACAACGCGCCCAGAGCGCCGGCCAAGGACAGTTTCCACCGGTGGAAAACCGTAACGTGCAGCGGTGGTCGCCCTCGCAAAACCTGCCCAGCCCCACGCTCCCTGCAACGCCCTACCCCACTTACGGCGCCAATCCGGGTTGGAACGGCCAGGCACCGGGCGGCTACGGCAGCTACCCACCCCCAGGTTACGGCAGAGCGGCTCCGCCGCCACCGACCTACGACGACGGCCGAGGCTACGGCTTTCCCGTACCCGATCCGGGCCGCTTCATGGACAACTTTTTCGGCGGCCGTCGTGAGGATCCGCCGGAGTACCATCTGCCGCCGCCGGCCCCTCCCCTCGCCGCGCCCGTGGCGCCCGTCTATCATGCGCCCGTTCCGGCGCCGGCGCCTCAGGTGCCGCCGCTCGAAAACGACCCGGCCCCTGCACAACCCCAAACCCAGCCCCACCGCCAAGCCGCCCAGGCGACCGTGCAGCCGGCCCCCAAGCCCGCTTCTCCACGACCCTTCGCCAATCCCCAAGAAGGAGGCAACGCCTTTCCTTTGCGCGAGCCCCCTCAAGCCGGCCGGGCCGATCCGCGATTCCGGCCGCCTGAGCTCAAGGGCACGCCCTGACGAAATGAGGAGAACGGGGCGGGGGCGAAACACCGCCACCCATGGGAAAAGGAGCGCCCCGGCGACCTGAGTCGCGCGGTTCAGGAATCGGCGCTCCATCCGGTGGTGAAGGTCGCAGGTGGGGCGGTCTCCGGCGCCGGCTCGCAGGCCACGTGCGCCACCTGGGCCAGGGGCGGGCCGGTCCACAACCACTCCACCAGCGCCTCGACTGCCGCCTCCGTCCCACAGGCGACCACCTCCACACTGCCGTCGGGTCGGTTGAGGGCCCACCCGGTGATCTCCAGCTCCATCGCCTTGCGCCGGGTGCTTTCCCGGAAGAAGACCCCTTGCACCCGTCCAGTGACGATGCAACGGCGGCAGCTCATTTGGGTGTCACCTCCACCAAGGGTTGGATTTGAAAGTCGTTGCGCACCGCCTGCCCCACATGGGTGAGCACTTTGAGCACGCGGGCGTCGAACGGCGCTTTCAGGCGGGTGCGCGCCAGCTCCCGCTGAGCCACGGCCAAGGCGTGTTCCGCCTCCCGCCGGGCCGCTTCGGCCTCCCGATAGGCCACCTCGGCCGACTGCAGCTCATAGTCGGACAGCAGGGTTCGTTCGTACAACTCCCGCGCCCGCTCGTACTCCTGCGCCATCTGCGTGCGACGCAGCCGGGCCGCCGCCAGCCGGGCCTCGGCCGCCGCCACCCGGGAACGGAACAATCGGTCGTCGAGGCGGACCAGCAACTCCCCGGCCGCCACCTCCTGGCCGGGCGTCACCCGCACTTCCGCCACCTCGCCGGAAACCAGCATGCCGAGCACCACGGACTCAGTCGCGCCGGCGGACGACAACAGCAGCAGCATGAACAGCAGTCCCACGGTCTTCTTCATCCCTCCTCCTTCTGGAGCAGTCGTCCGACCAGGGCGCGCAACCGCGCCTCGTTGAGCATCCACTGGTAGTGCACCCGGGCCAACTCCAGCCGGACATCGCTCATCTGGACCATGGCATCGCCCAGGTCGGTGGCCCGTTCCATGTCGTAGAGCACGCGGCTGCGGTCCAGATAGAGCTCACGATACTGGTCGCGCACGTCGAGCGCCTGCGCCCGGCGCTTGAGCCGCTCCTGCTCGAGCCGCAACTGCAACAGCTCCCGACGCAGTTCGTGGCGGGCCAGGGCCAAACGCGCCTGCGCTTCCATGAGGGCGGAGCGGGCCGCCGCCACCTCGGCATCGTCCCGGCCGCCGCGGTAGAGCGGCATCTCCAACACCAAAGCCACTTCGAACGGATGCGTGGCGGGGGTTTCGCGATTCCAGTACACGGCCGCCACCTCGCCCCGCAACACCGGCCCGTATTTGCGCCCGGCCGCGGCAAGGGCCTGTTCGGCCGCCGCCACTTCCGCCTGGAGCCGCCGCAGCTCTGGGTTGGACTCCATCGCCGATTTCAACAGCGCCTCCTCGTCGGGCAGCGGCCGTTCCAGATCCGGCGGCTCGGGCTCTACCAGTTCGGCCGGCACGCGATCGGGAAGGTTCAGCGCCAGGGCCAGGGCCTGCCGCGTCTCCCGCTGGCGCAGCTCTGAAGCGGCCCGGCGGGATAGAATGCGCTGGTAACGCGCCTCCAGCTCCATCAATTCCAGATCGGAAAGCCGTCCCAAGGCATGCTTTTCCCGTGCCTTGTCCAGCCGCACATAGGCCACCGCCATCGCTTCGTTGTCCCGGGCATGTTCCAAGTCCGCCAACAGCACGTCGAAGAAGGCGCGCATCACTTTCAGGCGGTGGCGCTGGCGGGCGTCCACCAAGGAGGCGCGCGCCGCTTCGACCCGAGATTCGGCGGCGGCGGTGCGCGCCTCGGTGTAGCCGAAGTCATAGAGCCGCTTCTCCAGCAAGAGGTGGGCGCTGCTGTCGTTCTGGCGCTGGAAAACGGACAGATCGGACGGCTCGATCCACGCCAGCCGGCCGAGAAGGGTGAGCGCCGCATCGTCGTCCGCAGTGACCCGCTCCAGCTCCGCTTCGGCCGCCGCCGCCCGGGCCTGGGCCAGCGCCACGGCGGGATGCGCCGCGTCGGCCATCGCCAGCGCCCGCGCCAAAGTGAGCGGCTCTTCGGCCCTCGCGGCGGCAAGCAGCCCCGCCAGCCAATAAACCGGAAGCAAGCGTCTCATCGCTTGCGCATCTCCCGCTTGTAGCGGCTGAAGCTGGTGCGTTTCCAGGCCCCTTCCACGATGTAACGCCCCAGCAGCATGAACTCCTCGGCGTCGCGGGTGGCTCCGGTGTAGCGCCCGCGCGGAATGGGACGTCCTTCGAGGTCGATGAACTGAAACACCGGCGTCGCCCGAACCCGGAACTGACGAAAGGCAAACGCCTTCATGGTGGTGGGCCGTCCTTGGAAATCGATGATCTCGATGTCACCCTCGATGTCCACGGAAAAGATCAGGAAGTGTTTGCGGAAATAATCCTGCACATCCTTGCGGTTGAGCACACGGGTGCGCATGCGGTGGCAGAAAGGGCACTCCTCCATTTCGAACATGATGAGAATGCCCTTCTTGCCCTGCTCGCGGGCGTTCTCCAGCTCTTCGGTGAAGTCGCCGAAGGTCTGGTCGAAAAAATGGGTGTCGGGATCGCGCCGTTCCACCGCCGCCGCCGGCAAGGCCAGCAACAGCGCCAATACGGCACATAGGATGCGCATGATGTTCCTCCTCCTTTTTGTCGGAACCTTAGGCCAAGGCCGGGGAGCGCGCAATATCTGTGAACCCGATCTCTGTGCGGGTGCGCCCCGAAAAGTTAGTATGGTTTCGAGTGGGGGAAATCCCTCAGGACGCCCTCCCATCCCACCGAAAATCTGCAGGGAGCAATCACTTTGAAACCGACCCTTCTTTTCGTCCTTTTTTTGCTGACGGCCGGTGCTCTGGCGGCAGAGCCGGCCTCCGACGAGCGGATACAAAACGCCAAGACGTTGCGCTGGGCCGGCTGCGGCATCACCAAGAAGGCCTTCATGCAAGAACTCTCCGCCGCCTATGAAAAGAAGTACGGCATCCATTTCATCCTGGAAGGCGGCGGCGCCACCAAAGGCATCCGCCGGGTGCACAACCGAGAGGTGGACATCGGCGGTTCGTGCCGCAACAAGATCCCCGGCGAGCCCGAGGAACGCGGTGTGCGCATGAGCCCGGTGGCCTGGGACGCGCTGGTGGTCATGGTCCATCCGGACAATCCGGTGAACGACATCAGCCTCGAACAACTCAAGGCGATATTCGAAGGACGCATCACCAACTGGAAAGCGCTGGGCGGCCCCGACGCCCCCATCGAACTGCTGGTGCGCAAGGGCAAGATCTCGGGCGTGGGCCGAACACTACGCGAACTGCTGTGGGGTGATCCGGACATGACGTTCCACGGCAGCGCGGAGTACCCCTCCTCCGGGCCGTTGGAAAAGGCGGTGGAACAGAATCCCAATGCGTTGGCGGTGAGCGGCATCTCCAGCGCCCGAAAACGCAACGTGAAGCTCTTGGCCTTGGAGGGCAAGGCGCCCACCTATGACAACATCAAAAAGGGTGAGTACCTGCTCTATCGCCCCCTCTACATCACCTACCTTCCGCGCAACAACCCCAAACTCAAAGAGATCAAGCGCTTCATCGACTTCGCCCATTCGGCCGAAGGACGCCGCATCATCCGAAATCAGGGGGTGGTGCCCTACCTGGACGCCACCGGGCTCACCGCCCGCCAGCGGGAGCAGTGGCGCAAGGCCCGGGCGCTGGCCGAAGAAAAGCGGATGGGACGTTGAACCTCATCCCGGCGCCCGCGCCGCCAACGAATCCAAAGGCACGTCCAGCGCTTCGGCCAGGCAGGCATCGGCCCGGTCAAGCACCCGGGCGAGGGCGGGATCGGACGGCCAGGCGGGTTCGTCCGGCCGGGGCGGCCTCTGGCGCGAAGCCCGATACAAATCCAACAGCCGCACATCGGCCGCCGCCCGTGTGAGCAGCCATTCGCCGCCCGCGCCGCGCGTCACCAGATGGTGCGCCCGCAACCGCTCCATGAGGACCTCGGCGTCACCGCAACAGGCCAGCAACTGGCGCATGCCCACCCCTTCGCCCCGGCGCTGGGCGCGCGCCAACCGAACCAGCAGCGCCACCATCTTCTCCAGCTCTCCCCGATCCGCCGCCCGTCCATGGAACAGATGGCGGTACGCCTCCAGGGCATAGGTCACCTCGGCACCCAGGAGCACCACCAGCCACGAGAGATAGAGCCAGATGAGAAAGATGGGCACCGCTGCCAGCGCCCCGTAGATCACCTCATAGGTGGGAAAGGTGGTCAGATACCAGGCAAAGGCCCGCTTGCTCCATTCGAACAGGATGGCGGCGAACACACCCCCCACCAACGCGTGCCACCCTTTCACCGGCCGGTTGGGCACCAGCCAATAGATGAGCCCGAACGCCATGGCCGACATGAAGACCGGAAGCCCCTCCAGCAGCCGTTTGCCCAGGCCCGCCGCCGTCACTTCGCTCACCGCCGGCAGCGAAACCAGATAAGAAGTGGCCGCCAGGCTCGCCCCCACCAACAGAGGTCCCAGGGAGATGACCGCCCAATAGACCAGGAATTTATTGAGCCATGTGCGCTTGCGTCGCACCTCCCAGATGGCGTTCAACGTGTTGTCGATGCTGTGCACCAACAGCACCGCCACCAACAGCAGGGCCACGAAGCCCACGCCGCTCAGATGAGAGGCCTTTTCGCTGAACTCCAGCAGATAGCGGTGCACCACCTCGCCGGCGGCGGGGATGAAGTTCTGGAAGATGAAATCCTGCACCATCTCGTTCATCCGCTCGCCCACGGGAAACGCGGTCAGGATGGCGAACACCACGGTGAGCAGCGGCACCAGAGAGAGAAGCGTGGTGTAGGCCAAGGCGCCGGCCCGCTCCAACCCCCCATGGGTGAGAAAACGGGAAAGGACCAGCAAGGGAAAACGCAGCCCCATCCGCCAGCGCCCGCCGCCCGGGGTGGCGTCCACCGTCCGCGCTTCGTCGTTCACCGAGCCCTCCATCGACCCCCCTTTTCCGCGACAAGCCCGGTTCACGGACGACGCCGAATCCGGGTTAGAATTCCAGCCGATCCACATTTCCGGAAACGACCCATGAGCGTCAAGATCTACCACAACCCGCGTTGCAGCAAGTCGCGACAGACCTTGCAGTTGCTCAAGGATAACAACATCGTACCGGAGGTCGTGAAATACTTGGAGACGCCGCCCAGCCGCGAGGAGCTGGAAGCGATCCTCGACATGCTGGGCATGGAACCGCGTGATCTCATGCGGCGCAAGGAGAAAGAGTACAAAACCCTGGGGCTGGACGATCCCGGCCTCACCCGAGCGCAGCTCATCGATGCCATGGTGGCCCATCCCCGCCTCATCGAGCGGCCCATCGTCGTCAAGGACGGCAAGGCCGCCATCGGCCGGCCACCGGAAAAGGTGCTGGAGATCCTGTGAGCGACACGGGCTACATCCTGGTTCTCTATTACAGCCGTCACGGCGCCACCGCCGCCATGGCCCACCTCGTGGCGCGCGGCGTGGAAGAGGGGGGGCTGGAAGCGCGCCTGCGCACGGTGCCCGAGGTCTCGCCGCTGTGCGAGGCGGTGGAGGATTGCATTCCCGATTCCGGCGCCCCCTACGCCGATGTGGAGGACCTGCGCCACTGCGCCGGCCTGGCGCTGGGCAGCCCCACCCGGTTCGGAAACATGGCCGCTCCGCTCAAGCACTTCCTCGACACCACCAGCGCCCTGTGGTTGAGCGGCGCCCTCATCGGCAAGCCGGCCGGAGTCTTCACGTCCACCAGCAGCCTCCATGGAGGTCAGGAGAGCACGTTGCTCTCCATGATGTTGCCGCTGCTGCACCACGGCATGCTGCTCATGGGCCTGCCCTACTCCGAAACCGAATTGCTCACCACCCGGACCGGCGGCACCCCCTACGGGCCGTCCCACCTGGCCGGCAGCGACAGCGACCTGCCCATCTCCGAAGAAGAAAAACGGCTGTGCATGGCCTTGGGCCGGCGCCTGGCCGAAACCGCCCGCCGCCTGGCATGAGCCGGCAGCTGCCGCTGGCCCTCGGCCTTGCCCCCCGCACCACACTCGATGATTTCGTCCAGGACGGCAACGAAGCGGCCCTGGCCGCTCTGGAGCGGCTTCTCGACGGCCGACTCTCCCAACTCTACCTCGCCGGCCCCGAAGCCAGCGGCAAGAGCCACCTGCTCATGGGCGCCGTGGCACGTCACCAGGAGAGGGGGCGGATGGCCTACTATCTGCCGTTGTCGGAGATCGTCGAGGCTGGGACGGCGCTTCTCGACGCGCTGCCCGACGGCTGCCTCCTGGCTCTGGACGAACTGGACCGGACCGTGGGAGATACCGCTTGGGAAAGGGCGCTGTTCCGATTGTTCAATCGTACCTTGGAAAGCGGCGGCACCCTGCTGTTCGCCGCCCGTGCACTGCCTTCCGGCCTGGGACTGAGGCTCCCCGACCTGGCCTCGCGTCTGGCGTGGGGTGAAAGTTACCGGCTGCGCCCCCTCGACGACAGCGGACGGCTGCGGTTGCTGCAATTACAGGCCCGCCAACGCGGGCTGGAGTTGGGCGAGGCCGCCGCCGCCTGGATGGTGAGCCGCTTGAGTCGAGATCCGCGCCGCCTGATCGAAGCGGTGGAGAAGCTGGACCGAGCCGCCCTGGCCGACGGCCGCCGCCTCACCCTGCCGTTCGTCCGCCGCCACCTCGTGGAAAAGTGAAATGGACCGCGTGCCCCTCACCCGACAGGCCCACGAGGCGCTCCTGCCCCATCTGCAACCGGGCGGCCTGGCGGTGGACGCCACCGCCGGCAACGGCCACGACACCCTCTTCCTGGCCCGCGCCCTGGGCCCCCATGGACGGGTACACGCCTTCGACGTCCAGGCCGAAGCCCTGGAGAACACCCATCGCCGACTGCAGGCCGCCGGGGTCGAACGGCGCGTCGTGCTCCACCTGAGCGGTCACGAGCGGCTGCTCGAAAAGCTGCCGAGCGAAGGCTGCGCCTGCGCCGTCCTGTTCAACCTGGGCTATCTGCCCGGCGGGGACAAGCGGCTCACCACCCACGCCGAAACCACGCTCACCGCCCTGGAGCAGGCGTTGCGCGCCTTGGCGCCGGATGGACTCCTCAGCGTGCTCGCCTACCGTGGTCACCCTGGCGGCCGGGCCGAAGCCGAAGCGGTGGCCGGATTTCTGAAGGCGCGCCGGGACCTCGCACTGGAGGTGCGTTCCTCGCCCGGCCCGGTGCTGTTCCTGGCGCGGCGCGCGCGGTAGCATGGCTGCATGAAACCGAAAGACCCCATCATGATCCACCCCTACGACGATGACGGCTCCAGAGCCCCGGTTCCCCGCCACGCCGTCGCCCCTGCCCGCCACCGCTCGACCGAAGGGCGCGTCCGCCTCCAACCGTCGGAACGGGCGGCCGACACGGGCCGGAACCGGCATGCCGCCCTGGTGCTCGATTCCTCCATTCCGTCCCAAGGGATTCGGCTCCACCGACTGGTGCAATGGCCGACGTGATTCTGGATGCCCTGCGTCACGGCGAACCGGTGGGCGGACGGCGCTACCGCGGCTACGGGGTGGACGATCCTCTGAGCGAAAAGGGGTGGCGCCAGATGTGGCAGGCGGTGGAAAACGCGGACCCCTGGAACCGCATCGTCACCTCGCCCTTGGTCCGCTGCCGCGATTTCGCCGAGGCCTTGGGACGCCGCCACGGCGTGCCGGTCCAAGTGGAGCCGGACTTGCGCGAAGTGGGTTTCGGCGCCTGGGAAGGACGCACTCCACACCAGGTTCGTGAAGAGGATCCCGAAGGTCACGCCGCCTTTTACCGCGACCCGGTGCGCTGCCGGCCGGCCGGCGCCGAAGACCTGGAGGCGTTCGGCCGGCGCGTGGCCGCCGTCTACGACACCCTTGCCACCACGGCCGAGCGCGAAGGAGAACGGGTGCTGATGGTGGTCCACGCCGGTGTCATCCGCGCCATGGTGGGGCATGTGCTCCAGGCACCGCCGGCGGCATGGTACCGAGTGCAGGTGGACCACGCCGCCATCACCCGTTTTTGCCGCAGCGGTGGCATCGACCGGCTCCTGTTCCACAACCGGCTTCGCCTGGAATGAAGGCCTCCTTCATCACTTCATTCGCTCATTCGCATAAAATGAATCTTGACGCCCATCAAATCACCCACGATTTGCATTGACTATGATCAATGCAGGACATCGTGTCCAAACAGGCCACCAACAACAATAACGACGGCCACATCGACCACACCACACACCCCCAGGAAGTCTTCCTGTTGCAGGAGTACGAAATGGGAGCTGGAGGATGACATCATGCTGACCTTTGAACAGCTACACGCACAGAACGACCGCATCACCGAACTGACCAACGTCCTTTCCAAGCTGCTTTCCGACCGGCAGCTGTGTGATTCCAACATCACTTGTGATCTCTTCTATCAGTATGTGGACGAGGTGAAAAAGCACCTTGAAATCACCGATCGCAAGCTCTACACCCAGCTGCTGACCAGCGGCGACAACCACATGGTGACGGTCGCAAACCGCTTCATGGGCGGATCCAAGGAGATCAAGCGCATCTTCAACGCCTTCATCAAGAAGTGGTGCGACCCCAAACACCACGCCTTGAAGGTGGCCGATTTCGAAGAGTTCTCCCGCGCCACCGACGAAATGTTCGGCATGGTACTGGACCGCATCCAGGACGAGGTGGAGCACCTCTATCCTCTGCTGCGGGCCCTGCGCCAAGACAACCTTCGGGCCGCCTGACCACCGGCCCGATCGGAAGCGGAAAGGGGAGCCGGCGGCTCCCCTTTTCCATTTCAGAACTCCAGATTCATTCCCAGATCGATCTGCTGCCCACCGGCCCCGTCCTCTCCGAACAGGCCGCGATAGCCCAGCCCCAGAACGACCCCTGAGGCCACCCGGTGCGCCAGGGCCAGCTCCAACCGCCAGTAACGGTCAGGCCCCTGGATGTCGTACAGATGGAACCGGGCGCCCGGCAACGAATTGAGGCCGGCGGACAGGCTGCGGTCGTCGCCGTTCAATTCGGCCTCGTAGGCGAGCGCGCCATGGAAACGGGTATCTCCGTGCTCATAGTCCGCGAACAGCCCCGCGCTCAACCACCAGGCGTCGCGCGATTGATCGCCGAAGTTCATGGCGGTGGAGCGCGCCCCCGCCTCGCGATAGCCGTCCACCTCGGCGGAAAGGTATTCCAATCCACCGTAGGGACCCCACGCCCAACCTCCGGTCTGCCACAAGCGGTATCCGGCCCGAGCCCGCACACCCCACGAATCGGCCGAAGTGTCACCCGACTCCTCGCGCACACCGCCACCGAGGCGCACCACCCGGGTCACGTCGTCGAAGTCGGCGGACAGCGCCACCGTCCCCACCAAGGAGGCGAACCAAGCGCCCTTTCGATAGTCGGCAAAGAGCGAAAGATCGAAGGTGTTCAGTTGGAACTCACCCATGTCGTGCGCGAAGTCGGCGGTGCTGCGCGCCACCTCCAGAGCACCTCCGACCACCCAGCCTTCGTCCAACCGGCGGGCTGCGCCCAACAGCAACCGCGCCTGCTCCGCGTCGGCGTCCCAAAGCTGGTCACCGGCCACGGATCGGCGCCCCAGGGCGCCGTCCAAGATCAGCGTCCACCCCGGCCCCACCCCGGCATCGAGACGGGAGAGAAGCAGGTCCTGGTGGTCCCGCAAGCCGGCCAGCGCCATCTCGGGCAGGACCGCGACGAGGGCCGGCGCGGTCACCACCGAATAGGCGTAATCGGCGAAGATCCTGTGGCCGGCGGTGGTGGGATGGACGCCGTCGGCATAGAGAAACAGTTGCGGGGCGTTCGGATCCACCAGCGTGGCGGTCGTGCAAAAGAGGCTGCTCGGCGTGGTGCAGGCGGTTCCCGTCACGTTGAGCAGGCCGAAAGCCCCCGGATCGGCGCTGATCTCTTGGAACAGAGCCCAGGTGTCCAGGACGATGGCGCCGCTACCGGCGGTCGCGGCCAACAGCGCCGCGTTGTATCCCTGACTGAGGGCGGTGGCCAAAGCGGCGGTGGCCTGATAGGCAGGCGCCAGGCTGCCCGGCGGCAGCCCCAAGACCGCCTCTCCGGCGGCCAGCGCGGCCAACCGCACCCGTTCGGGGTCGGCGCCGCCCAGCGCCAACACGCGGGCCGCGGCCAGCACGGCCGCACTCTGATTCGGATTTCCGGCGCCGGCGCGCTGCACCGTTTCCAGAACCCAAGCGGGCACCGCGCCCACGTCCGGCAACAGAGGCACCATGAGGTAGCGGGCCCCCGCATTGCGCAACCGCGCCGCCAGCCCCATCAACTCGCCGGCGTTGGTCTGGAGGTTGGCGCCCGCCTGGCCGGGCGTGATGGCGCCCGCGCCCACCAGGCCCATGTTGAAGAAGAGGTCGTTGGCACCACCCCAGAGGGTGTAGAGGGCATCCGGATCGGCCGCCCCGCCGGTGCGGCCGAAATAGAACCCAAGCTGCTGCTCGATAGGCCGGGCGTTCTGGGGCGAGGGGGTCTGACCCACGCCTCGCGGATCGGTGACCCGGGCGCCGCCCTGGGCATAGTTGGTGCCCTGCGGATCGGTGAGTGGATTGTCCGGGTTGTTGGCCACCGCCGCACCACCCACCCGTGGCGCGAAGACCTCCGACCAGACGGGACCGGGGTTGGTGGTGAAACGACCACCGTTCCCCGCATCCGGTCGCCCGACGAAAGCACCGCTGTCCGTGAGGCTGTCGCCGAAGAACCAGGTCTCTGAGAATTCGAAGGCTCCGGCCCCTCCGCATGCGGTGAGGGTGGAGACCAGAAACGCGGTGCGCAATGCTCTGTTCATGTGACTTGCCCCCTTGGCGACCTCGAGAAAAAATGGCTTTCGTTCGGACGAACGTCATTTCATTATTCAATTATTTTCCTGACGAGAAACCTCAATGACAAATCCCGTCGTTCCCACCGGCCCCGACACCTGGCGCCTGGACACCGGTCTCTACCGATCGGGTCATACCGCCTGTTACTTGCTGCATGCCAAGGGTGAGCTGGCCTTCATCGATTGCGGCGCATCCAACTCGGTGCCCGGACTGCTTCGGGCCATCGAGACCCTGGGCTTCCACCCGCGGCAGGTGCGATGGATCCTGCCCACCCATGTCCATCTGGACCATGCCGGCGGCGCCGGCCGGCTGCTGGCGGCCTGCCCTGAAGCCGTTCTGGCCGTCCACCACCGCGGCCTGCCCCATCTCGTGGATCCGGGCAAACTCCAACAAGGCGCCCGTGCGGTCTATGGGGAAGCGGCGTTCGAACGGATGTTCGGCACGCTGACGCCGGCTCCGCAAGCGCGTTGCCGCGCCCTGCGCCAAGGAGACCGCCTGCCGTTGGGCGACGGCGAACTCCATTTCATCGAGACGCCGGGCCACGCCAACCACCACGGATGCTTTTTCCACCCTCCAAGCGGTGACCTGTTCACCGGCGACGCCTTCGGCCTCCGCTATCCGGAGCTGGACCACCGCGGCCATCCCTTCCTGCTGGCCACCACCACCCCCGTGGCCTTCGATCCAGACGCCTGGCGGGATTCCCTCGATCGGATGCTGGCCCCGGCGCCGACCCGCGCATGCCTGACCCATTTCGGCCCGCTGGACCATCCGGAACGCCACCGAAACGCCTTGGAAGAGAGCCTGGAAGCCCATGAGCGGATCGCTCTGGACGAAGAACGGACGGGATCACCGGAGGGGCGAGAAGAGCGGCTGGAGGCGGCCCTGCGCCGCCACCTGGCGCGCCTTTGGATCGGGCACGCCCCGGACCGTCCGGCCGAGGAAGCCCTCTCGCTGCTGGAGGAGGACATCCGGCTCAACGCCCAGGGGCTGGCGGTGTGGTTGGCACGGCGCGCGAGACGGCGGGAAAAAAGATTATAATGGCTGGCTTCATCGAAAATTCTTCCGTCGCGCCGATCCGCATGGACAAATATCCCACAGACGATCTTCGCATCCGCGCCATCAAAGAGGTGGTGCCGCCGCGCGTTCTGCACGAACGCTACCCCATCACCGAGGCCGCGGCGAAGACGGTGTACGAGACCCGCCAGCAGATCCACCGCCTCCTCCATGGGGAGGACGACCGCCTGCTGGTGGTCATCGGACCCTGCTCCATCCACGACATCGACGCCGCCATGGAATACGCTCGGCGGCTCAAGGAACAGAAGGACCGCCTGTCCGAAGATCTGCTCATCGTCATGCGGGTCTATTTCGAAAAGCCACGCACCACCGTGGGGTGGAAGGGGCTGATCAACGACCCCGACCTGGACGAATCCTACGAGATCAACAAAGGGCTGGAATTGGCCCGCAAGCTGCTGCTGGACATCAACAGCCTAGGCCTGCCCACGGGCACCGAGTTCCTGGACCTGATCTCGCCTCAATACATCGCCGACCTGATCAGTTGGGGAGCCATCGGCGCCCGCACCACCGAAAGCCAAGGTCACCGCGAGCTGGCCTCGGGCCTCTCCTGTCCCGTGGGCTTCAAGAACGGCACCGACGGCACCATGCGCATCGCCGTGGACGCCATCCGCGCCGCCGAACGGCCCCACGTCTTCATGTCCATGACCAAGGAGGGCCATTCGGCCATCTTCGCCACCACCGGCAACAACGACACCCACCTCATCCTGCGCGGCGGCACCCGCCCGAACTACGACGCCGAATCGGTGAACATCGCCGCCGAAGAGATGGAAAACGCGGGGCTCACGCCGCGGCTGATGATCGACTTCAGCCACGCCAACAGCCGCAAGCAACACGAAAAGCAACTGGAAGTCGGACGCGACGTGGCCGGCCAGATCGCGCGCGGCGACATGCGCATCATCGGCGCCATGATCGAGAGCCACTTGGTGGGCGGCCGCCAGGATCTGGTGCCCGGCAAGCCCTTGGTCTTCGGCCAGAGCATCACCGACGCCTGCCTCTCGTGGGAAGACAGCGTGCCGCTTCTGGAACAACTGGCCGAAGCCGTGCGCGAACGGCGACGCCGGTGAGGCGCGGGAAGCGTCAGATCAGAATTCGTCGAATCCGGCCTTGCGGAACCACGCCTTGGCTTTTTCCGGATCCGGCGCCACGCCGTTGCCTTGCTGATACATCATGGCCAGGGTGGTCATGGAGCCTTGCAGCCCTTGGGCCGCCGCCTTCTCGAACCAGGCCACCGCCTTGGCCGGGTTCCTTTCCGTGCACTCCCCTTCGAGATACATGAACCCCAATCCATGCTGGGCCAGGGCGTGGCCGGCCTCGGCCGCCGCTTTCATGTATTTGTAGGCCAACAGGGGATTGGCCACCATCCCCAGCCCGTTCTGGGCCATGATGGCCATGCGATACTGGGCCTCGGGCTCGCCCGCCTCGGCCAGGGGCTCGAGCAGTTCGGCGGCCTGGACGAAATGTTTGGCTTCGAACGCGGCGATGCCGCTTCCCAATGCCATTTCACGATCTTGCTGCGCCTTGTCGTCGGACATGTCACAACTCCGGCAAAGTTTTCGTCATAGACTGTGAGGCATTGTAGCCCACGCCAATGGCCGCCATTCACGGGGGAAGGCCAGGGAAAACCCCTATTGTCACCGGCCGGAACGCCACCTAGGGTTTGAGCCATGCGAAGAAGAACGAAGATGCAAGGAAAGCCGCTGCTATTGCTCCTCGCTCTGCTGCTTGCGGCGGGCACCGCTGCAGGGAGCGAAGCCACGGACCGCGCCCTGTTCCTGGCCGCGGAGAAGGCGTTGCAGAAAGGGCAGCGGGCGCTGTTCGAAAAGTTGGCCGACGGTCTGCGCCACCATCCTTTATACCCTTACCTGGAATACGAAGACCTGCGCCGGCGGCTGAGCAGCGCCTCCACCGAGGAGGTGGCCCGTTTCCTGGAGACCCACGCCGACACGCCCCTGGCGCCACGCCTGCGCGCACGTTGGCTCAACCTCTTGGCCGATCGCCAGGCGTGGGCCGACTACCTGCGCTTCTACCGTCCCGACAAGAGCGTCACCCGCCGTTGCCATCGGCTCCATGCCCTCATCCAGACCGGCCGCAAAGAGGAGGCCCTGGCCCAGGTGAAGCCACTCTGGCTCCACGGTCGTTCCCGCCCGGCGGCGTGCGATCCCGTCTTCAAAGCCTGGCGCGAAGCCGGCGGCCTCACCCCCGCCTTGGTTTGGCAGCGGCTGGGAATGGCCATGAACGAAGGACAAGTGCGGCTGGCCCGCTACCTGCGCGGTTTGCTTCCGTCCGAGGAACGCCCCCTGGCCGATCTCTGGATCGCATTGCGCAAGGAGCCGGAC
This sequence comes from uncultured Sedimenticola sp., assembly GCA_964404295.1. Lineage (GTDB taxonomy): Bacteria > Pseudomonadota > Gammaproteobacteria > Chromatiales > Chromatiaceae > Thiolapillus. Next base: position 1,157 of record CAYOJM010000141.1, on the reverse strand, counting down.
CGCGCCCTCACCGATGAACGGTTGCGGCAACCCCATCCCATGCGCGAAGCCATCGTCCGGTACGCGGCCCTGCGCAAAGGCCGGCTGGCGCCTTTGGAGGCGGTGACTTTCTGGGACCGGCTGCGCGAAATCCACGAACTGGAAGAGGAGGACCACCCCGCCCTTTATCGCCTGGTGGCGCGCAAGCTGGTGCGCAGCAAGGAGCCGGACGCCTGGGCCTTCTTCCAAACCCTGGCGCGACGCACCCAAGATCCCGAGGCGTTGGAACAGGCGGTGCTCGCCGCGCTTCACCGCCAGGCGTGGGAGGCGGCCATCGAATGGATCGACGCCCTTCCCGCCGACCGCAGGTCACGAGAAAAGTGGCGCTATTGGAAGGCCCGCAGCCTCGAACGGCTCGGACAACGGGGACGGGCGGTGCCCATCTTTCGCACGCTGGCGAACGAGCGCAGCTATTACGGCTTCTTGGCGGCGGACCACCTGGGCCTCCCCTACAACCTGAACCAAGCGCCGGTTCCTGTGGAGCCGGCTCTGGTGAAGTCGGTGGCCGAGCGGCCGGCGGCACGCCGCGCGCGCGAGCTCATTGCCCTGGAGCGTTGGACCGACGCCCGCCGCGAATGGCGCCACCTCACCCGCAGCCTGAACGACCGAGAGCAGCAAGCGGCGGCCAAACTGGCCCAATCCTGGAACTGGCACGACCAGGCCATCTTCACCCTGGCCCGCACCGGTTACTGGGAAGACCTCGAACTGCGTTTTCCCCTGGAGCACGAAGAGACGGTGGAGCGTCATGCCACGGATCGGGGGCTGGACGTCTCCTGGGTGTTCGGTGTCATCCGTCAGGAAAGCGCGTTCAACCCCAAAGTCCGTTCCCGAGCCGGAGCCATGGGGCTGATGCAGCTTATGCCGGCGACGGCCCGTTACGTGGCGCGCAAGTTACTCAAACAGAACAAGAATCCCGACCGCCAAGCGCTCACCCGACCGGATGTGAACATCCAGCTGGGCACCACTTATCTCTCCGACGTGCTCGAGCGGCTCGAACAGAACCCGGTGCTGGCCACCGCCGCCTACAATGCGGGACCGCACCGGGTCTCCCGTTGGTTGCCCGCCGTCCAGCTTCCAGCGGATCTTTGGATCGAACTCATCCCGTTCCGCGAGACCCG
>CAYOJM010000140.1:0-4472 GCA_964404295.1 uncultured Sedimenticola sp. | reverse complement strand
CACCGTGGACGTGGAGGAGCAGCACCAGGGCGCCGTCATGGAGGCGCTGGGCAAGCGCCGCGGGCAGCTCAAGGAGATGCAGCCCGACGGCAACGGCCGGGTGCGGCTGGACTACCTCATCCCCTCCCGCGGGCTCATCGGTTTCCAGACCGAGTTCATGACCACCACTTCGGGCACCGGGCTGATGTACCATGTCTTCGACCATTACGGCCCGGCCCAGGCCGGCGGCATTGCGCCGCGTCCCAACGGCGTGATGATCTCCAACACCACCGGCAAGGCGTTGGCCTACGCCCTGTTCAACCTGCAGGAGCGGGGCAAGCTCTTCGTCGAGCACGGCGAGGAGATCTACGAGGGGCAGATCATCGGCCTCCACTCGCGCGACAACGACCTCACCGTCAACCCCACCAAGGGCAAGCAGCTCACCAACATCCGCGCCGCCGGAAAGGACGACGCCCTCATCCTCACCCCGCCGGTGCGCTTCTCCCTGGAACAGGCGCTGGAGTTCATCGAAGAGGACGAGCTGGTGGAAGTGACCCCCGAGGCGATCCGCCTGCGCAAGAAGCACCTGAAAGAACACGAACGGAAGCGGGCCAAGCGAGAAGGGTGAAGGCCCCGGGGCGAAGCACGACGTAGGCCCGCCGAGGCCGAAGGCCGACGCGGGCGGGGGCAGGCCCGGCTTTGCCGGAGTCGGCCGCCATGCGGCCTCGTCCGGCCTACGGGATGGATCGGGCTTTCGTGGAAGTGGCCGCGAACGTAGGCCCGCCGAGGCCGTCAGGCCGACGCGGGCGGGGGCAGGCCCCCGGGTTTGCTGGAGGTCCAGGGGGAGCGGGGTAAGAAAGCTGGATCAGGTCCGCAAGCCGTTCGCCAGTCCCGTGAAGAGCAGCCTCACCACGAACCAGGCCAGCTCCAACAGCCGCCAGGGAAACAGCAGCCACTGCTTCCAACGTGGTTCGTCGGTGTCGCGTTCACCGGCTTTGGGAAATGCGATACACATGGCGGCAGGGTAAGGCGCACGCGGACCGGAATGTTTCGGCCGGCGTGCGCCGTTTTCGATGGATGAGGACCATTGCGATCCAAAGGCTACCCGCCTTTCAGTCTTGGTTGCCATGATAAATGTCAGGCACCAGACTGGGCGGCAGCTGCAGGTAGTAGCCGGTTTCGGCCAGCTCCTGCATGACCCGTTTTACGTCGGCGCGGGCCAGCTTGAGGCTTTCGTTCAACTCCAGTGACATGACCGGCTGGGGCGTGCCGAAGCGTTGAAGCAGGGTTTCGGGCACGCAATCGAAATCGTTTTCCCGGGCCAGATAGAGGTACATTTCGTCCTTTCTCGGGCTGCGGTAGATCCAGCAGGTGAGCGCCATTTTGGGGTATAGTCGAAAGCATGAAAAGCTGGTTGTATTGTATTGGGATTCTGCTTATTACGGGCTGTTCCACGGTGCCGGAGGCCATATCTGTCGCTCCTTCCGAGCCGGTGACCGTGGCCCAGGTGCAGCAGGATCCCGCCGTCCATCGTGGCCGGGAGGTGCGTTGGGGGGGCGATGTCATCGAGGTGCTCAACGGGCCGGACCACACCGAGGTGCTGGTCCTGGGCCGTGAGCTCAAAAAGAGCGGCGAGCCGCGGCGGGAAGGGTTGGTCTACGGCCGTTTCATCGCTCGGTTTCCCGGTTTTTTGGATCCGGCCCGGTTGCCGCAAGGTCGGATGCTCACGGTGCGTGGTGTCTTGAACGGAGTGGAGACGCGCAAGGTGGGTGAATACCCCTATCGCTACCCCGTGGTGGAGGTGACCGCCTGGCATCTGTGGCCCGAGCCCGAGCCCAGGCCGCCTTACTACTACGACCCGTGGTGGCCTTATCCTCCCTATTACCCGTGGCGTCCATGGGGCTATCCGTGGTGGTGGTGAGTATGGGTGTCGGCGTGCGGCGGGTCGGAATTCGGAAGTGGGGGGCGTTGGTGTTGTCTTCGTGGCTCGTGGGATGCCAGAGCACGGCTCCATTGCCCTCTGGGCCGACGCCGGCGACATTGAGCGCCACCGCCGATCCTGACGTCAAAGGTCGAGTCTTTACTTGGGGCGGTAGCGTGCTGCGGGTCAAAAACCTGGCGGATCGCACTCTGGTGGAGGTCATGGCTTATCCGTTGGATGGTGAGAGCCGGCCCCGCACCGGAGGCCACAGCCTGGGGCGGTTCATCGCCGATTACAAAGGATTCCTGGAACCGGCTGAATACGCGGTGGGGCGCCAGGTGACCGTCACCGGCCCCCTGCTCGGTTACATGGATGGAAAAGTGGGTGAAGCCGATTACCGCTACCCGGTGCTCCAGGCGGACGAGATCCGCCTGTGGCGGGATGCAGCGCGCACCTGGAGCCGTCCGGCCATCAGCATCGGCGTGGGGGTGGGCGGCGGCAGCCATGACGGCTGGGGCAACATCGGGATCGGTTTCGGGTTTTGATCGCCATGCGGCTGACGGCGCTCTATCGTTATCCGGTGAAATCGTTGTGCGGGGAGTCCCTGCTTCGCACGAAGGTGGGCGTGCGCGGGCCGGAACTGGATCGCCGCTGGATGGTGGTGGACGAGGCGGGGCGTTTTCTCACCCAGAGGGAGCTGCCGCGCATGGCGCTGATCCGACCCCAAATACTGGATGGGGGATTGCGGCTGAAAGCGCCCGACATGCCCGTGGTGGAGGTGTTCTCCCAGCAGGATGCCGCGCCGGTGACGGTCCAGATATGGAACGATCATTGCCGGGCGCTGCCCATGGGCGAAGAGGCCGACCGCTGGCTGAGCGATTTTCTCGGCATCCCCTGCCACCTGGTGGAGTTTCCCGAGGAGGAGCACCGCCAGGTGGACCCCGCCTATGCTGCGCTCGGCGACGAAACCGCCTTCTCCGACGGCTTTCCCTTCCTGCTCATCTCCCAGGCTTCGTTGGACGACCTCAACTGCCGCCTGGAACGCCCCCTGCCCATGGAGCGTTTTCGGCCCAATCTGGTGGTGGAAGGGTGCGAGCCCTACGCCGAGGATCGTTGGAAACGGATCCGCATAGGGGATCTCACTTTCCGAGTGGCCAAGCCGTGCTCGCGCTGCGCCATTCCCACCGTCAATCCCGCCACTGGAAAGCGGGAAGGCAATGAACCGCTGAAGACCTTGGCGACCTATCGCAACGAGGGCAACAAAGTCTTCTTCGGGCAGAATCTCATCCACGACGGCCAGGGAGTGTTGGAAGTAGGCATGCCGGTGGAGGTGCTGGAGTGATCGGACTGGTGATCGCCGCCCTGTTCTGGTCGGTTCGGTGGGGTGGGGAGGAGGCCGTTGGCTGTGGCTGAAGCGGCTCCACTCTTGTTGTCGGTCGCCTTGGTTCTCGGTTGGTTCGGCGTAACCGTGGCGTTGTGGTTGTGGAAAGGCGATCTTCTACGTCGTACTTGGCGGGAACCCTATTTTCTCGACACCCCCGTTCTCATCGAAAGCGACGATTGGGGACCTGGGGGTTCTTTCCATGCAGATCGGCTGCGCCGGCTTGCCGCCATGCTGGAAGGTCATGCCGATGCTTTGGGGCGCAAGCCGGTCTTCACCGCCGACGTGGTGCTCGCCGTGCCGGACACCCAGGCGATCCGGGAGACCGGCGCTTACCACAGGCGTTATCTCGACGAAGCTTTTCCCGAGATTTACCAGGCCCTTCGGACGGCCATGGGCTCGGGCGTGCTGGTGCCTCAGCTCCACGGACTGGAACACCTCAACAGCGAAGCGTTCATGGCCTGTGTGCGCGCCGGCGACAGCCGGGTGGCTGACGCCATGGCCGATCCGCAGTGGTGGGATTGGGAAGCTTTGGACTCACCCCTGCAGGCTCACTATGTGAACGGTTATCGTTTGCCGACGGACCCCGAGCCGCCCGAGCGGGTCGCGCTGTGGGTTCGGCAGGCGTTGGATCGTTTCCGGTCCATGTTCGATGCGCCCAGCCTGAGCACCGTGGCACCTTGTTACCTGTGGACCGCCGACGTGGAGGCGGCGTGGCGGGAACAAGGTGTACGGTTCATTCAGTGCGCCGGCTACCGTTGCATCGGGCGTGACGCATCAGGGCGCTACATTCAAGACCCTCCGCTCATACGCGTGGGCGACGCGAGTGAAGGGGGACAGATCCATCTGGTCCGTAACGTAATGTACGAACCGGTGGATGGACGCACCACCGTGGAAACCGCCATTCGGGAAGCCAAGGCCGCGGCGTCTCAGGCGTTGCCCGTGACCATCTCCACACACCGATACAACTACACTCGCACCGAAGAGGAGTGCCGCCGATCCATTGCCGGCCTGGACCGATTGCTCACCGCCATAGAACGGCAACTCCCCCGGGTTCGATATCTCTCTTCTCCGGAACTGGGGCAGGCGCTGGCGGCGCCGGCGGAAGCCCTGGTCAACCCCTTTGAGGAAGGAAGCCGATGGCCTCCCTTGGCCCGTTTGAGTGGCTTCGCCAAGGTCGCGCCCTGGCTC
>CAYOJM010000139.1:0-3835 GCA_964404295.1 uncultured Sedimenticola sp. | reverse complement strand
GGTGATCACCACCAACTCCACCGTTTTGAGCAGCCAGGCGAGGATCAGGGAAGCGGTGTCCAGGCCGGCCACTGGAGGCACCACCCGGCGAAGGGGCAGCAGCAGGGGCGAGGTGAGTTTGACCACGAACTGGGAGATGGGATTGTAGAAATCGGCGCGCGTCGCCTGCAGGAAGAACCGCAGGAGGACCACCAGGATATAGAGGTCGAACAGCGTCTTGACCAGAAAGATGATCGGGTTGGTGAGATAGTCGCCGCTCATGACTTCGACTCCATCTGTTGCGACAGTTCCCGGGCGCGGTCGCGGGCGGCGGTCAGGGCCCGTTCGACCAGGCCGCGGAGGTCGCCCGACTCGAAGACGGCGACGGCGCGTTCGGTGGTGCCGCCGGGCGAGGTGACGCCGAGACGCAAGGTTTCCAGCTCCAGTTTGCTCTCCAGGGCCATGCGGGTGGCGCCCAGGGCGGTCTGCCGCACCAGCAGGTTGGCCGTCTCCGGCGGCAGGCCCAGGGTTTGGGCCGCGGCCTCCATGGCCTCCATGAACAGGAAGAAATAGGCGGGACCGGAACCGGAGACGGCGGTGACCGCGTCCATGAGCGCTTCGTCCTCCACCCAGACCACCAGGCCCACGGCGCGGAGCACATGCTCGGCCGCCTCCTTGTGCCGCGCCTCCAGATCTGAAGGGGCATAAAGACCGGTGGCACCCGCCTGGAGCATGGCCGGCGTGTTGGGCATGGCGCGCACCACGGGCACCGTTTCCCCCAGCCATCGCCGCAGCGTGGCGTGGCGCACCCCTGCCGCGATGGAGATCACCAGGGGGCGGCGCTCGGCCAGCACGGGCGCCAATTCACGGGCCACCGCCTCCAGGACCTGGGGTTTGACCGCGAGCACCACCAGGTCCGCTTCACGTGCCGCCTCGGTGTTGTTCTCCAGGGTGCGCACCCCGTGGCGGTGGGCCAGCCGTTCCCGACGGGCGCCGTCCGGTTCGGCCACCAGGATGTCGACCGGGTCGATGCCGTCCTCGATGAGGCCGTGCACCAGGGCGCCGGCCATGTTGCCTCCGCCGATGAAAGCGATGGTGTCATGGGTCATGGTCTGGGTCCGAAGATCGCGGTGCCGATTCGCACCATTGTAGCGCCTTCACAGACGGCGGCCTCCAGATCGCCGCTCATGCCCATGGAAAGGGTGTCCATGGTCAGCCCGGCGTGGTCGTTGATCGCATCCCGCAGCCGACGCAGTTCCGCGAAGATGCGGCGTTGTTCCCCTTCGTCGCTGTCGGCGGGCGGCATGGTCATCAGGCCGCGCAGGGTGAGATGGGGCAGGCCGGCCACCTCGTGGGCCAGCGTCTCGGCCTCGTCGGGCGCCACGCCTCCCTTGCTGGCTTCGCCGCTGACGTTGACCTGCAGGCAGACCTGGAGCGGTGCCATGCCGGAGGGGCGTTGGGTGCTGAGGCGACGGGCGTGTTTGGCGTCGGCCAGGGCATGGACCCAGTGGAAACGGGCGGCGATGTCACGGGTCTTGTTCGACTGGATGCGGCCGATGAAATGCCACACGAGGGGCAGATCGGCCAACTGCACCATCTTGGCCACGGCCTCCTGCACGTAGTTTTCCCCGAAATCGCGCTGGCCGGCCTCCCATGCGGCGCGGATGGCTTCCACCGGATGGCGTTTGCTCACGGCCACCAGGCGGATCTCAACCGGATCCCGTTCACATCTTCGGGCACTCTCCGCAAGCCGTCGGCGGAGCTGTGTTAGCCTCTGGGCAACCAGGGATGAGTTCATGTGAAGGCCGCCTTCCGGCCTGTTGCGTGCAGTGATCGCAAGTCATTCAAGGAGAATCGATGGATATTACCGAACTTCTCGCCTTCACCGTCAAGCACAACGCATCCGACCTCCATCTATCGGCCGGGCTGCCGCCCATGATCCGAGTGGATGGGGACATCCGCCGCATCAACGTGCCCGCTCTGGACCACAAGATGGTCCATGCGCTGGTGTACGACATCATGAACGACAAGCAACGGCGGGACTACGAAGAGTTCTTGGAGGTGGATTTCTCCTTCGAGATTCCGGGGCTGGCCCGTTTCCGGGTCAACGCTTTCAACCAGGATCGGGGGGCGGCGGCGGTGTTCCGGACCATCCCCTCGAAGGTCTTGACCCTGGAAGACCTCAATGCGCCTCCAGTGTTCCGGACCATCTGTGAGAATCCGCGCGGGTTGATCCTGGTCACCGGACCCACGGGGTCGGGTAAGTCCACCACCCTTGCGGCCATGATCGATCACATCAATGAGAACCTCTACGGCCACATCCTCACCATCGAGGACCCCATCGAATTCGTGCATCAGAGCAAGAAATGCCTGATCAACCAGCGAGAGGTGCACCGCGACACCTTGGGGTTCGCCGAGGCACTGCGCTCGGCCCTTCGCGAGGACCCCGACATCATCCTGGTGGGCGAGCTGCGGGATCTGGAGACCATCCGCCTGGCGCTCACCGCCGCCGAGACCGGTCACCTGGTGTTCGGAACCTTGCACACCAGTTCAGCCGCCAAGACCATCGACCGCATCGTGGACGTCTTCCCCGCGGGAGAGAAATCCATGGTGCGTTCCATGCTGTCGGAGTCCTTACGGGCGGTCATCGCCCAGACTCTGCTCAAGAAGACGGGCGGCGGGCGCATCGCCGCCTGGGAGATCATGATCGGCACCCCGGCCATCCGCAATCTGATCCGGGAAGACAAGGTGGCGCAAATGTATTCCGCCATTCAGACGGGTCAGGCGGTGGGCATGCAGACCCTCGATCAGCATCTTCAAGAGCTGCTCCAACGCGGCCTCATCAGCCGCCAGGATGCCCGCGCCCGGGCACAGAACAAAGAGGCTTTTGCTTGATCGGCTGACCCGATTTCCAGGAGGCATCATGGATTTCAACGACCTGCTTCGCCTGATGTCCGACAAGAAAGCATCGGACCTGTTCATCACCGTGGGGCGCCCTCCTTCGATGAAGGTGGACGGGCATATCCGCCCCGTGGCCAAGACGGTGCTCACGGCGGAACAGACCCGTGACCTGGCGTACAGCCTCATGTCGCCGGAACAACGGGAAGAGTTTCGTCACACCAAAGAGTGCAACTTCGGCATCAGCGCCGACGGCATCGGCCGCTTTCGGGTGAGCGCCTACGTCCAGCGCGATGCTGTGGCCATGGTGTTGCGCCGTATCGAAACCCGAATCCCTTCGTTCGAAGAACTCAAGTTGCCTCCGGTTCTCAAAGACCTGGCCATGGTCAAGCGGGGGCTCATCATTTTCGTGGGCGCCACGGGGACCGGTAAGTCCACCTCACTGGCGGCCATGCTGGAGTATCGCAACCGCAATGCCGACGGCCACATCATCACCATCGAAGATCCCATCGAATATCTCCATCACCATGAGAAATCCATCGTCAGCCAGCGCGAAGTGGGGATCGACACCGAATCTTATGAAGTGGCCCTCAAGAATGCCCTGCGCCAAGCGCCCGACGTCATCCTCATTGGCGAGATCCGCACCCGTGAGGTGATGGAGCACGCCCTCACTTTCGCCGAGACCGGCCACCTGGTGCTCGCCACTCTCCATGCCAACAATGCCAACCAGGCACTGGAGCGGATCCTTCACTTCTTCCCCAAGGAGCGGATCAGCCAGGTGCTCATGGACCTCTCTCTCAACCTCAAAGCCATCCTCGCGCAGCAGCTGGTGCCGCGGGCCGACGGCAACGGCAGGCGGGCGGCGGTGGAGGTGCTGCTCAATACGCCGCTGGTCTCCGATCTCATTCTCAAAGGGGACATCCATGAGCTCAAAGACCTGATGAAGCGTTCTCGCGAG
>CAYOJM010000138.1:0-25458 GCA_964404295.1 uncultured Sedimenticola sp. | reverse complement strand
CATCCTGGGCAAGCTGATCCCCTACGTGGGGGTCTCCTGCTTCAACATCCTGGTGCTCTGGTGGGTGGCCACGCGCCTCTTCGGCGCCCCTTTCAAGGGGGACCCGCTCTTCTTCTACCTCGCCTCGGTGGTCTACGTGATTTGCACCGCCGGCATCGGCCTGCTGGTCTCCATCCTGGTGCGCACTCAGGTGGCGGCCGTGTTGCTCACCCTGGTGGTCACTTTCATCCCTTCTATGCTCTATTCCGGGCTGCTGGTGCCGGTGGAGTCCATGAGCCGGGAAGCCCAGTTCCAGGCACGGCTCTTTCCGCCGTTCTGGTATCTTCAGATCGCCTGGGGCAGTTTCCTCAAAGGGCTGGGTTGGGACCAACTGTGGGGGCAGACGGCGCTGCTGGCCGGTTACGCCGGCGTGCTCTGGGCACTGGGGCTTGCGCTGTTCCGCAAGAGGCCCAAGCGGTGAGGCTCTGGCTCTACCGATTGTGGGTGATGACGGCCAAGGAGCTGCTGCAGCTCTCGCGCGATCCGGTGCTGCTGATCATCCTGGCCTGGTTCTTCACCGCCGAGATCTACATCGCCGGTTCCGGCATCTCCATGAGTCTGAAACGGGCCAGCGTCACCGTGGTGGATTTGGACCAGAGCGCCGCTTCGCGCGAGCTGACGTCCCGGTTCCGTCCTCCGTATTTTGACGTGAAAGAGATCGACTTTTCTCTCGAAGCGGCCGCGTCGCGGCTGGACCGAGGCCAGCGCATGTTGGTGCTGACGTTTCCGCCGGGATTCGAAAAGGATCTGGAGGCCGGGCGGGCCGTAGGAGTGCAACTGCTGGTGGACACCACCAACACGGTACTGGGCACCCTGGCCACCGCCCACGCCGGTCGAATCGTGGAAGGCTACGCCGCCGACCGCGCCCTGGAGGATCTGGGCATCGACGAACTCGATCTGGCGGCGATGCCCCGCGTGGCGTCGAAGACGAGGGTTTGGTACAACCCCAACCAGGTGGACCCCTGGTTCATGTCCATCTCCGAGCTGATGACGGTGATCACCATGCTCTCGCTCATGCTGCCGGCTGCCGCCGCGGTGCGGGAAAAAGAGCGCGGAACCATCGAGCAGTTGGCGGTGTCTCCGCTCACCCCCTTCCAGATCCTCTTTCCCAAGGTGATCGCCATGACCCTGGCCATCCTGGCCGGCACCGCCGTGGCGCTGTTCGGTATTCTGCTGCCGGTCTTCGAGGTGCCGGTGAAGGGGAGCCTAGCCCTCTTCTTCGCGGTGACCGCCCTCTATGCCCTGGCGGTGTCGGGGTTGGGGCTCGTCATCGCCGCCGTCAGCCGCAACTTGGGACAGGTGAGCATGTTGGTTGTCGTGGTGCTCATGCCCATGCTGCTGCTCTCGGGCGCTTGGACGCCGCCCGAGGCCATGCCCTGGCTGTTGCGCCAGCTCATGGTGGTCTCGCCCCTCTACTGGTTCATCGAGCTGGGCTACGGCATCCTGCTCAAAGGGGCGGGACCGGCGCTGTTGTGGGACGAAATGGTGGGCTTGGCGGCACTGGGCGGGGCGATCTTCGCCTTGGGCATCGCGCGTTTCCGCCGGCAGTTCGCCTGAAGACGTCCTCAACGCGGCTCCCAAAGGATCTGTTGCGCCTCGAGCGGCACCTCGACCCCCTCGTGGGCTGGAATCACGCGCACGGTGTAGTGATCCAACGGCCTGTGGTCGGGCAGCGCGATTCGATACAGGTAGCCGTTGACGGCACCGGCCAGCGCCTTTCCGCGCGCCATGGGATGGCGTTCGGGACCGCCGCCGGGCAGGGGGTCGGCGTAGAGCTCCACCGCCACCTGGTCGGGAGGAATCTCGTCCAGATAGATCTGAGCCGTGACTTCATGACGCCCGCCTTCGCTGCGCCGTTCCACTTCCCCGAAGTGGATTCCGTGCCAATGGCGGCGCAGGTGGCGCTTCCAATGGAGGATCCGCCGCGCGGCGGCCAGTCCGTCGGCGCTGCGCGCGCGCCAGGCGGCGGCCAGTGGGAGATAGTGGGTTTCCGTGTACTGTCGCAACATGCGGTTGCTGGAGAAACGGGGCGTGAGCCGCGCCATGCTGGCGCGCATCCTTTCGACCCATGCGGTGGGAACGCCCCGTGCGTCGCGCCGGTAGAAGCAGGGTAGGATTTCCCTTTCCAGCAAGTCGTAGAGGGCGGCGGCTTCCGCTGCGTCCCAGGCCGGGTCGGCATCGTGTTCACGACCGTCACCCAAGGCCCATCCCACGGCCGGTTCCCAGGCCTCGGCCCACCACCCATCCAGCTCCGACAGGTTGAGCCCGCCGTTGACCAGCACTTTCATGCCGCTGGTGCCGCACGCCTCCCAGGGGCGGCGAGGGGTGTTGAGCCACAAATCCACGCCTTGGACCAAGGGCTCCGCCGAAAGCAGGTCGTAATCGACCACGAACACCACGCGGTGCCCCACGTCGTAACCGTGAATGAACCGAATCCACTGCTTGATCATGGCCTGGCCTTCGCGGTCTTTCGGGTGGGCCTTGCCGCCGATGACCAGCTGCAAGGGGCGGCGGTCGTCGCGCAACAGCGCCGCCAGGCGCTCGGGATCGTGAAGCAACAGATTGGGGCGCTTGTAAGCGGCGAAGCGCCGGGCGAAGCCGAGTACCAGGGCATTGGGATCGAGGCGCGCCCGGGTGTCCGGCGGACAGAGAGGCTGGCTGCGCAGCCAATCGATGAGGCGTTTGCGGTTGGCGCACCGCATGGCCCAGAGTTCGATGTCGTCCACCGCCGCCATGGCCGCTTCCAACCGTTCCAGGCCGCCCCGCCACCGCTCCTTGCCGCAGGTCCGGGTCCAGAGCCGGTCGGCCTCCACCGAATCCCACGTGGGTGCGTGCACGCCGTTGGTGACGTGGCACACCGGCACCTCATGCCGGGGCCAGCGGGGGAACAGCGGTTGGAACAGATGTCTCGACACCCGACCGTGCAGCCGGCTGACGGCGTTCACCGCTCCGCTGCCGCGCACCGCCAGCCAGGCCATCTGAAACGGCGCGTCACCCGCGGCGCCCGGCGGGCGGCCCAGCGCCAGGAAGCGGTCGAAATCGAGCCCCAGGGCGCGGACGTAAGGGCCGAGATAACGCGCCATCAGTGCCGGATCGAAGCGGTCGAATCCCGCTTCCACCGGTGTGTGGGTGGTGAACAGATTGCCGGCGCGGGCCGCGGTGAAGGCGACCGCGAACTCCGCCCGCTCCCGCTCCATGAGGCGGCGCGCCCGCTCCAGAACCACCAACGCGGCGTGGCCTTCGTTGATGTGGCACACCTCGGGTTCCAGCCCCAGGGCCTGAAGCGCGGCATAGCCGCCGATGCCGAGCACCAACTCCTGTTGCAGCCGCATCTCCGGTCCGCCGCCGTACAGCTCCGCGGTGACGCCGCGATCGGCGGGGGTGTTCAAGGGGTGGTTGCTGTCCAGCAAGTAGAGCATGACCCGCCCCACGCGTACCTCCCACACTCTCAGATGGAGCGTGCGCCCGGGGAAGGGGAGGGTCACCTGCAGCCACTCGCCGGAGGCGTCGCGCGCCGGCCTGAGCGGAAGCTGGGTGGGGTCGTTGTAGGGGTGAAATGCGAGCTGGTCGCCGGCCTCGTCCAACCCTTGGCGGAAATATCCTTGTTGATAGAAGAGGCCCACGGCCACCAGCGGCACGCCCAGCTCTCCGGCGGTCTTGAGGTGGTCCCCGGCGAGCACGCCCAGCCCGCCGGAATAGAGCGGCAGCGCTTCACTCAAGCCGTACTCCATGCAGAAGTAGGCCACCAGGCCGAGACGCCCGGCATAGCCCTGAGCCTGGAACCAGCCGGGGCGCGCATCGGCCTCCTTCTGTTCGCGCTGAAGATCGGCCAGCCGTTGGAGGAAGTCGGGATCCGACGCCAGCCGTTGGAGCCGTTCCCGGCTCACCATCTGGAGGATCAGCCAGGGATTGCGTGTATGGCGCCAAAGGCGGGGTTCGACCCGTTCCCACAAGGCGTCGGCGGTGTGGTTCCAGGACCAGCGCAGGTCCAAGGCCAGCACCCGCAAGGGCTCCAGTTCCGACGGCAGATCGGGGCGCAGCAGCTCGTAGGGGCCGGTGGCGGGCGCTTCAGCCATGCGGCCGCGTCTCCTCGATCAACGGCGCCGTGAGCCGCATGGTGTGGCGGGCCACCTGGGCGGCGGGATCGGATGCGATGACCCAGACCGAGGGTCGGGCGTGGGGTGGACTGATGCGACCCCGACCTTCCAGGTTGGCCTCGTCGTCCAACTCCAGCCCGAGCCAGTTTCCGAGATCGCACAATCGCCGCCGGATGCGCGGGGCGTTCTCGCCGATGCCCGCGGTGAACACCAGGGCGTCCAGCCCGCCCAGGGCCGCGGCCATGGCGCCCAGAGCCCGATGGACCCAGTGGAGGAAGTGGTCCACCGCCAGGCGGGCGGCGGGCTGACGACTGGCGAGCAGGGTGCGCAGATCACCGCTGAGGCCCGAGAGCCCTTTGAGACCCGATTCGAAATGGAGCTCGCGGGCGAGCCGGCGGGGTTCCACGCCCTGGTCGAGCAGATAGAGGAGGGCGCCTGGATCCACGGCGCCGGAACGGGTGGCCATGGGTACGCCGTCCAGCGGACTGAAACCGGTGGTCACGGCCACGCTGCGCCGGCCGTGAAGGGCGCACAGGCTCGCGCTGCGCCCGAGGTGGACCACCACGATGCGACCGTCCGCCGCCCGGCCGAGCCGCTCGGGCAACGCTTCGGCGATCGACTCGCAAGCCAGCCCGTCGAATCCGTAACGGCGCACCCCCAGGTCCTGCCAGGCGTGGGGAACGGCGTAGTGGCGCTCGGCCATGGGCAGGTCGTGGTGAAAAGCGGTGTCGAAACAGGCCACCTGGGGGATTCCGGGGCGGTGTTCGATCAGCGTGCGCAGGGCTTCCAGTTGGGGGGGCAGCAGCACCGGCGCCAGAGCGACCAGGGCGTCCATCTGCCGCAGGGTGCCCGAGTTGACCGGCACCGGCCGGGTGAACAGCTCGCCGCCGTGGATCAAACGGTGACCGGCGGCCGCGAGCCGCGGGCGCGCGGGATGCTGTTCCAGCCAGCGCAACAGCTCTTCCACCGCCTGGGCCGGATTTCCGGCCTCGATGCGCCAACTGCCGCCGTTGCCGTCCGGGCAGTGTTCCAGGTCGAAGCGGGCACCGGCACCCAGTTCGCGTATGGCGCCCCGAAAACGCGCTTCGACGACCGGCTCGGCGGCGTCGTAGAGGGCGAAACCCAGGGTGTCCGGCTCGGCCTCCAACACCAGAATCTGCGGCGGCAACTCCATGGAACTCAACTCCGCAAAGCGCGCACCACCATGACGTCGCAAGGGGCGGTGTGCGCCACGCCCGCGGCGGTGGAGCCGAGCAGGCTGAACGCGCCGTGACGGGCGTGGCTGGCGAGCACGACGAGATCGACGCCGGTTCGGGCGGCGTAGTCGCCGATGGCGTGACGGGCCGAGGTGTCGCTGAAAAGCACCTCCCGACGCACTTCGAACGGCGCCAGCTCGTCCGCCAGCGCTTGGAGCCGGCGTTCCGCTTCGGATTGGAGATAGGCCTTGGGGTCCTCATCCTCGGGAGGGATCCAATCGTTTGGAATCTCACCAGGGAAATAGTCGATCACGTGCAGCAAAATCAGTTCGGCGCCATAGTGTCCGGCAAGCTCACGCGCCCTTTGCAGCGCGGCGCGACCGGGTTCGGAAAAGTCGGTGGGGCAGAGAATGGTGCGGTAGGGTTTCATGATGTGTTCCCTCTTGCTTGTCGGATTTCGATCGCCTTTCCGGTTCAAAGGGTCACCGCATCCCCGGGACGAGGCATGAGGATGCGGCGCCCATCATCGATGCGGCGGGCGAAAGCGCTCATGGCCTCTTCCTCTCCGTGCACCAGCACGGTCAATCCCGGGTCACCGGTCTGCCGGTACCAGCGGTGCAGCTCGTCGCAATCGGCGTGGGCGGAAAACCCGCCGATGGTGTAGATGCGCGCCGCCACCGGGATCTCCTCGCCGAATATCTTCACGGACTTCGCACCGTCGATGATGCGGCGGGCGAGGGTGCCCTTGGCCGCGTAACCCACGAAGACCACGCTGGACTCCGGGCGCCACAGGTTGTGTTTGAGGTGGTGTCGCACGCGACCGCCGGTACACATGCCGGAACCGGCCATGATCACCGCCCCCCCACGGACCTGATTGAGTGCCATGGACTCCGACGTTTCCCGGGTGAAGTGCAGCCCGGGCAGCCAGAAGGGGTCCCGGCCGTTGTGGAACAGATCCCAGGTCTGGCGATCGAAACACTCGGGATGGCGCCGAAAGATCTCGGTGGCGGAGATGGCCATGGGGGAGTCCAGAAAAACCTGCATGGCGGCGGGAAGCACGCCTTGTTCCACGCCTTCGCGCAGGTAATAGAGGATCTCCTGCGCCCGCTCCAGGGCAAAGGTGGGGATGATGACGTTGCCGCCTTTGTGAAAGGTGTCCAGCAGCGCCTGGTAGAGCTCCTCCACCGAAGGCGCCAGCGCCTTGTGGCGCCGGTCGCCGTAGGTGGTCTCCATCACCACGGTGTCGGCATGGGGCGGCCTGGCCGGATTGCGCAGAATGGCGCGACCGCCGTATCCCAGATCGCCCGAAAAGAGCAGTCTGTGCGAACGTCCCGCTTCTTCGAGCTCCAGCAGGATGCTGGCCGATCCCAGGATGTGGCCGGCATCGTAGAAGGTGGCGTGAATCCCCTCCGCCAGCCGGATCCGCCGGTTGTACGCGGCGGTGCCGTCGAAATAGTCCATGGTGTCGAGGACGTCCAGCACTGTGTAGAGCGGCGCCACGGCCGACTCGCGTCGGCGACCGTGGCGCGCCACCTTGCGCGCCCGCCACTCGGCCTCCTTCTCTTGCAGGCTGGCGGCGTCGAGCAACACCAGCTTGGCCAGTTCGCGGGTGGCGGCGGTGGTGACGATGCGACCGCGGAACCCCTGTTTGACCAGCAACGGGATTCGGCCGCAATGGTCCAGGTGGGCATGGGTGAGAAGCAGCAGGTCGATGGACGCCGGATCGAAGCCGAAAGGGCGTCGGTTCTCCTCGTCCAGTTCCCGACCGCCTTGATACAAACCGCAATCGACGAGGATCCGGTGCTTGCCGCAGCGGATCCGATGGCAAGAGCCGGTCACTTCACGGTCGGCGCCGTGAAAAGAGAGTTTCATTCGCCGACGTGCTCCAAATGGAAGATCGTTTCAAGATACCACGAAGCGCCGGTGGAGCCTTTGACTCGAGGCAATGCCCTTCACCGTCCCATGAATTCCAGCGCCCGCTCCACCACTTCGTCCGCATGGAGATCCCGAAAGAAATGGTCCGCCCCAGAGACCACCACCATCTCGACCGGCGCATGACGGGGCAACGCCCGAAGGCGATCGACAAGATCGGAGACGATGCGGTCCTCGCTGCCCGCGAAGACGAGCACAGGCACGGTGACGCGGCGCAGCAAGGTGGGCGTGTCCTTGCGCGCGTCTTCGCCGTAGTACGACAGGATGGCCTGTGCGGTCGCGCTGGCACCCCGGCAATACAAAAAATCCACATTGGCAATCACCGCGTGGCCCCGGCCCGAGGCCACCAGCTCACGGGCCTTGTCCAACAAGGCGGGAAGGGGCTTTCCGTATCGGTCCGCGTATTCGGCCACGGCCCGATCGGCCCGCCAGGTCATGGGGGCCAGGAGGATGAGGCCGCGCAACGACGGATCTTTGCGTTCCACCGCATACCAAGCCGCCTGATTGCCGCCTCGGGAATGGCCCAGCAAGAAGACGCTGTCCACCCCTTGGTGCCGCAGCCAGTCCATCCAGTCACCAATCTCCAAAACCGCATCCGCGTGCCGGTGTCTGTGGGTGCGCCCGCAGTCGTAGAAGCCGTGGCGGTCGTCCAGCCCAAGACTCAGATTGACAGCCAGGGAGCTCACCCCCTGTTCCAGGAACAAGGATTGGAGCGTGTGCATCAGCTCCATCTCCTTGTGGGCGAGCGTACCGTGGACCATGAGCACCACCGGACCGGTCGGCCAGTCGGGTGCCGACGCCAGGTTCGCATTGAGCACCCGGCCTTGGGCCGTCTCCAGCTTGACTTCGGTCGCAGTCAGCGGCGCCGCCATCGACGACCACACGAAAAACAGGAGCAGGAAGATGACGAATCCTCTGGTCATGGCGCACATCGATCCGCTTCTCGAAAGAACACGTCTTGCCGCATGAGGCTAGCGGGATGTTTCCGAAAACGGAAGTGGCGTCCTGGAATCGTTCGCCGTGTCACTAGAATTGCGCATAATACATATTATGTTAAATAACGTATGAAGCGAGCGCTTTCGACGGCAAAGTTTTTTCCCGCGCCCTTGTCGCGGTTTGTAAAATCGACGACATCACAAGACACTCGCAACGCCGTAGAGGACACCACCATGAAAAGACTGATCCACTTCGTTCTGATCGCCGGATTCGTTCTGGGACCGGCCACGGCCCTTCAAGCCGGCTTGTGGGACAAGACCAAAGAGATGGCCGGAGATACGGTGGACGCCGCCGGGAAGGCGGTCGGCCAGGTCAAGGCGGCCGTCGGCGATGAAAAATCCCCCGACGCGATCCGCAAGGAGATCGACACCATGGCGGCCGAAACGCTGCGTCGCCTCTTCGCCCGTTCACCGGCTGCGAAAAAGGCCTACGAAGCCTCCGCCGGTTACGCCGTTTTCAATACCCGCAAGCTCTCTTTCATGATCACTACGAGCTTCGGCGCCGGCGTGGCCGTGGATCGAAAGCGCGGCGAGCGCACCTACATGAAGATGGCGGGCGGCGGCCTGAACATCGGCGCCGGCGCGGGCTATTACAGCATCGTTTTCATCTTTCCCACTCGGGACGCCTTGCAGCGGTTCACCGCAGGCAAATGGAGCATGGACGCCGACGCCAAGGCCAGCGGCGGCAAGGAATCGGCCGGCGCCGACCTCCACCTGTCCGACGGTACCTTGGTCTATGTGCTCTCCGACGGGGCCCTGGATCTGAGCGCCACCTTCACCGGCACCCGCTATTACCCTTACGACGAATTGAATCGATGACCGGCAAGGCACCAACACATGGGAGGTGAAGATCGGCGGTGGAGCGGCGCAACGGCAAGTTGAACCTGGCCGAGGCTGTGGCCCTGGCGGTGGGCAGCATGATCGGGGCCAGCATCTTCTCCATCTTCGGCTTGGGAGCGGAGATCGCCGGCCACAATCTACCGCTGGTGTTCGTTCTCTCCGGCCTGTTGGCGCTGCTGGTGGCCTACTCCTATGCCCATCTGGGTGGGCGCATCGTCTCCAACGCCGGCCCCATGGAGTTCATTCTTCGCGGCATGGGCGACGGCGTCATCACCGGAGCGTTGAGCATCCTCACCTGGATGACCTATGTGGTCTCCATCGCCCTCTTCGCCAAAGGGTTCGCCGGCTATTTCCTGCCATTGGTGGGTTTCGAACGGACACCGCTCAACCTGGCACTGACACAGAGCGGCCTCATCGCCCTGTTCACCGGCCTCAATTTTCTCGGATCGCAAGCCGTAGGCAGGGCCGAGTTCGTCATCGTGTTGATCAAGGTGGCGGTATTGGGATTGTTCGTGGTGTTGGGGATGTGGAGCATCCATCCAGAGTGGATCCGTCCCCGGATCGACGCCGACCAGGGGCCGCGTCTGCTCGATGCCACCGCCGTCTTTTTCCTCTCCTACATGGGGTTCGGGCTGGTCACCAATGCGTCGGAGAACATCCGGGATCCCGCCCGCAACGTGCCTCGGGCCATCTATCTGAGCATTCTCGTCGTCACGGTGGTCTATATTTCGGTTTCGGTGGTGGCGGTGGGCAACCTGCCCCTCGAAACCCTCAAGCAAGCGCGTGATTTCGCATTGGCCGAGGCGTCACGCCCGTTTCTGGGCCATTTCGGCTACGTGCTGGTCTCGGTGGGCGCCCTCTTCTCCATCGCCTCGGCCATGAACGCCACCTTGTACGGCGGCGCCAACATCGCCTACGCCCTGGCCCGCGAGGGCGAGCTGCCGCGGGTGTTCGAACGGAAAAGCTGGTTCAGCGCCCCCGAAGGGCTCTACATCACCTCCGGGCTCGGGCTGTTTTTCGCCCTGGCCTTCGACCTGAACGGCATCGCCTCCATCACCAGCGCCGTATTCATGGTGATCTATCTCTTCGTCATCTGGTCCCACTACCGCCTGGTCCCGGAATACGGCGGCAATCGGGCCTTTCTGCTCTTCGCATGGGTGGCGGTGCTGGTGGTGTTCGGCGTGCTGCTCCATTACCAGTGGCAGACCGACCGGAAGGCGTTCCACGCCACATGGATCACGTTCACCGCCGCCATTGTCGTGGAATGGGTCTACCGTCGCATGACGCGTCGGGTGCTCATCCGCCGTCCCACCGACGGAAAATGAGCCGCCGACGGCTGAAGACCGTCTCGGCCAGGGCCACGGCCACGTAGAAGAACAGAAGCCAGATCAGGCTCTCCCGTTTTTCCAGCCAGAGCCAACCCAAGAGGGTCAGCCAGGAAGCCAGCGTCAACGCCATGGCCGAAAGAGGCCGTGCCGGCGGGAGACCGATCTCTTCGCGCAACCGCCAGGCGGAGAGGTTGATGGCGAAGAAAATCATCAAGAAGGTGGAGCTGGCGAAGGAAGAGATGACGGTCAGGTCCGCCGTGTTGACGAAGACCAGGGTGACTCCGGTGATGATGAGCAGGCTGGCCCAAGGAATGTCGTTCTGTCGCCGGCGCAGGGAGAAGACCGCCGGCAACCGCTCGCGGCGGGCCATCTCCACCCCCAGCCTTGCGGTGCCGAACAGCGTGGCATTGATGGCCGACGCCGTCGAGAAGAGCGCCGCCAGCCCGATGAGCACGAAGCCCGCCTCCCCCAGAAAGGGTCGCGCCGCCTGGGCCAGCGCGTATTCGCCATAGCGCCGGATCTCTTCCGGAGTCAGGTTGCCGATGGCCACCAGGCTCACGCTCACATAGATGGTGGTGGTGATGAGGATGGAGAGTAGGATCCCCCGGCCCAGATTGCGCTCCGGGTTCTCCATCTCATTCACTGAGTTGGGGATCAGCTCGAACCCTTCATAGGCCACGAAGATGAGCGCCGCGCCCGTGGCCACACCCACGAGCCCGTGATCGAACAGCGGCAACAGATGGTCGGCCCGAACTTTGTGCAGTCCAATGACGGCGAACAGGGCCAGGATGAGGACCTTGGCGGTGACGATGATCAGCTCCGCCAGCCCCGTCTCCTTCACGCCATAGAGGTTGATGGCGAGAAACAGCAGCAACACCAAAGAGGCCAGCAAATGGTGCATGGCCGCATTCTGTTCGCTGCCCAGAAGAGCCGATCCATAGACGCCGAAGGTGTAGGCGTACAGCCCCATGGTGCCGATGTATCCCACCAGCAAAAGCCATCCGCCCAGCCCCGCCACCGTGGGTGACCGGAAAGCCATCTCCAGATAGGTGAAACTGCCGCCGTCGGAGCGGTAGCGCAGACCCAGGGCCGTGTAGGAGCGGCCGGTGAGCCATGCGATGAGCCCGCCGAAGGCGAAAGCGATGGGGGCGGCATGACCTGCCTGGCCGATGGCCAGTCCCAACACCGAGAAGATGCCGCCGCCCACCATGGCACCCACGCCCATGGCCACCACCTCTTTCAGACCGAGCCGACCCGACGTCTCCATAGGCTCCGATTCCGATCCACCTGCGCACTGCGTCCTACCCTGACATGCCGCCGCCGGCGGCCCAATGATCTTCCTCAAACGGCGGCCGTTTTTTCCTCCATCACGGAATGAAATGGGCTACATTGGATGCGGATCACCAAGAGGAGACACCATGTCCGAATACATCCGCTGGTTCGAGGAACTCACCATCGACGACGTCCCCCTTGTGGGAGGCAAGAACGCTTCCCTCGGGGAGATGTACCGGGCGCTGACCCCCAAGGGCGTCCGGGTGCCCAACGGCTTCGCGGTCACCGCCCAAGCCTACCGCGACACCCTCACCGCCGCCGGCGCCTGGGAGGCGTTGCGGGCGGCGCTCGAAGGGTTGGACCCCGACGACGTCGCGGATCTGGCACGGCGGGGTGCCCGCGCCCGGGCCGTGGTGTACGGCGCTCCCCTGCCCGATCGGCTGCGCGAAGAGATCGTCGCCGCCTATCGACGATTGCAAGCCGAGTACGGCCCGGAGACGAGCGTGGCGGTGCGATCTTCGGCCACCGCCGAGGACCTGCCCACCGCCAGCTTCGCCGGGCAGCAAGAGAGCTACCTCAATGTCCAGGGCGAGGAGCACCTGCTGGACGCGGTCAAGCGCTGCTTCGCCTCCCTGTTCACCGATCGCGCCATCCACTACCGCATCGACAACGGTTTCGACCACTTCAAGGTGGCCCTGTCGGTGGGCATCATGAAGATGGTGCGCTCGGACCTGGCCGCCAGCGGGGTCATGTTCTCCCTGGACACCGAAACCGGCTTCCGCGACGTGGTCTTCATCACCGGCGCCTACGGCCTTGGCGAGAACGTGGTCCAGGGCGCCGTGGAGCCGGACGAGTTCTACGTCCACAAACCCACCTTCGAAGCGGGCCACCGCGCGGTGCTGCGCCGCCACCTGGGCAGCAAGAAGATCAAGATGGTCTATGCCACCGGCGGCACCCGGCAGACCACCCGCAACGTGCCGGTGGCCGAAGCCGACCGCATGCGTTTCTGCATCGACGACGAAGACGTGCTCGAACTGGCCCGGTACGCCATCCTCATCGAAAAGCACTACAGCGAAAAGGCCGGTGTGCCCCGCCCCATGGACATGGAATGGGCCAAGGACGGCATCGACGGCCGGCTCTATCTGGTGCAAGCGCGCCCCGAAACGGTGGAATCCCAGAAAGAGGGCCACATTCTCCGCCAGTACCACCTCAAGGAAGAGGGTGAAGTGCTGGCCCGGGGTTACGCCATCGGCACCAAGATCGCCGCCGGGCATGCCCGTTACATCCGCGACGTCGCCCACCTTCACGAGTTCGTCCCCGGCGAAGTGCTGGTGGCCGACACCACCACGCCGGACTGGGAACCGGTGATGAAGCAAGCCGCCGCCATCGTCACCAATCGGGGCGGTCGCACCTGCCACGCCGCCATCGTCGCCCGGGAGCTGGGCATCCCCGCCGTGGTGGGCTGCGACGACGCCACCGAGACCATCCCCGACGGCGAGGTGGTGACCGTCTCCTGCGCCGGTGGCGACGAAGGGCGGGTCTATCGCGGCAAGCTCCAATGGGAGGTGGTCGAAACCGACCTCTCCGACCTGCCCCGCCCCAAGACCCGGGTCATGATCAACCTGGGCAACCCCGATATCGCCTTCTCCACCGCCTTTCTGCCCAACGACGGCGTGGGGCTGGCGCGGCTGGAGTTCATCATCAACGAATACATCAAGGCCCATCCCATGGCCCTGCTCCACCCGGAAAAGGTTTCCGATCCCAAGGTGCGCAAGGCGCTGGAGACCCTCACCGTGGGTTACGACGACGGGGCCGACTATTTCGTGCGGCGCCTCTCCGAGGGGGTGGGCACCATCGCCGCCGCCTTCTGGCCCAAACCGGTGGTGGTGCGCCTTTCCGACTTCAAGAGCAACGAATACGCCGCCCTTCTCGGCGGTGCCGATTTCGAGCCTGAAGAGGAAAACCCCATGATCGGATTCCGCGGGGCCGCGCGCTACACCCATCCGGCCTATGCCGAGGGATTCGCCCTGGAGTGCCGGGCCATGAAACGGGTACGCGAAGTGATGGGGTTGACCAACGTCAAGCTCATGATTCCCTTCTGCCGGCGGTTGCACGAAGGCGAGAAAGTGCTCGAAGTCATGGCGGCAAACGGCCTTGAACGCGGGAAAAACGGTTTGGAGATCTACGTCATGTGCGAGATCCCCAACAACGTCATCCTCATCGACGGCTTCGCCCGCCTGTTCGACGGTTTCTCCATCGGTTCCAACGATCTGACCCAGCTCACCCTAGGCGTGGACCGCGATTCGGAGATCGTCTCCTTCGATTTCGACGAGCGGGACGAGGGGGTGAAGCAGATGATCCGCATGGCGGTGGAAGGGGCCCGGCGCAACGGCCGTCATGTGGGCCTGTGCGGCCAGGCCCCATCCGACTATCCCGAAATGGCCGAGTTCCTGGTCGAGATCGGCATCGACAGCATGAGCCTCAACCCCGATACCGTGCTCGCCACCACCCGTCACATCCTCGAAGTGGAGAGGCGGTTGGGCCGTTGATCCGGCTCAGGCCGGGGCGTCCGGCAGGCCGTCGAGTTTCACATCGAGCAGAAAGCGCTTGAACGCTTCGGCGGAGGGCAGCAACTGGCGGTTGCGCTGCTGGATGATGTACCAGTGCCGTTTGAGGGGAAAACCCTCCACGTCCAGCAGAGCGATCCGCCCGGCCTGGTGGTCCTGCTGCACGTTCAAGTACGAGAGCACCGCCACGCCGAGTTCGGCCATCACACACTGTTTGATGGCTTCGTTGCTTCCGAGCTCCATGTGGATCCTCGGCTCCAGCTTGTGTCTTCTGAAAAAGTCGAGCACCGCCAGCCGGGTGCCGGAACCGGGTTCGCGCAAGAGAAAGGGCGCCTCGCACAGTCGCTCGGGACCGATCTTTCCCTCCCGTGCCAGGGGATGGTTCGGCGCCGCCACCACCACCAGCGGATTGTCGGCGAAGACCTCGGCCACCACCGGCAGGTCTCTCGGGGGGCGGCCCAGGATGTAGAGATCGTCTTCATTGTTGCGAATGCGTTCGAGAAGCTGGTCCCGATTGCCCACGAAGAGCGAAACGTCGATGCCGGGATGGCGCCGGCAGAAGCGTCCCAAGAGCCTCGGCATGAAGTACTTGGACGTGGTGATGATGGCCACCTTCACGCGGCCGTGCTCCACGCCCTTGAGCATGGCCAGCTCCTGCTCCAGCAGATCCATCCGTTCGAACAGATCGCGACAAGCGGCGGCCACCCGCTCTCCCGCCGCGGTCAAGTGGATACGCCGCCCGATCTGCTCGATGAGGGGCTGTCCCACCGCCTCGGCGAGCTGTTTCACCTGGATGGAAACCGCCGGTGGCGTGAGGTGGAGCACTTCAGCCGTGCGGGTGACGCTCAGCTCCCGCGAGAGGGTGTGGAACACCTTGAGCTGACGCAAGGTGGCGTGGTGCACGCTCATGGAGTGTTTTGAAATGACTTAATCAAGATTAAGAAAGTTTAAATATACCTTAATCTCGCGCCCACACATAATGCGCCCATGCCATCCCTCGGGATGGACGAATTGAAGGCCGCGAAGCGGTCGTTCATCAACCGACCACATGGAGAAACGACACATGGGCAAAACCTATCAGGCGGGCGTCAAAGAGTACCGCGAAACCTATTGGGATCCCAACTACACGCCGAAGGACAGCGACATCCTGGCCTGTTTCAAGGTGATTCCCCAGCCGGGTGTGCCGCGTGAAGAGGCGGCGGCCGCCGTCTGCGCCGAATCCTCCACCGCCACCTGGACCACGGTCTGGACCGACCTGCTGACCGACCTGGACTACTACAAGGGCCGTGCCTATGCCATCGAGGACGTGCCCGGGGACGACGAGGCCTTCTATGCGTTCATCGCCTACCCCATGGGGTTGTTCGAGGAAGGCTCCGTGGTCAACGTCTTCACCTCCCTGGTGGGCAACGTCTTCGGCTTCAAGGCGGTGCGCGCCCTGCGGCTCGAGGACGTGCGCTTCCCGCTGTGGTTCGTGACCACCTGCCCGGGGCCGCCCCATGGCATCCAGGTGGAACGCGACAAACTGGACAAGTACGGCCGTCCCCTGCTGGGCTGTACCATCAAGCCCAAGCTCGGCCTTTCCGCCAAGAACTACGGCCGTGCCGTTTATGAGTGCCTGCGCGGCGGCCTGGACTTCACCAAGGACGACGAAAACGTCAACTCGCAACCCTTCATGCGCTGGCGCGACCGTTTCCTGTTCTGCCAGGAAGCCATCGAAAAGGCGCAAGCCGAGACCGGCGAGCGCAAGGGCCACTATTTGAACGTGACCGCGCCCGACGTAGAGGAGATGTACAAGCGGGCCGAGTTCGCCAAGGAGATCGGCGCGCCCATCATCATGTCCGACTATCTCACCCTGGGCTGGGCCGCACACCAGTCCCTTTCCAAGTGGTGCCGTGACAACGGCATGCTGCTCCACGTGCACCGTGCCATGCACGGCGTCATCGACCGTAACCCCAAGCACGGGATCAACTTCCGCGTGTTGGCCAAGCTCCTGCGCCTGCTCGGAGGCGACCACCTCCACTCCGGCACCGTGGTGGGCAAGCTCGAAGGCGATCGCGAAGCCACCCTGGGCTGGATCGACCTCATGCGCGAGCGGTACGTGAAGGAAGACCGTTCCCGCGGCATCTTCTTCGACCAGGATTGGGGACAGATGCCGGCCGTCATGCCGGTGGCGTCCGGCGGCATCCATGTCTGGCACATGCCGGCTCTGGTCTCCATCTTCGGCGACGACGCCGTGCTCCAGTTCGGCGGCGGCACCATCGGCCATCCCTGGGGGAACGCCGCCGGCGCCGCGGCCAACCGCGTGGCGCTGGAAGCCTGTGTCCAGGCCCGCAACGAAGGCCGCGAGCTGGAGAAAGAGGGCAAGGACATTCTCACCAAGGCCGCTCAGCACAGCCCCGAACTGAAGATGGCCATGGAAACCTGGAAAGAGGTCAAGTTCGAGTTCGAGACCGTGGACAAGCTGGACGTGGCCCACAAGTAATCCGGCGCCAACAGCAATTCGAAAGAGGAAACGAAAATGAGCAACATTCAAGATTACGGCTCCCGGGTCTCCGACCCCAAGAGCCGCAAGTACGGCACCTTCTCCTACTTGCCCCAAATGAGCGAGGAGGAGATCCGCAAGCAGATCCAGTACATCGTGGATCAGGGCTGGAACCCGGCCATCGAGCACACCGAGCCCGAGTTTGCTTCCAGCCATTACTGGTACATGTGGAAGCTGCCCATGTTCGGCGAGACCGACGTGGACCGCATCTGGGAAGAGATCGAGCTGTGCAAGAAGGCCAACCCCGGCCATCACGTGCGCCTGATCGGATACGACAACTACAAGCAGACCCAGGGCGCCAACATGGTGGTCTACGTGGCCCCCATCGACGAGAAGAAACTCGAGATGATGGAGCTGGCCGCGGTGGTCAAGGGCTTCGGCCACTGACCGCCCTTCCGGGCGGGCCGCGTGGGCGGCCCGCCTTTTCGGATGGGAGCCGAGACGAGGGGATGCGGCGCGTCTTCTGGTCCCGGTTTCCGAACTTCAGAAACTCAAGCCAGACCCAGTCGAACGAGGTGGCCAACATGAGCGAGATCAACAAAGAAGATTTCATGATCAAGGAAGAGCCCTACTACCGCCCCGTGGGCGACGAGGTGGCGCGCTACGAGGCGGCCTATGCCGTGCGCATGCCCGTCATGCTCAAGGGCCCCACCGGCTGCGGCAAGTCCCGGTTCGTGGAATACATGGCCTGGAAGCTGGGCAAGCCCCTCATCACCGTGGCCTGTAACGAGGACATGACCGCGTCCGACCTGGTGGGCCGTTTCCTGCTCGACATCAACGGCACCAAGTGGCAGGACGGTCCCCTGACCATCGCCGCGCGCATCGGCGCGATCTGCTACCTGGACGAAGTGGTGGAGGCCCGTCAGGACACCACCGTGGTCATCCATCCGCTGACCGACCACAGGCGCGAGCTGCCCCTGGAAAAGAAAGGCGAGCTGGTCAAGGCCCATCCCGACTTCCAGATCGTCATCTCCTACAATCCGGGCTATCAGTCCATGATGAAGGACCTCAAGCAGTCCACCAAGCAGCGCTTCGGCGCCATGAGCTTCGACTACCCCGAGGCAGAGGTGGAGAAAGAGATCGTCGCCCACGAAGCCGGTGTGGACGAAGCCACCGCCGAGAAGCTGGTCCAGATCGCCCAACGTTCGCGCAACCTCAAGGGCCATGGCCTGGACGAGGGCATGTCCACGCGCCTGCTCATCTATGCCGGTCAGCTCATCGCCAAGGGCATCGCGCCCGAGCGCGCCTGCCAGATGGCCCTGGTGGAACCGCTCACCGACGACCCCGACATGCGCGACACCCTGGAAGCGGCCGTCGCCACCTTCTTCGGCTGATTCGGTTCCGGGCGACCGTCACGCCGCCCGGAATCCGCCCCATTCGCCCGATTCCGCCTTCAGGAGAGGACTGGGTCATGAGCGTCAATCTCGACGATTACCGTGACGAACTGATCGAAGCCGCGCCCGAGCTGGCCGACACCCTGGAAGCCACCTTTCACGAAGCGGCCCGCATCATGTCGCCCCAGGGGCTTCAGGACTACCTGGACGGCGCCCGGGGCATGGTGAACCTTCGCAAGGGGCCGGAGCTTCTCATCACCTGGCTCGAAGAGGTGCCCCTGGTGGCCCGAGAGTGCGGCGACGACGTCATCAAGGACGTGGCCGCGGCGGTGCTCAAGCTCGCCTCCATGGTATCCGGCGCGGTCCTGGTGCTGATGCTCTCGACCCTGCCCACCGCAGCCCGGCGGCTGGGCGATCCAGACCTGCTCCGATCCTATCTTCAGCTCCTGCACCGGTTGGCGGCGCGGGCGCCCCGGGGGTTGCGCCCCATGCTGGGCGTGCTCGACGAGTTGCTCTCCAAGCTCACCCTCTCCGGCCTGCGCCGCTGGGTCGACTTCGGCGCCGAAGCCTATCGGAGGGACCTGCCCAAGCAAGCCGCCTACTTCGGCCTGGAGAGCGAGGACGCCAAGGCGGTTCTCCAGCAAGAGCGCAAGGGGACCCTCTTCATCGATGAACAGCGCCGCCTCAACTTCTATCTGCGCGCGTTCTGGGGGCGGGATTTCTTCTTGCGCCCGACGGCGGCCGACTATTTGGGATTTCGTCCCTTCATCGAGGGGCACGCCATGCATCTACCCGATGCCGTGGACGACGTGGGTGGGGTGAACGGGCACGAACTCTACCGTGCCATGTGTGCCCACATGGCTTCCCACATGGTCTATACCCTCGAGCCGATCAGCGCGGAGGCCCTCTCCCCCGCGCAACAATACTTCATCGGCCTGTTCGAAGACGCCCGCGTGGAATACTGCGCAATCCAGGATTTTCCGGGCATGCGCAACCTGTGGCGTTCGGTGATGGACGAAGTGGGCGAGCACACCTACGAACATCCCGCCATGGTGCTCCTGGAACGGGTGGCCAAGGCCCTGCTGGTGCCGGGCGAGACCACCGGTGACGCCGAGGCGGACGAGATCGTCTCTCGATTCCACGAACACATCGCCGCCAACAGCGACGACACCCGCTTCTCGGTGAACCTGGGGCTCGATCTGTTCAATCTGCTCGCTCAGCGCCGGGAGGTGCCCAGCCTACGCATCCTGGAGGGCTTGGCCATCCCCTATCGCGACGACAACCGTTTCATCTGGTCGGCGGAAGAGTTCAGTTGGGAGCAGACCACCGCCTATCTGCCTGAGAGTCAGCGCCAGGTGCGCAAGCACGTTTCGGTAATGGAGCTGGTCAACGAAGTGGATGTGGAAACCGCGGGTGACGACGCCCAGGAGATCTGGGTGCTCTCCACGGAGCTCTTTCCTTACGAGGACGAGGGCATCTCCTACAACCAGATGGAGGGCAAGGAGCCGGTCTCCGAACCGTTCCACTACCCCGAATGGGACTACCACGTTCAGCTCCACCGCCCCGCCTGGGCCACCGTCTTCGAGCGGCGACAAGGGCGCGGCGACCCCGAACTCATCGACGCGGTGCTCACCGAGCACAAGGGAGTGAGTCACCGCATCAAACAGATCATCGATCGTCTCCGTCCGCAGGGCGTCGCCCGCCAGCGCAAGCTCGAGGATGGAGACGAGCTGGACATCAACGCCGCCGTGGACGCCATGGTCACCCTGCGCATCGGCCTGCAGCCGGACATGCGCATCACCATGCGCCACGTGCTCAATCGACGCGATCTTGCGGTGCTGATCTTGCTGGACCTTTCCGAATCCACCAACGAAACGGTCCGTGGCACCGACAAGACGGTGCTCGAGCTCACCCGCGAGGCCTGCGCCCTGGTGGCCACCGCCATCGAGGGCATCGGAGACCCCTTTGCCATCCACGGCTTCGCCTCCGACGGGCGTCACGACGTTCACTACTACCGTTTCAAGGATTTCGAACAACGCCTGGACGAAGAGGTCAAGAGCCGCCTGGCGGGCATGAAGGGCGGGCTCTCCACCCGCATGGGCGCCGCCATGCGCCATGCCGGACGGCACCTGATGCAACGGCCGGAAAAGCACAAACTGTTGCTCATCGTCACCGACGGCGAACCGGCGGACATCGACGAGCGCGATCCGCAGTATCTGCGGATGGACGCCAAGAAAGCGGTGGAGGAACTCAAGCGAACCGGCATCCTCAGCTACTGCCTCACGCTCGATCCCGAAGCCGACCGCTACGTGGCCCGCATCTTCGGGGCCAACAACTACACCATCATCGACAACGTCAGGCGCCTGCCCGAAAAGCTGCCCACCCTCTTCGCCAGCCTCACCCGCTGACCATGGGCCGCAGGATCGCCGGGGTTCCCGTATTCGCCGCCCGGCAGGACGAAGTGCCGGCGGTCCTCTACAATCTCTGGCGCCGCGCGCGCATGCGTTTGGGCACGCCCATCGAGCTGCCGTTGCGCGGCCTCAAGGAGATGCGCCTGGTGCTCGAGCACGACGCCTGGGTGGTGGTGGATGGCAACCGGGGCGAGGTACCCGTCCTCGCTTGGGTGGCGTTCCGCCCGCCGCCGAACCGCGCCCTCCACGAACCCGTGCCCTGCACCCTCAACTATTACCACTACCTGGCCAGCGGCCTTCGGGCGCGCACACTGGACCGAATGCAGCACGCTTTGGAACAGCGCCTGCGCCGGCGTTGAATACGTTTCTTTGATGTGGCTCAACAGTCGGTTTGCATTTTTTCCATCCGATGCCATCTAAACGTTAAAGTGAAACGGTCGTTGGAGGCGCCACGGGGTGTCGGCGGAGGCGCATGTGATGGTGAGCCGATCACACGATTCGAGAAGGGAATGGGCGTGCCGGGCCCATCTGCGCCGCGGGGCGTCGCCGCGATCATGACCCGGTTGGCTCATCTGCCCGCGTTGGAGGCCGAAGCGAAAGAGCTGCTTCGGGTGCTGGAACTGCACTGGCGCCGTCGCTATCGCAGCGGAGAACTTCACGAGAAAGTGAAGGTGCTGTTGCTGCGGCTCAAGGAGGTCCTGGCTCGTGACCGGGCCGATTCGCAATTCGTCGTCTCCACCTATCGGCGCCTGCTCCACCACCAGGCGCTGGAAGAAGAGGTGGAATTGGCCGACCAGGTGCTCAAACGGATGGTCGCGGAACTGAGCGTAGTGGTGGTGAGCGTGTTGCCCTTCGCCTTCGTCACCCTGCCCAGCCTGCTGGCTCTGGCCCGCCATTTCGGCATCGAACTCTTTCCTCGGGAGACAGAAGGCGAAAACCCGCCCGCGCCCTCCACGCTGGAGTGAAAGCCGGACCGGCGGCCAGATGTAGCCCAGGAGGACGAACATGATGAATCTCAATCTGGTGATGGTGGTGCCACCGCTCCTCTCCCTGACCGCTGGGATCGCCATCCTGATTTGGCCGAGGCTGCTCAACTACATTGTCGCCTTCTATCTCATTCTGGTCGGCCTTGCCGGCCTGCTGCCGTTGTTGTGAACGGGCGTGTTGTGAGAGCCACCGACGAATACGCCGGGCAACCGGTTTCCAAAACGCTGGACGAGCTGCAGACCGACGCCGCCGTGGGACTCACCCAGGCGGAGGCCGAAGCACGCCTGAGGCGCCATGGCCCCAACACCATCGAGGAGAAGGTGGAGCCGTTGTGGCACCGCATCTTCCGCCGCTTCTGGGGCCCCATTCCATGGATGATCGAGGTGGCCGCCCTGCTCTCGGCGGTGGTCCACAAATGGGAGGATTTCGCCATCATCGTCACCATGCTGCTGGTGAACGCCGGCCTGGACTTTTTCCAGGAGCACCGGGCGCTCAACGCCCTTCAGGCTCTCAAACAGCGCATGGCACGGGAGGTGACGGTGCTGCGCGACGGCGGATGGCGCCGAATCCCCGCGGCCGAGCTGGTGCCCGGAGACATCGTCAAGCTTCGGATCGGCGACATCGTGCCGGCCGACGTCCAGCTTCTGGATGGGGACTACCTCTCCATCGACCAGTCCATGCTCACGGGGGAATCCTTGCCCGTCTCTCGCCGGCGGGACGAAATCGCCTACGCCAACACCGTGGTCAAGCAGGGTGAGATGAGCGCGGTGGTGGTGAACACCGGAGCGCGCACCCGTTTCCAGTCGGTGGTGTCGCTGGTGAACAAGGCCAGCCTGGAAGAGCGCAGCCATTTCCAGAAGATGGTCATCGCCATCGGCAACTTCCTCATTCTGGTGACCATCGTTCTGGTGGTGCTCATCGTCATGGTGGCCCTCTTCCGCCACGAGCCCTTCCTCGAGATCGCCCGCTTCGCCATGGTGCTCACCGTGGCCGCCATACCCGTCGCCTTGCCGGCGGTGCTCTCGGTGACCATGGCGGTGGGGGCCATGAACCTGGCGCGCAAGCGGGCCATCGTCTCCAAGCTCACCGCCATCGAAGAGCTGGCCGGCGTGGACATCTTCTGTTCCGACAAGACCGGCACCCTCACCCGCAACGAGATGCAGGTGGCCAAACCGGTGTTGTTCGGCGACCACGACGAGCGGACGCTGTTTCTGGCGGCGGTGCTCGCCTCCCGTCCAGAGAACCGCGACCCCATAGAACTCCCCCTGTTCCACTACCTGCAAGACCACTTCCCCGATCTCGATCCGGGACGGTGGCGACAGATCGAATTCGTGCCTTTCGACCCGGTGCGCAAACGCACCGAAGCACTCGTCGAGAAAGACGGCGAACGGATACGGGTGTACAAAGGGGCCGCCCAGGTGCTGCTCGCCCTGGCGGAGCTTCCAGACGAGGCCGCCGTGGCCATCCAGCGCACCGTGGAGGCGTTGGCGGAGAAGGGTTATCGGACGCTGGCCGTGGCCTGGAAGAAAGGAGAAGCGCCGCTGGAACTCATCGGCCTGATTCCGCTCATCGACCCGCCGCGCGAGGATTCCGCCGAAGTGATCCGGAAGATGGCGGAGTACGGTGTGCGGGTGAAGATGGTCACGGGCGACAACATCGCCATCGCCCGGGAAATCGGCCGCATGCTGGGGTTGCCGCCGCGGGCCATGCGCGCCGAACAGCTCAGCGGCAAGAGCGGCAGCGAGCTGCTGGGCCTAGCGGAGGCGCTTACCACCGCCATCTACCACCGCCTGAAAGGAGAGTCGGTGAGCCTGAAAGCGGCGCGCCGTTTCGCCGCCGAGGTGATGGCCGAACTGGAACGGCTGTTCGACACCTCGTTGCTCGAGCGGGAGTTCGTCCACACCCATGAATCGGCGTTGGTGGAGATGATCGAAGAGATCGACATCTTCGCCGAGGTGGTGCCCGAGGACAAATACGCGCTGGTGGAGACCCTTCAGAAGGCGGACCACATCGTCGGCATGACCGGAGACGGCGTGAACGACGCGCCGGCGCTGAAGAAGGCGGACTGCGGCTTTGCCGTGGCCAACGCCACGGACGCGGCCCGGGCGGCGGCGGACATCATCCTCACCGCCCCAGGTCTGTCGGTGATCAACGACGCCATCGAACAGGCGCGCATCACCTTCGAGCGGATGAAGAGTTACGCCATCTTCCGCATCGCCGAGACCATCCGCGTGCTTCTGTTCATGACCCTCTCCATCCTGGTGTTCGATTTCTACCCCATCACCGCGGTGATGATCGTCATCCTGGCCCTTCTCAACGACATTCCCATTCTGGCCATCGCCTACGATCGCACGCGGGTCCACAAACAACCGGTCCGCTGGAACCTGCGCGAGCTGACGGTGGTGGCCAGCGTGCTCGGTTTCACCGGCGTGGTGAGCTCCTTCCTGCTCTTCTTCATCCTGCAAGAGCGGGGGGTGAGCGAGGAGATCATCAAATCGGTGCTCTTCCTCAAGCTCATCGTAGCCGGCCACAGCACCCTCTACATCACCCGCTCCGAAGGCTGGTTCTGGGAAAAACCCTGGCCCGCCCCCCTCCTTTTCTGGGCCACGTTCGGAACGGAAATCCTGGGCACGCTCATCGCCGTCAACGGCTGGTTCATGGCGCCCATCGGATGGGAATACGCTTTGGGGGTGTGGGCCTACGCCCTGGTCTGGTTCCTGGTCAACGACGCGGTGAAGATGGCCACCTACCGAATACTGCGGCGGGAAGGATTCTACGTTTGAGGCCGCTTCAAACCACCTTGATGGCCATGTCCTCCAGGGTGTTGGCGGCCACGCGGATGCGCCGCGCCACCTCTTTGAGTTGGGCGAGAAGATCCCGGTGCAACAGCAGCTCCTTGCATCCCAGGTCGGGATCCAGGGCGCCCGCGGCCCGGGCGCAGTGGCTCACCACCTCGTCATAGAGTGTGGCGATGCGGTCCACTTCGCCGCTGGTGCGTTCCAGGGGCACCTTGCCCAGGTCGGCCAATCCGTCCTCCAGGGCGCGCGCCATCTCCCGAAGCAGGCCCAGGATGGGCTCGTGACCGCCCAAAGGCGACACCGGATAGACCGCCACCTCCAAGCGGAAATGCTTTACCGCCAGCGCGATCCAGTCGAGCTGGGTGATCATGCGGTAGATGGACTCTTTGTCGTAGGGCGTGATGAACACGTCGAGCAGCTCCTGCATGTTGCGCCGTCGGATCTCCTGGGCCCGTCGGGCCAGGTCCTCGACGGTCGAACCTGCATCCTCGTCGGCCCGGGTGCAGAACCCGTGCAGCGCTTCCACCATGCGCCGCGCAACCTGGGCCTGTTCCAGCATGGCGCGGTCGAAATCCACCTCCTTGGGCAGCAGGAATCGACGAATGAACCCCATGGTCAGCTCCTCACGGCGAGATGGATCCAAGCGTAGGCGGCGCCCAGCAAGGCCGACACCGGCAGGTTGAACCACCAGCCGGCGACGATGCCTCCCACGGTGCGCCAGTGCACGTGGCCCGGCTTCTCGGCGGCGCCGTTGCCCACCAGGGTGGCGGTGACCACCTGGGTGGTTGAGGTGGGTGCGCCGATGGCGGTGGCCAGGCTGTTCACCAGGGCCGCGGCCAACTGGTTGGCCACGGAGTGGACCACGCGCAGCCGGTAGAGGCCGAATCCCAGCGTCCGGATGATACGCCATCCCCCGAACAGGGTGCCCAGGGTGATGGCGCCGGCGCAGAGCGCCACCGCCCAGTCGGGCACTGTGAACCGCTCGGTGTGGCCGCTGGCGAGCAACATCATGCCGATGATGGCCATCCCCTTCTGGGCGTCGTTGGCGCCGTGTGAGAAGCCGAGCCAGGCCACGCTCAGGTACTGGGAGGCGACGAAGAGGGACTCCACCCGGCGATGG
>CAYOJM010000137.1:0-4000 GCA_964404295.1 uncultured Sedimenticola sp. | reverse complement strand
ATTTACGCGCTCTCCTCCATTCCGGACCTGGACACGCCGGAGACGGCGGCGGAGAAATTGTTGCAATGGGCCCCACCGGAGCTTCAGAATCTTCTCCACATTCCCCTGTTCGGGGGGTTGGCCGTGGTCTGGCACTGGTCGCTTCGGCCCAGCATCGGAAACAGGCGGCTCAGGCTGACGCTGGTGTTCATCATCACCACCCTATACGCTGTTCTGGATGAATGGCACCAGCTCCACGTGCCAGGACGGTTCGGTTCGCTGACCGACGTCGCTCTGAATCTCGTGGGCATCATGGGAGCGGTGGCCTTCTTCGCCATCCGCCACCGCCCACTCGCCCCCTCTTTGGAAGCCGATGAAGAAGCATGAAGGCGACCGCCCGAATCATTCCCAACATGTATCCGTATTTTCCAAGACCCGACATCTCGTCGAGCACGTTCGGCGCAACCCGCAACCGTTCGAACCCTCTCGCGACCGGCTCCACGGCATCCAGAGACCGTAAATCGAACCCACGACGAAAAAGCCATGCCTCATCCGGCCGCAGAAAATATCCCGGCCGGTGCCCGGTAACCGTTTTCATCCGTTGGTGTAGCCCATGACCGCACGCAACCGTCATCCGGGATCCTTGAGCCGCCTCGCGGCATTCGGTTACGCCCTGTTGCTGGTCTACGGAACCCTCTTTCCGCTTCACGGCTGGGTGGCGCCTGCGACCGACCCGATTCGCGCCATGTTCAAAAACGGCCTGGCGCACACCTCCTGGTCTGACCTGGTCACCAACTTCCTGGTCTACATGCCTCTGGGCCTTCTGCTCATGCGGGGACTGCCCTTGTTTCCCCGTTGCCGCTGGTGCAAGTGGGCTTCGGTCCTGCTGGCCGGCACCCTGCTCAGCTTCACGCTGGAGTACTTGCAAGCCTACATCCCCGGAAGGACGCCTTCCGCGAGAGACCTCGTGCTCAATGCGATCGGCACGGGCGCCGGCGCCTGGTTGGCCCTGCTCTTCAAACCGGGCGGCCGCCTGGAGCTGCGCCTTCGGCGTTTACGCGCCACCTATATCCGCTCCGGCGCCAAAGCAAATGTGGGCCTGGCGGTGTTAGGGCTCTGGGCCCTGGCCCAACTCGCCCCTCTGGTCCCCTCTCTCGACCTGGGGAATCTGTGGCACGGTATCAAGCCGCTGTTTCACCCCTTGCAGGCCCCTGCACGTTTTTCCTGGCTGCAATGGGGCGAATACGCCTCCGGCCTGGCAGCGCTCGGCTTGCTGTACTCGAGCCTGCAGAAATTCCGTTATGGCGCAATCGCACGCTTCCTCTCTTTTGCCGGACTCGTTCTGGTGTTGAAGGTGCCCATCGTAGGCCGCCAACTCTCTCTGGAGAGTGTGCTCGGCCTGCTGGCGGCGGCCTTCGTCCTTTGGTGGTACGCGCGCAAACCCGTGAACGCCGGCCTAATCCCGGCCGCGCTCCTCCTGCTGCTCTCCATGGCGCTGGAAGCCATACAACCGGGATCCATGCCTACTTTCCGCAGTTTCAACTGGATTCCGTTCCAGAGCCACCTGAGCAACGACCTCATCGGCATCCTGGATCTCCTCGCAAATACCTGGCCCGCTTTTGGGCTGGCCTATCTCTCCATGCGGCGCTTCGGCACCGGCCCTGGCATCCTCATAACCGGCTTCTTCGGCATCTTCTTCGGAACCTTGGCGCTCGAATGGTTGCAACAACACATCCCCGGGCGCTCGCCCGACATCACAGACGTGATCGTCGCCACACTCGCCTGGACGGTGGCATGGATCTATGTGGAGCGGCATTCCACTGGGGTTTCTCGCGGCGTGAAAGCACCCCGTCATGGCTTTGCGTATGCCTTGCCTCTGATCCTGGCGGCGGGCACGGTGGCCACCTCCTTCGCCGTCGGCTTTCATTTTTCGGCGTCGAGCCCGCTCAGCGTGCCCTACGCAGACAGAACCTTGCCGCCGCCAGAAGCCTTGCCGGAAGCGGACATTCCTTTTTTTCGCACGCAGCACCCCCGTCTGCCGGCCCCCACCCCGGACGACCTGGCCTACCTCCGAATTCGACATCCCGATTACATCCGCAGCCGCCTCCGGCGGGCCAAGGGCGGCAAGGGCAAATTGGAAGACGTGATCTTCAGCGCCTATGCCGAACCGGGCAGTCAGGATTTGGATCTGCTCTTCGAGCGGCTCATGAAATTGAAAATGAGCTGGAGAGGCCACCAGCAGGCCAAGCCGCTGGCCCTCGCCTACGACTGGCTCTATGCGCAGTGGAGCCCGGCGCAACGTAAGGCTTTGGCCAAAAAGGTGGTCGAAGCATCGAACTACCTCATTGAACGCATCCGGGTGAAACAGCAGCTCTCGCCCTACAACGTCTATCTGTACAACAGCCCGTTCCAGGCGCTGATCGCCACCTCCATCGCCGCATGGAAAGATTTACCCGAGGCCGACCTGCCGATGCGGTGGACAGCCGATTACCTGAAGAATCATGTGCTGCCGGTCTGGCGCCAGATTCTCGGAACCAGCGGCGGCTGGCACGAAGGGGGCGAATACGTGGGCATCGGCATCGGCCAGGCCATCTACCAGGTGCCCGCCATGTGGCGCAAGGCGACGGGCGAAGACCTGTTCACCAGCGAACCGGGCATTCGGGGATTCGCCGACTTCCTCGTCTATCGCACGCGTCCCGACGGCACCCACATGCGCCTGGGAGACGGGAGTTATTTCACCAGGCACGTGCCCGACCGTATCCCTTTGGCCCTGGAGACGGGGAACAAGGCGGCCTACAGCCTGCGCTGTCCAAAACCCGGACTGCCCACCGCCTGGCCGTGGGGTCCTTTGAGCCGCGACGACCTCTGCGATGAAAAGGCCATCGAGGCGCTGCCGCTGCAAAAGCACTTCGACGGACTGGGACTCGTGATCGCCCGCAGCGATTGGAGCAACGAGGCCACCTATGTCACCTTCAAGGCGGGGGACAACTACTGGTCGCACATGCACCTCGATCAAGGCGCCTTCACGCTATTCAAGGGTGGTCCATTGGCCATCGACAGCGGTTACTATGGCCCGGGTTACGGCTCCGATCACCGGTTCAACTACAGCGCCCAAACCATCGCCCACAACGTGGTCACGGTGACCGATCCCGACGACACCGTTCCACAACCACCCAAAAGACAGAACAAGCCACCCCGCCCCATCGCCAACGACGGGGGCCAGCGCAGGGTCGGCTCGGGCTGGGGCGAGCGGGCGCCATTGAATCGAAAGGAGTGGGAAGAGAAGCGGGAAACCTACCACACCGGTCGCATCGCCAAATACCACGCCGACGACCATCTGGTGGTGGCGGTGGCCGAACTCACTCCCGCCTATACCAACCGGGAATCCGGCAAAGGCACCTTCGCAGATCGCACCTTTCGAGTCAGGCATTATTGGCGTACTTTCATATACGACCGCAAAAACGATCTGGTCGTGGTCTTCGACGACGTGGTTTCCGCCGATCCGGCTTTCATGAAGCGCGCCCTCGTTCACACCATGGAAGCCCCCCGGCTCATTCCGGGAGGCTTCGTCGTGGAAACCCCGGCGATCGATCCGCCCAGGCGGCCTGTGCGTCCCGCTGGCCATCTCGAAGCCCGAATCCTCTTTCCGGTCGATGCCCGGATCCGACCGATCGGCGGCCCCGGCAAGGCGTTTTGGGTGGATGGAAAGAACTATGATGAAGACGGCAAGGTCTGGCAGGAGGTGTCGAAACGCAAGAACAACGCCCCCGAGCCGGGGCGATGGCGGGTGGAGATCACGCCACCGGAGCCGCGCGAGCACGACCGTTTTCTCATGGTCCTGATCCCGGGAAAACGGGAATCCCCCTTGAAAATCCAATCGCTCGAAGAAAAAGACGCCATCGGCGCCCGTATCCTGGGGCCTGAGCGCAGCATGGAGCTCCGTTTTCCAGACGATCGTGAGGGCGTGATCGTCCAGGTGAACGATATCCAAAACACGCGCACCCTGGATCTCACGCTGCCG
>CAYOJM010000136.1:0-2806 GCA_964404295.1 uncultured Sedimenticola sp. | reverse complement strand
ATGCGCCAGCCTGCCCCCTTCACATTCAGGAATTCCTAAGTTATGACCACCCCAGACTTTCGCCGCATGACCCTGCGGCGGCGGGGAAACGGTTCTGAAGAGGGAGACTCTGCAACTCATGCCCAAGAACGCATTCTATGCCCAGTCCGGCGGTGTGACCGCCGTCATCAACGCTTCCGCCTGCGGCGTCATCGAGGCCGCCCGCGCGCATCCGGACAAGATCGGCAAGGTCTATGCCGGCAAGAACGGCATCATCGGCGCGCTGACCGAGGAGCTGATCGACACCAGCAGGGAGTCGGACGACGCCATCGCCGCGCTGCGCCACACGCCTTCCGGCGCCTTCGGCTCGTGCCGCTACAAGCTGAAGAGCCTGGAGGAGAACCTGCGGGAGTACGAGCGCCTGATCGAGGTCTTCAAGGCGCATGACATCGGCTATTTCTTCTACAACGGCGGCGGCGACTCGGCGGACACCTGCTACAAGGTCTCGCAGCTTTCCGAGAAGATGGGCTTCCCGGTGCAGGCCATCCACGTGCCCAAGACGGTGGACAACGACCTGCCGATCACCGACAACTGCCCGGGCTTCGGCTCCGTGGCCAAGTACATCGCGGTGAGCACGCGCGAGGCCAGCTTCGACGTGCGCTCCATGGCCAAGACGTCCACGAAGATCTTCGTGCTGGAGGTGATGGGCCGCCATGCCGGCTGGATCGCCGCCGCGGGCGGCCTGGCCTCCGACGCCGAGACGGAGATCCCGGTGGTCATCCTCTTCCCGGAGATCGAGTTCGACCAGGAGGCCTTCTTCGCCCGCGTGAAGGAG
The DNA here is from genome assembly GCA_964404295.1 of uncultured Sedimenticola sp. GTDB lineage: Bacteria > Pseudomonadota > Gammaproteobacteria > Chromatiales > Chromatiaceae > Thiolapillus. Next base: position 1,992 of record CAYOJM010000136.1, on the reverse strand, counting down.
AACGTGGAGAAGTACGACTACTGCACGGTGGTGGTCTCCGAGGGTTGCAAGTGGCCGGACGGCCGCTTCCTGGCCGAGCAGGGCACCCGCGACGCCTTCGGCCACGCCCAGCTCGGCGGCGCTGCGCCCGTGGTGGCCAACATGATCAAGGAGAACCTGGGCTACAAGTTTCACTGGGCCGTGGCCGACTACCTGCAGCGCGCCGCCCGCCACTTGGCCTCCAAGGCCGACGTGGACCAAGCCTACGCCTTGGGGCAGGCTGCGGTGGAGAAGGCGCTGGAGGGCAAGAACTCCATCATGCCCACCATCGTGCGCGAGTCCTCCAGCCCCTACAAGTGGAGTATCGGCGAGGCGCCGCTCTCCGAGGTGGCCAACGTGGAGAAGATGATGCCGCTGGACTTCATCACCGAGGACGGCTTCGGCATCACCGACGCCTGCAAGGAGTACCTCTACCCCCTCATCCAGGGCGAGGCCTACCCGCCCTACGACGAGAACGGCATGCCCCGCTACGTCACGCTCAAGCTGGAAGCGGTGGAAAAGAAATTGCCGCCTTTCGAGATCTGATCCGCCAGCCGGCCGGCCCTCGGGCCGGCCTTTTTGATGATGAAGATCGAACGCGCCCGGGCGCTCATCGAAGAACAGCTCCAGTTCACCAGCGGCTACAACCGCAACGCGGTGCGGATGATCCTGGCCGAGGTGCAACTGGTGCACGGGCAGGCGGCGGTGGACCGCCTGATCCGCGAGTACGGCCTGGAACAGCGGTTCGACTTGCGGCCCGGGGAGGACTACTCGAGCCTGCGCAGAACCTGAAAAGGGGCATTCGCGCTCCTGCTGGTAGGCGGACACGGCCGGTTCGGACCGACACGCCCGCGTCGGCCTTCGGCCTCGGCGGGCCTACGTTGGCTGAAGGGGGCGCATTCGCGCTCCTGTTGGTAGGTTGGGCGAGGCCGCAGTGCGGCCGCCCCTGGCGGAGATGGCCGGTTCGGACCGACATGCCCGCGTCGGCCTTCGGCCTCGGCGGGCCTACGTTGGCTTCGTAGCGGGTTCGTCCGGCCACGGATCGAATATGAAACCGACAACCATAACGGGAGAGAGAACATGAATCTGGATAGAGTCACCAGCGGTCGCAATCCCCCCGACGACATCAACGTCATCATCGAGATTCCCGCCAACGCCGAGCCGGTGAAGTACGAGGTGGACAAGGAGTCGGGCGCCATGTTCGTGGACCGCATCCTGCGCACCGCCATGCGTTATCCGGTGAACTACGGTTACATTCCACACACGTTGTCCGACGACGGCGACCCCTGCGATGTGCTGGTGCCCACCGCTTTTCCGTTGATTCCCGGTTCGGTGATCCGCTGCCGCCCGGTGGCGGTGCTCAAGATGACCGACGAGTCGGGCGACGACGCCAAGGTGATGGCGGTGCCGTCGGACGACATCACCGACCGCTGGAGCCACATCCGTGACGTGGAGGACATGCCGCGCGAGTTGTTGGATCGCACCGCCCACTTTTTCGAGCACTACAAAGACCTCGACGAAGGCAAGTGGGTGCGGGTGCAAGGGTGGGAAGGTGTGGCGGCCGCCCGAGAAGAAATCCTCAATTCGCTGAAGATGTTTGAAAAAGCACCGGAAAAACCGCATTTTTGATGCTTTCTCGCCGCATCCTGGCTCCCAATCCCGGGCTGCGGCCTTGGCACCGGAAACGAGATGAAAATCTGCATCCTCTCCGACAGCCATGACCACATCCCGCTGCTGGAGGCGGCGGTGGCCGACGCCAAGGCCCTGGGCGCCGAGGCGGTGCTCCATTGCGGCGACGTGGTGGCGCCCAGCACCCTGGCCAAGGTCGAACCTTTCGGGCTGCCGGTGCACGTGATCCACGGCAACAACACGGGCGACCTCTATGCGCTGACCCGCCTCAGCCACAAGCCCGGCGGCGTCATCCGCTACCACGGCATGGACGCGGCCATCGAGCTGGGCGGCCGGCGCATCTTC
>CAYOJM010000135.1:0-27466 GCA_964404295.1 uncultured Sedimenticola sp. | reverse complement strand
GCAGCAGTCGCACTGCCCGCAGCAGTCGCACTGCTCGACAGCTCGGCTTTTTCATGGGCCAGAAAAGCCTCTTCTATGGTCTGACAATTGCCTGGCATGGCCCCGGCCACTCCCATGGCTCCGGCTGCCTTTGCATCCATCAGATCAGAAGGAAGCTGATAGGCCGCAGGCGCACGAACGCAGGCCAGCGGAATGACAAACAGGGTCAGAACCGTGGAGACAATAGCCCCGAACATCAGCGAAATGGCCATGCCCTGAAAAATGGGGTCACTGATAATGGAAATAGCGCCTGCCACCATGGTCAGCTGGGTAATAAGAATAGGCCGCGTTCGCGTCACCACCGCCTGAATAACCGCCTCACGCAGGGGAACGCCGCGCTCAACCTCATGCTTGGAAAAATCCACCAGCAAGATGGAGTTGCGCACAATGATCCCGGCCAGCGCGATCCAGCCAATCATGGAGGTGGCGGTAAATTCAGCGCCCAGCAGCCAGTGGCCCGGAATAATGCCGATCAGGGTCAGGGGAATGGGGGCCATGATGATGCCCGGCAGACGGAAATTTCCGAACTCCCACACCACCAGCATATAGATCAAAAGAATGGCCACCATGAAAGCCCCGCCCATATCGCGGAAGGTTTCATAGGTCACGGTCCACTCGCCGGCCCACTCGAAAGCGGAACGGGCGTCCGTGGGCGGCGGCCCCGTCCAGTAAGTCTCCTCCACCAACTTGACGTTGTCCGGTGTGATGTAGGGCTTGCCGTCGTTCCAGGTGCGCAGCAGCTCTTCCACCTCGAGCATGCCGTAGACCGGCGCGGCGTAACGACCGCCCACGTCAGCCACCACATACTCCACCGGGCGCAGATCCTTGTGGTAGATGATGGGATCTTCGGGCACTTTCACGAACTTGCCCAACTCCCGCAAAGGCACGCTGATGCCACTGGGCGACTGGACCAGCAGATCACCCAGGCGACTGATCTGGGAGCGGACCGCCAAGGGCACCTGAATGACGATGTTCACCGGTTCATGACCGGCCCGCTGTTTCACGTCGCCCAGCACCATGCCGCCCAACGCCATGGCCAGGTTACGGTTGATGGCCTCCACCGAAATGCCCTTCTCGTCCGCTTTGTCGCGGTCGATGATGAAACGCCAGTAGTCATGGGGCTCGCGCATGTAGTTGTCCACGTCCACCAGCGTGGGCGCCTTTTCGAAGATGCGGGTCAGGTCGGCAGCCACCTTGCGCCGGGTCGGTCCATCCGGACCGTGGACCTCAGCCACCACCGACTGCAACACGGGCGGCCCCGGCGGCATCTCCACCACGGCGAAACGCACGTCCACGTCCTTGAACAGCTCCTTGAGCTTCTGGCGGGTCTCCACCGCGATCTCGTGGCTGGTGCGCTCCCGCTCATGTTTGTCCAGGAGCTGGATTTGAATCTCGGCCTGCCAGGGCTCTTTACGCAGGTAGTAGTGGCGCACCATGCCATTGAAATCGAACGGCTTGGCCGTGCCCACATAGATCTGGACCGCCGTCACCTCCGGAAACTTGCGCACGAGGTTCGCAACCTGATTGGCCCGGTTGGCCGTCTCCGCCAGCGCCGTGCCCTCGGGCATATCGAGCACCACCGAATATTCCGGCTTGTTGTCCAGTGGCAGCATCTTCACCACCACTAATTTGAAATAGAACATGGAGCAGGCCAGGATCAGCAGCCCCCACATGGACAACCGGAACAGCCGAAGCTTGCGCCGATCTTCGATGAGCGGAGTGAGGATCCGACGATAGAGCGTCTCCAGCTTTTCCGCCTCTTCGTGTTCCCGCTTGGAGGCGCTGCTCAGATACTGCATGGAGGGCTTGAAGATCTTGCTGTGGGCCAGCCAGGGGGTGAAGACGAAGGCGGCGAACAACGAGACGAACATGGCCACCGACCCCAGCGCCGGGATGGGCATCATGTAGGGCCCCATCATGCCGGTGACGAACCCCATGGGCATGAGGGCGGCGATGACGGTGAAGGTGGCGAGTATGGTGGGGTTGCCCACTTCGCGCACCGCATCCACCGCGGTGGCGTCGTCGGTTTCGCCCTGCTCCAGCCAGCGGCGGTAGATGTTTTCCACCACCACGATGGCATCGTCCACCAGAATGCCGATGGCGAAGATGAGGGCGAAGAGCGAGACCCGGTCGATGGTAAAGCCCAGGATCCAGGCGCAGAAGATGGTGAACAAGAGCACCACGGGCACCACCAGCAACACCACGATGGCCGGCTTGAGGGCCCGGAAAGCGAGCCACACCAACACGAAGACGAAAAAGGTGGCCACGAACAACTTGAGGATGAGGGCCTTGACCTTGTCGTCCGCCGTCTTGCCGTAGTTGCGGGTGACGCTCACCTGCACGTTGGAAGGAATGAGCCGCCCTTTGAGGCTCTCCACCCTCTCCAGGATCTTTTCCGCCACCAGCACGCCGTTGGTGCCCTTTTTCTTGGCGATGGCGATGGTCACCGCCGGCACGCTCACGGCCAGGTCCGGATTCTCGGCTGCGGCGCCGGTGTAGTAGGCGACCAGTTGCTTGGCGTCCTCCGGCCCTTGGCGCACCTTGGCCACGTCACGCACATACACCGGCACGCCGTTGTGGCTCCCCACCTTCAGCCCGGCGATGTCGTCGGCCGTCTGCAGGAACTTGCCGGTGACCACGGTGAAATGGGCGCCGCCGGTCTCCAGATTGCCCACTTGCTGTTCGGAGTTGGCCGCCTGGATGGCCTGGGCCACCTGCCCCAGACTGATGCCGTAACCGGCCAGCCGCTCGGGCAGCACCTCGATGGTCACCTGCTCGGCACGACCGCCCACCACGAAGCCTTCACCGGTTTCTGGAATCTCCTTGATGGACTGGAGCACCGACAGCGCCAGCCGCCGGAGCTGGCTGTCGTCCACGTCGGGAATGCCATCGCCGTTGAAATCCTTGTCCGACCAGAGGGTGAGGGTGACCACCGGCACATCGTCGATCCCCTTGGCCTGCACCAACGGCATGGAGACCCCTTGCGGGATCTTGTCCATGTTGGAGGCAAGCTGCTCGTTCACCTTCACCAGGGAGGGCTCCATCTCCTCGCCCACTTCGAACTGCACCGTGACCATGCCGCGGCCGCGGTCCGAAGCCGAATAGACGTGTTCCACCCCCTGGATCTCCCACATCATCCGCTCCAGCGGCTGGATGGCCAGGGAGGCGACCTCCTCCACCGGAGCGCCCGGATACTGGATGAACAGGTCGATCAAAGGCACCGAGATCTGGGGGTCCTCCTGACGCGGCGTCATGATGAGGCCGGCCAGACCCAGCAGGAACATGGTCAGGTAGAACAGGGGCGACAGGGGCGAATTGATGAAAAACCTGGCCGTGCGTCCCGCAAGGCCCAGGTCGGACTGGGCACTCTCACCCGGGCTTGTGGCCTGCTGTTTGTCTTCGAGGTCGTTCATCCCTTGTTCCACTCAGCTGTCAGATGCTTGGATGAAGGGCAGCGCAACGGCTGCATGGGAGCGGGAGCACAACGGGGCCGCGAGGCCCCGTCGAAAATTCCACGCCCCTGGGCGAAGGAGATCAGGAGCCTCCCCCCACCAGCCCCGGCGGCGGATTGGCATAGACACGGTCACCCGGCGCCAGACCGGAAAGCACGGTCACCATGCCATTACCCAGACGACGCCCTTCCCGTATCAGACGCAGTTCCGGCTTGCCCTCCTCGTTCTGGACATAAACCACCGGCAGGCTTCCCCGGTAACGGATGGCGGTGGCCGGAATCACCGGCAGGCTGCCGCTGGCCGCCGCCTGGCTGGTGTCGGGAATGAGGATCTTGGCGTACATGCCGGGCTGGGAGATGCCCTGGGGAATGTCGAACTTCACCTTGATGGTATGGCGCTGGGCATCGGCCATGGGGTAGATCTGGGCCACCCGCACATCCACCGGCTCGGGATAGTCGTCGAAGATGGCGGCCTTCTTGAGCACCATCATCTCCTGCAAACCGGTGACCAGCCGTGCCGGCACGTCCACCTCCACCTGCAACCAGGTCACATCGGCGAACTTGAGCAAAGGTTGGCCGGGCTGCACCGTGTCCCCCACTTCCACCATCTTTTTGATGATGACGCCGTCGAACGGCGCCACCGACTTGGCGTCCCTAATCTTGGCCTCCAGCGCCTGGATCTCGGACCGGATCCGCATGATGGCGTTGCGCGCCTGCTCGATGCGGGTGCTGGCGGAAAAGAGGTCGGCGCTGCGCTCGGCGTCCTGGTCGCGGATGTCCATGAACTCTTCCGCGGGACGGGTGAACATCTGATCGAAGAGGTTGGGAATGGCCATGCCGCCCGGTGCCGCCTTGGATTGAGGCGACCAGAGCTCGCGCGAATACTGGACGCTGGCGTTGCGCAGCTCCGCCTCGGCGGTGGCCAACTGAGCATAGAGCGCAGCCCGCTTGGCCAACAATTCGGAGTCGTCGATGGCCACCAGCAGCGTCCCTTCCTTGAAGAAGTCGCCCTCGATGCCGGCAATGTATTTGACCCTACCCGGCAACTGAGCCGCCAGAGTGACCTGCTTGTAGGGGATGACCGTGCCGCTCACCGCCACCGTAGGCTGGCGGTCCGACGCCTGGACGATGAAGATTTCCGGCTTGCCGGACTGCTGGGCGGACAGGACACCGCTCAGCAGCAGCAGAAAACCGGTGAACCAGGCGCGCATTTTCCTCTGTTCGATCATGGGAGTGAGCCGCTCTCCTTGGAGTGGTGTCTGTACGGGGCCCGCAAAGCGGGCACCCGTGGGGTTCGGTTGCGAACCGGTGACGGCACGCCGGTTCGGCCGGATCAAGCCTTGGCCATCACCGAGAAGCTCTTTATGAAAGGCTTGGCCATCCTCGGCTCCTTGAGCATGGAAGCGTAATCACCCACTTTGAATTTCATCTTGCCAGAAGCGAAGGCGGTACCCAAACCCATCATTCCCGGGGGTTTGGCCATCCATTTCTTCCATTGATCCTCGGAAGCCCGAATGTCCCAGTTGAGCGCCTGGCCTTCATAAGGGCCACCGGAGACGGCTTTGCCGTTTTCCACCACCAGCACCCCGCGAGGCTGATCTTCGTCGGGAAAGCCGTAACCGATGGTGCTGTTGAAACCGATTTCCCCAAGAGGCTCGGTAAGCTCTGGTTCCTCGTTCCATTTTTCGGCGAACGAGGCCATCCATTCCGCAGAAAACAGTTCAGCCATGAAACCCTCCTTCTTCCTCCAGTCCGCTTCCGGATCGGCCCGGAAGTGTTGTTGTTCGATGGTGTACGGGCGGCAGCAGATTATCCGACATTCCTCCCCCTTTTTCCATAACCGCTCCGCCCCCTATGCCCGGGCAGCGCGTCGGGGTACCATTTGCACCCGTTGCAACGCCACCCGTCTCTTATACGACCCCAAGGAGAATCCATGTCCCAGGAAGACCAACACATCGAAAAGCGCCTCAAGAGCCTGGAAGCCCATCTGTCCAGAGAAAACCCGCTGCTGCTCAAGGCGGTGCAGAGTTTCCGCGACCTCGACAAGGTGGCGCGCCGCATGGGCCTGCTGGAGCGGGAGGACTCTTTCGCCACCCAGATCCCCTGGTGGCCGTTGATCTCCATTCTAGGCACGTTCTCCGCTGGCAAGTCCACCTTCATCAACGACTACCTGGGAATGAAGCTACAGCGCAGCGGCAGCCAAGCGGTGGACGACAAATTCACCGTCATTTGCTACAGCGAAGATCCCGAACCCCACACGCTGCCCGGGGTGGCCCTGGACTCCGACCCCCGTTTTCCCTTCTACAAGTTCAGCCACGAGATCGAAGCGGTGGCCGAGGGCGAAGGCAACCGTATCGACGCCTACCTCCAGCTCAAAACCTGCAACAGCGAGCGACTCAAGGGCAAGATCCTCATCGACTCCCCGGGTTTCGACGCCGACGCCCAGCGCACCAGCACCCTACGCATCACCGACCACATGATCGACTTGTCCGATTTGGTGCTGGTCTTCTTCGACGCCCGCCACCCGGAACCGGGCGCCATGCGTGACACACTCAAGCACCTGGTGGCCGACACCATCCATCGTCCCGATTCGGACAAATTCCTCTACATCCTCAACCAACTCGACACCTCGGCCAACGAGGACAACCCGGAAGAGGTGATCGCCGCCTGGCAGCGGGCGCTGGGCGAACACGGCCTCACCGCCGGTCGGTTCTACACCATCTACAGCCCCAGTGCCTCGGTGCCCATCGAGGACGAGCGGCTGCGTCAGCGCTACGAGGCCAAGCGGGACCGCGACTTGGAAGAGATCTACGACCACATGGCCGAGGTGGAGATCAGCCGCGCCTACCGGATCATCGGTTCGCTGGAGAAGACCGTACGGGAGATCGAAAATCGGGTGGTGCCCCTGCTCACCGAGGCGCTGGCACGCTGGAAAAAGCGCACGCTCTGGGGAGACGCCATTGCTTTCGGGATCCTGCTCACTCTGTTCCTGCTGGCGCTTGTGGGCAGCGGCAGCGGGCCCGCCTTTTGGCAATGGCTCACGGCGGCGCCCACCAATGTCGCGGTGACGGTCGGCGTGGTGCTGGCACTGGGCATCGGCGTCCATTTCGGCGTTCGCCGGCTGGCCGCGCGTTCCCTCGTCCGTTGGTTGAAGCGGCAACAGCAGCAAGTGAACCGGCGGCTGGACCTGGTGGCCGCATTCCGCCACTCCACCCGCCCTTGGCAGAGCCTGTTCGCGCGCACGCCGGCGGGTTGGAACCGACGCACTCGGGCCGCTCTGGCCGAACTCATCGGCCAAGCCGACACCTATATCCAGCAGCTCAACGACCGGTTCACCAACCCTTCGGGCGGGGAACGAAAAACGGCCCCCGACGCCGCACCGGCCGAAACCACGACCGGAGGTTGATCCCCATTGTTGGCCGGCATCGACCTGGGTGGCACCAAGATCGAAGGCGTTCTCATGGAGACCGACGGTCGCATCCGCTTGCGGCGGCGGGTGCCCACTCCGGCCGGCGACTACGAAGGCACCTTGGAAGCCATCGTCGCCCTGCACCGGGAATTGGAACGGGAAGCGGGCCGCGCCCTGCCCCTGGGCCTGGGCACGCCAGGCTCGCCCTCGCCGACCACCGGTCGCATGCGCAACGCCAACTCCACCTGCCTCAACGGCCGTCTGCTGGGCGAGGATTTGCGGGCCCGGCTGAACCGCCCCTTGAGAATGGCCAACGACGCCGACTGTTTCACGCTCTCCGAGGCGGTGGACGGCGCCGGCGCCGGTGTACCTTTGGTGTTCGGCGTCATTCTGGGCACCGGCACGGGCGGCGGCATCGCCCTCCACGGCCGGCTGTTGCCCGGCACCAATGCCATCACCGGCGAGTGGGGGCACAATCCACTGCCCTGGGCGAAAGACGAGGAACGGCCTGGACCCGCCTGTTATTGCGGCAAGCGGGGCTGCATCGAGACCTTTCTTTCAGGCCCCGGCATGGCCGCAGACCACGAGCGTCGTACCGGTGAACGGCTCACGGCCCGGGAGATCGCCCGAAAGGCGAATGAGGGCGACGCCGCGGCCCGAGCCACGCTGGACCGTTACGTGGACCGGCTGGCCCGGGCGTTGGCCGGTGTGATCAACGTCTTGGATCCCGGCGTGGTGGTCCTCGGCGGGGGGTTGTCGGGCATCACCATGCTATACGACCGGGTGCCCGAGCGCTGGAGCCGATATGTCTTCTCCGACATCGTGGCCACCCGATTGCTGCCGCCCGTCCACGGCGACAGCAGCGGCGTGCGCGGCGCCGCCTGGCTGTGGAAAAACCCAGCGTAGTGGTAAACTTTCGGCCCGTTCCGGGGTCTGTTTTCTTCGGACGCCGGAAATCCTCCTCAACCTTCGAGCCACCCTCACGCCATGATCGCCGTAGAAGAGACCGCCCGGAAGAAAATCGAGGTGCCGCCCCACCCCGAGTGGCCCGAGCTCTCGGACGAGGAGAAGCGGGCCCTGAAGGAACGCATCAAGAAGCTGCTGAAAGAACGCAACGCGGTGCTGGTGGCCCACTATTACGTGGACGGGGAACTGCAAGCCCTGGCCGAAGAGACCGGGGGCTGCGTGGCCGATTCCTTGGAAATGGCGCGTTACGGCACCACCACCGACGCCGACACCCTGGTGGTATGCGGGGTGCGCTTCATGGGCGAAACCTCGAAAATCCTCAACCCGGAAAAGCGGGTGCTCATGCCCGATCTGCACGCCACCTGTTCCCTGGACGAAGGCTGTCCCGCGGACGAGTTCAGCGCCTTCTGCGATGCCCATCCCGACCATACGGTGGTGGTCTACGCCAACACCAGCGCAGAGGTGAAAGCCCGCGCCGACTGGATGGTCACCTCCAGCATCGCGCTGCCCATCGTCAAGCACTTGGCGGCACGCGGCGAGAAGGTGTTGTGGGCGCCGGACCGTCATTTGGGCCATTACATCCAGCGCGAGACCGGCGCCGACATGTTGCTCTGGCAGGGTGCCTGCGTGGTGCACGAAGAATTCAAATCATTCGCTCTGGAACGGCTGCGCCGGCTCCACCCGGACGCGGCGGTGCTGGTCCACCCCGAGTCGCCGGAAGCGGTCATCGACCAGGCCGACGTGGTGGGCTCCACCACCGCCCTCATCAAAGCGGTGCACGACCTGCCCAACAAGGAATTCATCGTCGCCACCGACGAAGGCATCTTCTGGAAGATGCAGCAGATGGCCAAGGGCAAGAAGCTGCTCTTGGCCCCCACCGCAGGAGAAGGGGCCACCTGCGTCTCTTGCGGCCACTGCCCCTGGATGGCCATGAACGCCCTGCAGAACCTGGAACGGGTGCTCGAACGCGGCGACAACGAGATCCTCATCGACGAGGAGGTCCGCAAGCGCGCCGTGGTTCCCATCCAGCGCATGCTCGACTTCGCCCGCGAACACGGCATCGGAGCCCGGCCTTCCGGTGATTGACCACCTGCTGCTCAAGCAGATTCATCTCACCTGCGTGGCGCTGACCCTGGTCGGCTTCACCCTGCGCGCCGGCCTCATGCTCTCCGGCTCGCCCCTCCTGCAGCGGCGTTGGATGCGCACCCTGCCCCATGTGGTGGACACCCTTCTCTTTTTCAGCGGCTTGGGGCTGGCCTACAATCTGCATCAGTATCCCGGCACTTCGCCCTGGCTCACCGCCAAGTTGGCCGCCCTGGTGCTCTATGTCGTGTTCGGCGCCGTGGCTTTGCGTGGCCGGCGACCAGCGCGGCGACTGACGGCGCTGGTTTTGGCTTATGGCACCTTTGCCTACATGGTGAGCGTGGCCTTGACGCGCAACCCCATGCCCTGGTGAGCCGTTGGCAAAGGGACGGACCTTACTCTATACTCGCCAAAACCCCGCAGATCGGATCATTTCATGGCAGGTTCCACCTTCGGCTGGCCCAATTTCTTCATTCGCCTGGGTTTCGCCCTGTTCCTGGTTTTCGCCACCTACAACCCGTCTGGTTATTCCTGGATCCATTGGCTGCAGAAGAGCAGCAACAAGCTCGATCCTCTTTTGGTGGTCAGCGCCGTTCTGCTCATCATCGGCTGGGTCATCTTTCTGCGCGCCACCGCCCGCTCGCTCGGCTTCATTGGTTCCTTGCTGGTGGTGGCCCTGTTCGGCAGCATGGTGTGGGCCATGGTCTATTACGGCTGGTTGTCGCTCGACAACCCCTCCACCCTGAGCTGGGTGGCGCTGACCATGCTCTCGGTGCTGCTCGCCATCGGCATATCCTGGTCGCACGTGCGACGGCGCCTCACCGGACAGGTGGACGTGGACGAAATCGAGGAGACCTGAACCACCCCAAACCACCACAAGGAGGAGACCATGCCAGGCAAGTTCGTCACTTCCGTCGGCAAGGACGGCAAATACTATTTTTCGTTGAAAGCCGGCAACGGAGAGATCATTCTCCAAAGCCAAGGCTACGCCTCGGCGAAAAGCAGGGACAACGGCATCGAGTCGGTGCGGCGCAACAGCCAGGACCCCAAGAGGTTCGAAAAGAAAACCGCCAAAAACGGCAAGTTCTTCTTCACCCTCAACGCCACCAACGGCCAGGTCATTGGCATGAGCCAGATGTACAAGACCGAAAAAGGACGCAACAACGGCATCGATTCGGTGGCCCGCAACGCCCCCGACGCCGTGGTGGTTGAGGCCAAGGAATAACAATAAAACGCAGCCGGCCCCGGCACCGCGCCGGGGCTACGGGCTACTCCTTGAGGGTCAGCTTCAACCGACCCTCTTCCACTTCGATCGTCTCCACGCCACGGACGAAGGCAGTCCAAAAGCCGTCGGCGTCGCCGAACTGTTCGATCAGATCCACATTCTTGAGCCCGCCCAACCAGGCGCCGGGGATGGGCACCCCCATGAGGCTCACCCCCAGCAGGCGCACCACCGGACGGCCATCCCGTACCGCCAGCTCCACGCCGCCCGACAGGCGCAGGGTCTTGCCACCGAGCACGGGAAAATCGGGGTCCACCGGCACCAGCGCCCGAACGCTGATCTTGTCGTCGGAGAGATCCACCGCCACGCGCCGCGCCAGGTCCTTGTTGTTGGCGATCAGAGCATTGAGTTCGCGTTCGGTGAAAAAGAGCGTGCGGCTGCCCGCCGTTTCGCGGTACGCCTCGGGACGAAGCCACGCTTCGTCGGATACTCGACCGCTTTGGGCAGCGGGCGCCGGGTCATAACCCAATGCCCGCAGCTTGGCATCCAGCCGTCGCGCCTCTTCTTCTTCGAGCCTGACCGGTTCGAACGGCGCCGGCTGGAGATAGGTGCGCATCAGATACCACGTGCCCCCCGCCGTCGCCAAAACGGCGACCAGCACGATCCAGACCACGGTGCGCGGGCGAACCCGCCGTTCGGGCTCCGCATCCTGTTCCGTTCTCTCCTCGCTCATGATGCCCCCTTCAATACACGGTCAGATCGAACGGCAGGCGCGCCAGCACCCCTTGACGTTGCAAGGCGGAAAACACGCGCTGGAGCTCTTCCCGCAAGGTGTGTGCGGGCCCCCGGGCTTCGCCCTCGTCGGACTCCACGCCCAGGGCGCGCAACAAGCGTTCGGCCAAGCCCTCGGCACGCTGATATTCACGCACCCGAAACGTCGCTCCAAGCCCCGCTTTTTCGGCCGCCGAGGCCAACGCTTCGTGCAACCCTCCAGCTCGATCGGCGAGCCCCAGCGCCAACGCGCGCCGCCCGGACCAGATCCTGCCTCGAGCCAGCGCCTCCACTCGATCCAGCGAAAGATCCCGAGCGCGGGCGACCTTCGCCAGGAAGTCGCGGTAGACCCTCTCGACCAGGATCCGAACGCGGGCCAGTTCGGCATCCGTCTTCGGCCGCAAGAGGCTGACGAAATCGGCCATGGCGGCCGTACGCACCACTTCACGGTGAACGCCGTGCTCCTCGGCGATCTCCTGCAGATTGAAAAAAAGACCGAACACGCCGATGGAACCCGTGATGGTGTTGGGCTGGACCCAAATTTCGCGACCCGCGGTGGCGATCCAGTACCCACCGGAGGCGGCCACGGTGCCCAAGGAGACCACCAGTGGTTTTTCCTCGGCCAACCGCTCCGCTTCACGTTGGATCAGATCGGCGGCGATGGCATCACCGCCGGGGCTGTTGATACGCAGGACCACCGCTTTGACCTCCTCGTCCCGACGCGCCTTGCGCAACAGGCGGGCGATGCGCTCACCATCCACTTGCTGCAGCTCTCTGGCGTCGGCGACCAGGGTCCCTTCCACATAGATCACCGCCACGGCATCGCCCGAGGACGGCTCCAGGGTGTTGAAGTAACGGGCGGCGTCCAGTTGTCGCTCTATGGGGCGACCCGCGTCGGTGTCGGTGATCGTCCGCAACCGCTCGAGCACCTGATCATAGTGCCCCACGTGGGTCACCAGGCCCGCCCGGTGCGCCGCCTCGGCCGTCAGGAGCGCCTCCTGTTCCATCAGGCGCCGGAGCGCCGAAGGCGGGCGCCGTCGATCACGGGCGACGGCTTCGATCAGCTCCTCCTGCTGGTCGGCGAGCAGGGCGGCGAGCTGTTCACGGTTCTCCTCGCTCATCTTACGGGAGAGAAAAGGCTCCACGGCCGATTTGTACTCCCCCAGACGCACCGCCTGCACGCCGACGCCGTAACGGTCCAAGGCCTCTCGCAGATAGAGCACTTCGGCCGCCAGACCGTTGAACTCCACCAACCCCAACGGGTGGATCTGGATGCGGTCCGCGCCGGCCACCAGGTAGAGGGTCGCCTCGTCCAGGGAACGATGCCAACTGATCACCGGTTTTCCTGCGGCGCGGAAGCGGGCGATGGCCTGGCGCAATTCGCGTAACGCCGCCCATCCCGAGCGGTACCCTTGACGCGCCACTTGCCCTTTGAGGAAAAGCCCGCTGATGCGTTCGTCCGCCGCCGCCCGGTCGATGGCGGTGACCAATTCCCGCAGCGTGTAGGGGGGACGCCCCTCTCCCGACAACGCGTCGTCGAGGGCCTCGGCCAACCCCTCCCGTGGCGGCCGATCGACGATGGGGCGGGAAAGATCCACGGTGAGCAGGCTTTTGTGGGCCACCGGCGGCACCAACTCCTCGCTTTCCAGCATGAGGGCCAGGCCGGCGAGCAGCAGGAAACAGAAGACGAACAGCGCCGCCAGGACGGCAACGAAGGTACGGAAGAAAGCGCTCATGGCCCTCGCTGTGGTAACAGGATCCGTCGGCCCGCCATCTTACCACCCGCGCGCCAGCAGAAAGGCGCCGGCCAACGCCAGTCCGAGCAACGTCTGCAAACGGGCGGTGGCGGCCAACACCCCGTTGAGCGCGGGGCCACGTGCCCGCCGCATACGAATCACCAGCATCGAGGCTGCGGGCAAGAGCGCCAGCGGAAGCAGCAACGGCCAGCCGGAAAGAAGAAGGGGCAGCAAAGCGAAGGGGGAGAGAATCAGCAGGGCGTAAAGCCCGACATCCGCCGCCAGCGGCAACAACACCGACAGGGTCCGGCGCCCGGCCCGGCGGTCGGTCTCGCGGTCGCGGTGGTTGTTGACCACCAGCACGGCGGCCGCCGGGAGTCCCATGACAACGCCGGCCAGCAACGCCCGTCCTCGAAAAGCGCCGGTCTGCAGGTAGTCGCTGCCGGCCACCGCGGCCAACCCAAAGAAGAGAAACACGAACAGTTCGCCCAAGGGCAAGGCCGAAAGCGGGCGCGGCCCGCCCGAGTAGGCGAAGGCGGCGGCCAAGGAGGCCAACCCCAGCAACAGGATGGGCGTCCCTCCCCACCACACCAGATATGCGCCGAACAGAAAAGCGACGCCAAAAGCCGTCCAGGCGCCCCGACCCACGGCCCGCGGGCTCAACCACCCTTGGGCGGTGGCTCGGGGAGGGCCCAGGCGGTCCGCCCCGTCGATGCCCCGAAGATGGTCGGCCACGTCGTTGTGCAAGTTGGTACCGATCTGGATGGCCAGGGCCGCCGCCAGCGCGGAGACGAAGGGCGCGGCATGGAACTCCCCCGTGTCGGACACGCCCAGAGCGGTTCCAACCACCACCGGACTCAACGAGAGGCCCAACGTTCGGGGTCGCGCGGCCGCGATCCAGGCTGTGACGGGGCGCACGGCGGATTCAGGGACGCCGCGGGAAGCGGCTGAAGTCGGGCGGCCGCTTTTCCAGGAAGGCGTTGCGTCCTTCCTGTCCCTCGGCCGTCATGTAGAACAAGGCGGTGGCATTGCCGGCCAGCTCCTGGACGCCCGCCAGGCCGTCGGTGTCGGCGTTGAAGCCGGCCTTGAGCAACCTCAGGGCGGTGGGGGAATGGCGCAGCATCCGCCGACACCACGCCAAAGTCTCTTCCTCGAGCCGTTCCAAAGGAACCACGGCGTTGACCAAGCCCATCTCTAGGGCCTGGAAAGCGTCATACTGCCGGCAGAGGAACCAGATCTCCTTGGCCCGCTTCAACCCCACGGTGCGCGCCAAAAGTCCCGCACCCAGGCCGGCGTCGAAGGAACCCACTCGTGGCCCAGTCTGTCCGAAGCGGGCGTTGTCGGCAGCAATGGTGAGATCGCACACCAGGTGGAGCACATGGCCGCCGCCGATGGCGTAGCCGGCCACCATGGCCACCACCGGCTTGGGCAATCGGCGGATCTGCATCTGGAGATCGAGAACATTCAGATGCTGGACGCCCTGTTCATCCTTGTAACCTCCCTCGTCTCCACGCACCTTCTGGTCACCGCCGGAGCAGAAGGCCTTGTCGCCCGCTCCCGTGAGGATGATGACGCCGATCTCCGGGTCCATGTGGGCATGGTGGAAGGCATCCATCAACTCCATCACCGTACGTGGCCGGAAGGCGTTGCGCACTTCGGGCCGGTTGATGGTGATCCGAGCGACGCCCTCTTCCCGCCGATGGTAGAGAATGTCTTGATAGGCCTGTTCGGTGACCGGCTGCCAGCCCATGATCTTCACTCCGCGTGGTGAACGGGGCCGATTATACCCCCTCCCCGGGCACCACCAGCTCCAACAGCGCCACCCCCGAGCGACAGCGGAACGTCTCGAGTGCTTCCGCCAAGGACTCCAGCGACTCCACACGGTGATACGCCACGCCGAACAGGCGGGCCGCTCCGGCCAGATCCAGGCGCTGAGGCGTCTTCCAATACTTCTCATACGCTGGAAGTCGCCGTTGCGGCATGTGCTCGAAGATGCCGCCACCGCCATTGGCGAGCACCACCACCTGGGCGTTCACTCCGCCGGCGGCGGCCAGGCCGCCCAGATCATGCTGGAAAGTGAGATCGCCCAACAGGGCCAGACGTGCGCCCGAGCCGTGGCAGCGGGCCATGCCCAGGAAGGTGGAAAGGTTGCCATCGATGCCGCTCACCCCACGGTTGGCGTGAATTTGCAGCACCATCGGACGGGCCTCCGCCCAGGTCTCCACCCAGCGCACGGCCAGGGAGTTGCCGCAAAACAGCAGACTTTCGGCGGGCAGGGTGTCCAACAAGGTCCGCACCAGGCGGGCGGGCCAAGGAAGCTCGCCCTCGCGCTGGGAAGCGTGACGCCAACGGTGGAGCCACCGGGGCTCCTCCCGCACCGCCGCCGCCCCGGCGAGACTCGAGCAGAGCCGTTCGGGCGTCACCGCCACGGGCTCGATGCCCAGGTTCAAAGGATCGAGAAACCGCCCCTGCGGAGTAGCCACCCAGTAGTCCGCCACCTTCCACGCACGCAGCGCCTTGTGCAGAGCGGCGGAGAGGGGCAACCGTCCCAACTGCAGGATCCAGTCCGGCCGCAAGGCGGCGGCCCGCGCCTCGTCTTCCAGAAAACGGCCGTAACCATCGATGAGCACCGGCGAACGGCGCCCGCAAAACCGCACGCCGGAGAGGGCATCGGCCAACACCGGCACGCCCAGCGCCTCACCCAATGCCAGAACAGCTTCCGCCGAGCCGCATCCCGCGCCGGCGAGCACCAGCCCGAAACCTTCTTGGGCGCGCCGCACCAGGGCCTCCACCAGCGCCGCTTCCGGCTCCAATCGAGGACGATGGTGGGGACGCACCGGCTCCGGTGCGGGCTGGGGCAAATCACCCACGGGCACCAAAGGCTCGCGAAAAGGCAGATTCAGATGAACGGGTCCCGGCCTCGGCCACAGGCTCTCCCACACCGCCTGTCGCCCCAAGTGATACAACCGTTCCAGGAGGAGGTCTTCCGCTTCCGCGGGAGGCAGCCCATGGAAAGCCCGAAGATGGCCGCCGAACAAGTCGGTCTGATCGGTGGTCTGGTTGGCGCCGCAAGCCTGCAACTCCCAGGGCCGGTCGGCGCTGAGCAGAAGGAGAGGCACTTCGGCTTCGTCCGCTTCGAGCACCGCCGGCAACCAGTTGCCCGGAGCCGAACCCGAGGTGGCGACCAACCCCACTGGGCGCCGGGTGGCCTTGGCCATGCCCAGGGCCAGAAAAGCAGCGCTGCGCTCATCCACCACCACTTCGGCGTGCACCCCCGGCATGAGATCGGCGGCCAGGAGCAGCGGAGTATTGCGCGAACCGGGGGAGACCACCATTCGCTCCACACCGGCACTGACCAAACCGCGTAGAAGAGCCAGCGCCCACGCCAGGTTCACCTCACCGGGCTCTTTCACGCCAATCGTCCCTCGAGCACCCGGAATTTGAGCCGGGTCTCTTCCAGTTCCGCCGCCGGATCGGAAGCAGGGGTCAGTCCGGCACCGGCGAACAAGGTCAGCCGACCGTCGCCCACCAGGCCGCAACGCAACACCACCGCAAGTTCGGCCCGCTCGTCGTCCCCCGTCCATCCAAAGGCGCCGGTATACCAGCCGCGGCCGTCCGCCTCGGACCGCCGGATCCACGCCAGCGCCTCCGGCCGCGGCACCCCCCCGACGGCGGGCGTGGGGTGGAGATCGACCAACAGGTCGCACAACCCCACGCCGGGGCGCAACCGCCCGCGCACCCGCGTGGCGATGTGAGAGAGTTCGTTCAGGCGCAAGGCACCGGGCGCATCCGTCTCCACGTGGTCACAACGGGAGGCCAGCACTTCTCGGATGGCTTCCACCACCGGCGCGTGTTCCAAGGTCCGCATGGCTTCACCCGGCCGCTCATCGCCGCCGGACAGGGTTCCGGCGATGGCGTCGCACGCCACGACGCCGCCCTCCATGGAGAGCAACCGTTCCGGCGACGCCGCCACCAGCGTCGCGCCACCGAAACGCACCGCCAACTGAGCGCATGATGGAAAATCTTCGGCCAGCCGAGCACACCAGCCATCCAGCCCCGGAGCCGATTCCAGCGTCAGAATCCGCCGCCGGGAGAGCACCACCTTGGCCAACCGTCCGGCCCGCATGGCGGCCACGGCCCGGGCCGCGCGGGCCGTCCAGACCGACGGCTCGGGCATCTCGCGTCCATGGACCACCCGCCCCTCCCGGGTGTCCGGCTCCGACGCAAGCACGCCATGGAGTTGCCGCAACCACCCTGAGATCACCGCCTGCGGCGGTCGTCCGTCGGCACGGTCGTGGCTGAAAGTGAGCAGGCAACGGCCCCGACGCCACTCCAGAAGCAGCTCAGGCACCCACCACGCCAGATTCGGATACCCCCGCCAAACCCCTTCCATACGATCCCGGGGATCGAACGCAAATCCGATGAAAGCTCGGGCCCGGGGCGTGGCCCGACCTTGATTGAGCCGCGTCCAGCCGGCGCGCAACCTCTTGACCGCCTCTTGCAGCCGGCCGAATCGGTCGTCGCCCGACGCTTCCACCACCAGCGCCCGACCCAATCCCAAGAGCCGGTGCCCTTCGGCCGCCCGCCACCAGTGGCACCAAAGGGGCGAGCCCACCGGGAGGGCCGGCGGCGACAACGGCACTTCGAACGTGAGCGAGAGCAGCCCCCTGGGGCTGCCGGCGATGAGCGCGGGTACGAGGCGATTCAACTGCAGCCGCAGGCGCCCCAACCAGACCGGGGTGACGGCGAGGGGACCGGCCGGAAAACCCGTCACCTGGTTTCAGCTCCGTATGGTGTGGAACCGATAGGGCACCGCCAACACTCCGTGGGGAAGATGGAGCAGCACCTTGGCCTCCCAGTCCATCCGCTGGCGAACGCAGACCGGCAGCATCCCTTCACCACGGAAACGCCCCTCGCCCACCCGCTCCAGGCGGGGACGGTTGTATCCCATGTTCATGGTGACGCCCGAGAAGTCCACCTCCACCCCGTCCACTTCCAACCCTTTCACATCCACCTTCAATTGCAGGGGCTGCACCAAGGGAATGGGTCGAGGCAGAATCTCGAACACCAGTTCACCACCGCCCGGGAGGGCGCGCCGGCACGCCTGCTTCTGCAAATCGCAACCATCCAGGGGCAGCACCTCGGTGGCCGGGGAGGCGAAATAGTCGCCGAACCGCCAGTAGGCCAGAGCGATGACGGCGGCCATCAGGGCCGCCACCCCCGGCAACAGCCAGCGCCGCCCCCGCCGCGTCATCAGGGCAGATCCCCCTTGCGGAAGAGGCGGTAACCCAACCACGCGAACAGGGTGCCCAACAGCGCCGGATAGAAGATGGTCCAGGCCAGGTAACCCTTCTCACCGAAGTGGTCCAGAATGACATAGGCGGCGGGCCCAAGGAGCACCAGTTGTGGATCGAACAACAGCATGGCCCCGGTGCGGAACACCTGCAACGGATTGGCCAGCGCGATGCCGATGATGGTGGCGGCCGGCAGGCCCTCGCGAATGAGTGCGCCTAAAAGGATCAGATCGAGAAACAGCAACAGAAAGAGCCAGACCAGGAATGCGGCGCCCGTGGCCACATCCGACGACCGGGCCAGGGTGGAGATGAACATGCCGATCCCAAGGAAGCACCAGGCCAGGGAGAGGAGGAACAGGGTGTAGAGCACCACCTGCCCCCAAGGGATCTCCACGCCCTTGTACAAGCCCCAGGCCACGGCGCCGAAGAGGGCCAGCACCACCGGCAGGAACACCACCAGGAACCGTCCCAGCAGTTTCCCCCAGAACCAACTCGCCAGGCTCACCGGCAACGAGAGCATGTATTCGAAGATACCCGCCTCCCGATCACCGGCCACCGACCGCACCGTGGTGATGAGGACGAACAAGGGCAGAATGGCCATGGTGATCTGAAGATAGGTGACCAGGAGCCGCGACAGCCCTGTGAACCCCATGATCCGGGACTCGGTGAGCCCGGAGATGAACAACGCCACCACTACGCCCCCGAAGACCAGGGTGTAGACCGCGAACCAGCGGGAGCGCAAAGACTCGCTGATGTCGGCCAGGGCGGTGAGCCTCAAATGCTTCATGGCGTCTTCTCTCCTGCTTGGGGATGGGGATGGGGCGCCTCCCGGTGCACATGGTATTGCGACTCGATGGCATGAATGTGGTCACGGGCGGCGGTGAAATCCATGGCGCCCGGCGCCTTCTGCGAGGTGGCCCCCAATCCGTAACCCATGGGCGTCACCTTGCCCGGCACATACCACGCCGTGCGGGCGTCGATCCATTCGCCGTTGCGGTAGTCGTTGACCCAGATCTCCACCGCCGGATCGTCCAGCCGCCCCTGTTCTTCCAGCCAGATGACGGCGCAGCCGATGTCGTCGAACTTGTACAAGTGGTTGCCCTGCGCATCCCGGATCCGCACCTGGGCCGAATAGTGCGGATCGCTCACCGCCATGTTGCACCGCACGCAGGTGTCCCGGTCCCAGCGCACCTTGCCCGGGCCCGTCTCCGGCTCGCCGGAGCAGCCGACGAACAGCAGAAACACGAGCAGCAGCCCCCATCCCGCAACGCGCCTGGGCCCGGGCTGGCGCGATCGCCGATCAACCATCATCCACTTCCTCGAGATGGATGCCTTTGAGCAGCGCCGCATAGCGCGAGAGCACGCCAAGGAAACGCAACCGGTCCGGGCCGGCCACACGCCCCTCCCAGACCAGCCCGCCCTCTTTCGCCTCGAATCCCCATTCACGAATGGTGGAGGCGAACGCATCGCTTGGACGCACCAGCTCGACCCGGCCGCGCAACAGGGAGGTCATGGACACATCGTCAGCCACATGGTCGTCGAGCACGATGCGCCCCTGATCCATCTCCACCACCCTGTTGACCAGGGAGGCCACTTCATCCAGTCGATGGCTGGAGATGATCATGGCCGCCTCGTCCTTGCGCTCGGCCAGCAGGTTGAAGAAGGTGTGCCGCGCCTCCGGATCGAGGTTGGCAGCCGGCTCGTCCAACACCAGCAGCTCACACTTGCGCCCCAGCGCGATGGCGATGAGCAACTTCTGCTTCATGCCGCCGGAGAGGCGATTGAAAGGCTGGTGGCGGATGCGGCGGGCATCCAACCCCAGACGGTCGGCCACCTCGAACATCCTTTCGGGATCGCTCTCGCACACGCCGGCGGAGAAGCGGATGAGCTGACCCACCGGCATCTTCAAAGGCGGCGAGATCTGGGGCACGAACCCCACCTGGCGCAACACCTCGGTGCGGTGGGCACGGGGCGCCTTGCCGTCCACCCTCACCTCGCCGCCGCAGTTGTATTCGCCCAACAGGCAGCGGATGAGCGTGGTCTTGCCCGCGCCGTTGGACCCCACGAGGGCGACGCGATCACCCCGGGCGATCTCCAGGTCGATGCCTTTGAGCACCTCCTGTCGACGAAAACGCTTGGTCACCTGGTGGAGCTCGATCATGGCCATGGGCTAGGGTCTTCGATGGTGGCGGGGAGCTTAACATCATTGCGGGCGGCCCGGGCCGCCCGCACAGTCTCAAAACAGTCCACCCAGTCCTTTGTACTTGAAGCTGAGCGCCCCCGTGGGGCAGGCGTCCACGCAACGCAGGCAGCGGGTGCAGTCGGCACCGATGTCGATCTCCATCGCCGGCGCCCGCCCCTTCTTCACGATGTCCAGGACGTGGGGCACCAGGCAGACCTTTCGGCACTCCCCTTCGTGGTAGCAATTGGTCAGTTTGTAATGGACGGTGAAGGGAGAGGTGGCGCCCACCACGCCGTAGGTGAGCCCGATGGGACAGGCATAGCGGCACCAAGCCCGACGCGAGAAAAAGATCTCGAACAGCAAGATCAGCCCCACCCAGACCAGCGCCACACCGGGGCCGTAGATGAGCGCCCGGCTGAGGATACCGGTGGGCGAGATGGTTTCATATACCGTATAGCCGGTGGCCAGGGCCAACACCGCGAACAGCAGCCACAGCCAAGTGCGGGTACGCCGGTCGAACTGGATGTCCATGGCCCACCCCTTCTTACGCAGCTTGAGGTGCAGCATCTCCGCCCATTCGGCCACCAGATGGTAAGGGCAGACCCAGGAACAGAAGGTGCGCCCACCCAGCAACCACCACAGGATGAAGATGGTGGTGGTGCCGATGAGCAGGTTGATCACCACGTGCTTGAAGGCCAGCATCACCTGGAGCGCCGAATTGAGATCGGCCATGTGGAAGCCGGCGAACCGGGACGCGGTGAGCGCGCCCTCCAGCAACTGAATGTCGAAGTAGTAGGAGACCACGAACAGCATATTCACGGCGATGAGCACCGACCAACGCAGACGGCGCTTCTTCTCCGGAATCTTGTTCTGCGCCTTGTGTGCCAGCTCCGCATGAATGGCCGCGATGCGTTCCTTGTCCCTGAACTTGTGCGCGTGCAGTTCCTGCACCTCGGGCGGCATCTCTTTCTTGGGCACCCGCTTCGGCTCGCCGCCGAAAAGCACCCGCAACGAATCCATCACTCCGCTCATGCTCGCATCCCCCGGCTATTCTCTCTGCTCTCGCTGCTGTCGATGACGATGACCGCAGGCTCCACGGGGCAGATCATCTCGCACACGCCACAGCCCACGCAGCCCTCCAGGATGACCGGCTCCATCCGCTTGACGCCGTCGTTGCTCTCGATGGGGCGCAGTTCGATGGCGTGCTTGGGCGGGCATTCACCCGGCTGACGTTGGGCCACCAGGCCCAACTCCTCACGCCGTTTTTCATCCTCGTTTGCGCACTCGACGATCTGGATCTCGATGGGGCATTGGCGCACGCACAGATCGCACAGCTCCAGATCGTAAGGGTGCTCGGCCACCGGAATGGGGTGCCAGCGGTCGATCTCGGCATACCGCAGTTTTCCCTTGAAATCGGCCCCCCGCGCGAGCCCCTTGAATCCCTTGCCCTGCACCGCCAGGCAGTTCCCCGCCGCCACCACCTTGGCGATGCCCATGTCCACCTGCGACGGAAAGGCCACCTCGTGGATGAGGGCCCCGGTGGGACAAGCGAGAACGCACTGCAAACCGTCACAGGAAAAGTCACAGGCCTGATCTCGGGCCTCGATGTAGGGCACTCCCACGCCGAATCCGTCGGTGAGATCAGCCAGCTTGATGGCCTCGACGGGACAGACCTGCACACACTGGCCGCATTTGATGCAGGCGGCCAGAAACTCCTCTTCGAGCAACGCGCCGGGCGGCCGCAGGCGGTCGTGCAGCTTCTTCGCCGCCACGGGGACGAAGCCCAGGAGGGAAGCGCCGGTGACGCCGGCGGCCAATCCCAACGAGGCCAGGAAGCGGCGCCTCGCCCTTTGCTTGGGGCTCAAACGGGGTTTTTTGCTCATTTTCAATTCTCCAGACTGCGTTTGAGCAGTTCGAATGCGTCCAGCGGCTCCGACTTCTTCTCCACCTCCACCTTGGCCAACACATCCATCCGCGGGTGTTCGTCACGCACCAGCAGTGTCGGCTCGGAAAAGGGGGCGAGCTGTTCGAGGAAATCGAGCACCTCCAACAGAGGCGATCCCTTGAAGAACTGGGCATAGGGCTCGTCCTGCCACAACCGGTCGGCATAGGCATACAGCTCGTAGGGGGTGTCCCCCACCCCATCGTGATCCAGATCGAAGCCCGTGTAGTCGCTCCAATGGTTGCCGTCCCATCGGTTGCGGTTGGCGGTGCCGCCGCCGCTCACCACCACCTGGGTGAGATTGTCCACGAACTGGTTGTGCTCGAAGATGTTGCCCTGCCAGTCGTTCAGGAAGCGGACGCCGATACCGTTGTAGGCGATGAGGTTGCCGCGAAAGCGGTTGGTGGTGTCGGGTTGGAATGGAGAGACGTCGATGTAGAGTCCGCTGGCGCAATAGAGCACCTCGTTGTTCTCTATGGTGAGATCCGACGTCTCCTTGAATCCGATACCGACGCCCGTGGGTCCCACGGCATGGGCGACGTGGTTGTTGCGTACCACCACCCCGTCGCTATACATGAGGAAGATGCCCACCGTATTGTTGACGTAGTGGTTGTCCTCCACCAGGTTGTACCGCGAGTACATGAAGTGAAGGGAATAACGGCTGTTGGACCCCCGATTGCGGGCGATGACGTTGTCCGCCGAATACCAGACCACCATGTCACGCACGTTGTCGGTGATGTTGTCGGTGATCTTGTTGCCGAAGCTGTACCAGAGTCGCACCGAGTCGCCGCGCTGCCCCAGTCCGAACTCCAGCTTCGAACTGATGCGGTTGCGCCGCACGATGTTGTTGTTGGATTGCTGCAGGTCGATGCCGAACAAACAGTCGTCGATGACGTTGTCCTTGATGACGTTGTAATTGCCCCGCACCTGCACCCCGGCGTCGATGTCGTTGGCCGAATCTCCAGAATTGGTCAAATGCAGGTTCTTGATGGTGGCGCCGTCGGTGTCCAGAAGGATGACGGTGCCTTTCCCGCCACCGTCGATGGTCACCTGGCCGCGACCATCGATGACCATGGGCTTGTCCACCACCACGGGACCGGAATAGATCCCCGGCGGCGGAACCAGCGTCCCGCCCTCGGGGGTCTCGTCAACCAATTTCTGAAAGGGTGGATGGGCGCCCGCCGCCTGCAGGGGCAGCACCACCAGCAGGAGCAGCAGGCGCAAACCGGTCATTCGCTCCCCTTCTCCTTGAACTCCTTGCGCCTGAGCAGTGCCGCCACCGCGAGCAACGCCGACATGAGCAGCATCAATCCGAAGCCCCAGTAGGGATAGGAGTGGGTGGTGAACTGGGCCACCTTACCTTGCCCGAAGACTGTGGGCATGAAGGGCTTGACGGTGAAGGCGCCCATGGCGTTGAGGTTGTGGCCGTACCACCACAGCCAGGCCGAGTACTCGATGACGAAAAACACGGGCAGCAACATGGGCACCAGAATCAGCAACCAGTAGATGAGGCCGCCGGTACGGCGCGCGCCCCACACCAACAGCACCATGGCCGCCAGAATGGCCCAGAAGACGATGTGGGCTGCAGTGGTCATGGCCTTCACCATCGGCTTGATCTGGGCCGGATCGTTGAAGTACCGGCCCAGGCTCTTTTCATAGTGCCAGCGCAGCACCTGGGCACCGGAGCCGGTCCACTCCTCGCGGGCGTCCTCGGGCTTGCGCGACTGATCCACGAGGAAGGTGGTGCGCAGCAGCTCGATGTTGGCCGACTTGGGGTCCAATAGGGCCTTTTCACCCTTCTCGACCTCGACTCCCAACCCCTCCTCCGTGGCCAAAGAGCCGCCCAACTGGGCCAACTTCTGGGTGAGCTCGTCCTCGCTGTCCTTGAGCTCCTCCACCGAGACGGCATCCACCGGAAGTTCCTTTTTCAACTGTTCCAGCACAGCCGAGCCATGTCCCTGCTCTTCACCCCGCTCGGTGTCCTGATCCAAGGACATGACCAAAGCTTCGATGTAACCGGCCGGCTGCAGCTTGAGCCCATCCTCACCGTACCAGTAGAGATACATCCATATGGCGATGACGGCGAAGCCCACCGACATGAGGATGACCCGTAATTTGGGCTTGGTGCAGGCGAAGCCGATGAGCATCACCCCAAGCAGAGAAAGCAAAAAAGGCGAAAAGGCCTTTTCGATCACACCGCCGGCGGCGATGGGATACATGCCCACATAATGGTTGATGGTGTCCATCTCGTGGACACAGTCCAGCGGCTCGGCCTCTTCGATCTCGCTCTTGGCCACCGGCTTGCAGCCGTTGAAGACGCCGTTCATGTGGAAATGGATGCGCACCCCGTCCGGGAAGGACTCAGGCGGATAGTTGGGCGCAGTGAGCGCCACCCACCAGATGGGGGCGAAATAGATCACCACCAGCAACACCAGGCTGGCCAGGATCAACAAGTTGGAAAGGATGATGCGCTTGGACATGTCGTCACCCATCGTCGATGAACCGGCCTTCGACTATACGGACGCCCTGCCGAAAGGCCATGATTTATTTCAATCGGCGGCACTCAAACCCCGGTTTTTCCCGGGAATTTCGTCCCCCAAAACGAAGAAAGAAGCGCATTCACGCTTCCCCCTTCGTCATGCCTGCAGCGGCGGATTGACCCCGGGCGCGGCAGCGCCGCGCCCATCTGGTTCGATCAGTCGTAATCGGGGTTGGTCCAATCCACCGAAGGCGCCAAGTCTTCCTTGGGCACGGGGATCCAGGAGACGTAGTTGATCACCTTCTTCTCCTGATCATCGGTGAAGTTCTTGATCTGCTTGACCATCTCCGGGTTGGCGTTGCGCCGCTTGCCGTCCCGGATCCATTCGAACTGACGCAGCATGTAGAGATAATGCTGCCCCTGGATCTTGGGATAGAACTTCTCTGCGCTGCCTTCCCCATTCTCGCCATGGCATTTCACGCAGTTCTCTTCATAGAGCTTCTTGCCCTCTTCCCACTCGGGCGTTCCCGGCGGCCAGGGTCCCTTGCCGTTGTCGGGGTTCATGGGGAGCTGCGAGATGTAATAGGTCACGTCGGCCATGGCTTGGGGCCCGCCGATGGCCTCGGGCTTGGCGAAGGGATACATGGTGGGGTTGTCCCGGTTGCCCTCGCGGATGTCGGCCAACTGTTTGACCAGCACGCTCTGGTGCTGACCGGCGATCTGGGGGAAGGTGCCGTCCTTGGTGCCCCAGCCCTCGGTGAGGTGGCAGGCGGCGCAGACCTCGAACACCTCGATGCCGTTCTCGCGGTCGGGGGTGAGGGCAAGCGCCTCGTCACGCTCGCCGGTCTTCTCCAGCCAGGCGAAGGCGGAGCCGCTGACCAGCAGGGTGGCCGCGAGGCCGGTGAGGGAAAGGGTAAGACGTTTGTTCATGGACGTTCCTCCGAAATTCGATTGGCGGCGCCCGCACCATTACGGGACACCTGATTCACGATTTCGTGAAATGCTAACATTGTGCCCCAGCGCTTCACTTGAGCAATATCAAATCCACCGGGACCGTTCCAACCATCTGATTCGACAGCCCTATCTTCGTCCGGTTCAGTCATCCTGGCGCGACAGCCAGGCGAAGATGTCGTCGATGTCCTGATCGCTGTACTCGCGAAACAGCTCGGCATCGTCGGGCGTGTCGTGCAGCCGCTCTCCCTTGCGGATGTTTTCGATCTGGCGCCACAAATAGCGCACGTGCTGGCCGGTCAAGGCCGGCACGTGTTTCTTCCAATCACCTTCCCCGTGGCGTCCATGGCAACTGGCGCACTCCTTGCGGTAGAGCTTGCCGCCCCGCTCGGGGTCGCCCGGCCAATGGGGAATGTTGAGCACCCGCTTGCTCTCCTCCAGCCGTTCCAGGGCATCGAACTCCTCACCCTCTTTCAGAGGACTCATGTGCCGTGGCAACTGGATGCTGGCGAGATAGGCGGTGATGGTCCGCACATCCTCCGGCGGCAGCTCGTGGTCGGTGGCGAAAGGAATCATGGGAATGTTGATCCGCTCACGGGTCTTGAACTGCTCGATCTGCCGGGCGAGGTAGACCGGATCCAACCCTGCCAGACGGGGGTATTCGCCGTCCGGCGTGCCCTGGGCGTATTCGCCGTGGCAGCCGGCGCAGACCTCCATGATGTCCTCGGCGTCCCAGCGATCGAATTCAGGAATCACCCGCTCCTCAGCCCAGGATGCCGAGAGGAACAGGGCTCCGCACAAGATCGAAAAAAAACGGTTTCTCGACATGGATGTCTCTCGCTGATTTGGGTTGCCATGAAAAACGGCCTGCAATCCACCATTGCAGGCCGCCTTCGGGTCCCCTTGCGGTGGTCAGGGTGCCATCTTGGAGATGTAGTCGGCCAGCACCTCCAGCTCCTCGTCACTGAAGCGGGGCTTGCCGTCCGGGGTGACCAACACGCCCTTCATGGCCACCGATTGACCGTTGGCACGTGCGCCGGTCATGATGTCCTTGATCTGTTGCAGCACATACTCCTTGTTCTGCCCGGCGATCTTGGGGTAGGTGGGCATGAGCGGCGTCTTGCCGTCCTTGCCGTGGCAGGCGGCACACGTCATATAGAGCTTCTTGCCGTCGGCCGCCTGAGCGCCGCCGGCAAACGCACCGACCGTCACCAAGACGGCCAGAACGGTTGCGGAAAGGTGTTTCATCTTCATTCTTCGGTACTCCTGGTGTGAAAAAGGGGTGATCGCTCACCCCTCGAATGTTAGCCCGTGCCGGAGCGGTCCGGAACCCCGGATATCCCGGGGTTCCGGCGGTGCCGATCAGATCACTTGATCTTCTTGGCGCCGTTCTGCTCCAGGTAGGTCTTGGCCCGCAGACCGAGATCGGCCGCCTTGACCTGGTACTGCCACCACTGGTTGGCCCAGAGCATGGCGTTGTTCCAGTCCTTCTTGGCGGCAGCCGCTTCAGCCTTGGCCCGGGCGTCCTTGGCGAAGCCGAGCTGGTCGGTGGCGTCCTCCACCAGCGCAACCACGGTCGGGAAGTCCTTGTAGTTGTGGCTGGTGATGAAGCCGACCACCTGGTTGATCACCTCTTGGGTCTCCAGGTTGGTCTTGACCTGCTTCTTGTAGTCGGCCTCGGTGTAGGTGGTGCCCGCCTTCAGGCCGGTGTCCTTCGCCTCGTACCCTTTGGGCTGCACCAGCAGGTAACCCTGCATCTCCAGGTGGAGTGCGGAGCAGAACTCGGTGCAGTAGTAGGGATAGACGCCCGGCTTGTCGGCCACGATGGTGGCGGTGGCGGTCTTGCCCGGCTCCAGCGAGAGCTGGACGTTGTGACCGTACATGGCGAAGCCGTGCACCTCGTCCTCGGCGCGCTCGAGGTTGGTCAGGTGGATGTGGACG
>CAYOJM010000134.1:0-6273 GCA_964404295.1 uncultured Sedimenticola sp. | reverse complement strand
GGTGCGCATGTCCATGTTGGTTCAGGACTGAGCCTGTCGTGGCGTCTCCTCTGCGGCAGCCGTTGGCGGCCGTCCTACTGCTGTTCCTTCCACTGCAGGTGGTGTGGGCTCTCGACCTGGAAGTGGAGGTGCAAGGGGTGGATGGCGCGCTCGAAAAAAACGTACGTGCCGCCCTTTCGATCGTTGCGGCGGCACAGGATTCCCGGCTCACGCTTGCCCGACTGCGCCGTTTGACGCGCCTCGCGCCCCGGGAAGCGTCACGCGCACTCGAGCCGTTCGGCCATTATGACGCCCGGGTGACAGTCCAGTTGGAGTCGTTATCGAACGAGGTCTGGCGGGTGGTGGTGAAGGTGGAGCCGGGGCCTCCAGTGACAGTGGGTACGATGGTCTACCGCATCTTGGGTGAAGGGGCGGAAGACCCCTTGTTTCCCAACAGGCCTCCATTCCGGCCGGGTGACATCCTTTTCCATGCCCCTTGGGAGGAGTTCAAAGAAGAGCTGCTGACACTGGCATTGATGAACGGCTATCTGGACGCCCGCCTGACACGCAGCCGCATCCTGGTGGACCTCCGTAGGCACACGGCCGATCTGGAGCTCGAACTCGACACCGGCCCGGCATACCACTTGGGCGAAGTGCGCATACAGCAGGACTTCCTGGATCCGGAGTTGATGCGGGGATTGGTGGGGGAGCTCGAAGGGCTGCGTTACACCCAACAACGGATTCTCTCGTTGCAGCGTGCTCTCATCGACACCGGCTATTTCAGTTCGGTGGAGATCGAACCGGTGCGTGAGGCGGCGGTCGATGGCAGGATGCCCATCGAGATTCGTTTACGGCCACGAGACCGCGACCGTTATCGGGTGGGTGTGGGTTATGCCACCGACGAAGGCCCCAGAGTGACCTTTCAGTGGGAGCGACGCCTGCTCAATTCCGAAGGCCACTCCGCCGGCGTGCGCCTGAGGCTTTCCCCGGTGGAGTCCAGCTTCTCCGGGAGCTACCGGATACCGGGCCGTGATCCGCGTAACGACTATTTCGCCTTGGAGCCGGAACTGGAGTATCACGATTCCGAAGGGCGCACCGGCTACACCGCCACCCTGGGGCTGATCCACTATCGACTGCGTGGTGATTGGCAGCAACTGGTGGGTCTGGAGTATACCGAGGAACGGAACGAGCTGGATGATGGATCGATTCAACGTTTTCATGAGCTCGTGCCCAGCATACGGCTCACCCGCAGGATCCAGGACGACCCAAGGCGTACTTTGGAAGGGCACCGCTTGGATTTCGAATTGCTGGGTGCGCTGGAGCCTTTATGGTCCACCGGCAGTTACGTGAAAGGAAGGGCGTTCGGCAAATGGATCCATGCCTTCGGCCATTGGCGACTGGTGGCGCGGGCCGAGGTGGGAATCATCTGGTCCAACACACTGGACGAGGTTCCGGCCAGCCGCCGGTTCTACGCTGGCGGAGACAACAGCGTGCGTGGTTACCGCTATGAGAGCCTTGCGCTGCGGGATGCCCAAGGGCGACTGGTCGGAGGTCGGCGGCTGGGTGTGGCCAGCCTGGAGCTGAACCGGCTTATCGGCACCGAATGGGCCGGATCTCTCTTCGTGGACGGCGGCGGGGTCTGGGATCCGGATCTGACCCGAAGGACCGCCTGGGGTGCCGGTTTTGGCGCCGTCTGGTTCTCTCCCGTAGGACCAGTGCGTGTGGATCTCGCCTTTCCCATGAACGACGACGAGGTGTCCGGACCGCGCCTCCATTTGAGCATTGGGCCCGAATTGTGATGCGACGGCTCATACCGCTCCTCTTTTTATCGTTCCTGGCGTTTCTGGGTGGGCTCGGCTGGATGGTGAGTACCGAAACCGGCGTGCGCAGTGCAGTAGATGTCGTCCAGCGGTTGTTCGGGCCCGAATTGACGATCTCGCGCGTGCAGGGCGATCTTTTGAATGGGCTCACCGTGGAGCGCATCGGATGGCGCGACGGAGACACAGAGATCTCGTTGGAAGGGGTGCTGTTCCGTTGGTCGCCGCGGGCGTTGTTCGATCGGCGTATCCATTTGCGCGAGCTGTCGATTCGTGTCTTGCGGTTGCGAGTGCCGTCGAGTGAGGAGAAGGCCTCGGAGTCGCCGACGCTCCCTTCCGTTCGATTGCCTTTGGCGCTGGATCTGGATCTTCTTCATGTGCAACGGTTGGAGTGGTCCGTTCCGGGAGATCGCCCGTTCGATCTCGGGCCTGTCACACTTTCTTTGTCGCTCGAAGGGAGCCGCCTCGAGTTGCGCCGCCTGACTCTCTCCCACTCGGCCGGGCGGGTCCGCCTGCAAGGCGAAGCGACCTTGACGGGCGCCTATCCCCTGGCGCTGATGGCGCGATTCGCCTGGCAGCGGAAAGGGGCGCCGGCCTTGGAGGGGCGGCTGGTCCTCGAGGGAGATCTCGATGGGTTGGCTTTGAAGTCGCACTTCGAGTCGCCGCTGCAAGCGAGGGTCGAGGGGCGTATCGCCGGGATTGTGCGAAGGCCGGAGTTCGATTTGACGCTGACGGCTGAGGACCTGGATCTGAGCGTGTTGGATGAGACGCTGGCCGGGTGGCGGCTCTCGGGACGGACGGCGTTGTCTGGTGATCCGGCGCGCCAGGCGATAGAGGGCCGAGTGGTGCTCGCTTCACCTCTCGCCGCCGAGCCGTTGGAAATGACCGTGGAGGCGAATTTGGAGGGGCGGCGGCTGGTGCTGGACCCGGTGATGCTGGAGATGGCCGACAGCCGCTTGGTGGTGAACGGAGAGGTGAGCATCGAGCAGGCCGTGGTGTGGAATCTGGTGCTCGCCGGGGAAGCTCTGGATCCGTCGTTGTTGGCACCCGGGCACCCAGGACGGCTGACGCTCCAAGCCAATAGCCGTGGTCGTTGGCGGGATGGCGTACGGGGTGAGGTCGTTATCGATCGTCTGGCAGGGGTGCTGCACGGCAGACCGTTGATGGCAACGGGGCGTTTCCACCTGGACGGGGACGAGCTGATGGTGGAGGGATTCGATCTGGGTTCTGGAAACAACCGTCTACACCTCCAGGGAAAGATGGGCGGTGGTTTGGGACTGGACCTGCGCTTGGAGGCCATGGCGTTGGGAGAGCTGGTTCCCGGTTGGTCGGGACGCTTGTGGGGTACGGGGCGGCTCGAGGGGACGAAAGAGGCGCCCGGCGTGCGTCTACATCTCTTCGGGGAGGCGGTGTCGGGTGCCGGCCTGATGATGGACCAGATGCGTTTGGAAGCGGACTATCCGGCCGATCCCACGGCGCCCATGGCTCTGGAACTGGTAGCGGAGACGGCCCGTTGGCAGGGTGCGCCTCCGGCTCGGCTGGCGGTACGCGTGGGCGGCCCCCGAGAGCGGTCTCGCGTGAAGTTTACTTTGGATCAGCCCCAGCCCGGTCGTCGTCTGGAGTTGATCGCCACCGCTTCTCTGGATCCTGCTTTCCATTTGCGTGGACGGGTCGAGCATGTCGAGGCCGTGGCGCCGGAAACGGGAAAATGGGCGCTGGAGGCTCCGGTGTCGTTCGATCTGGATTGGCCCCGGGTTCGTCTGGAAAACGCCTGCCTGTCTAGTGGGTCGGGCCGCTTCTGCGCCCGCTATCACGCCGAAGCCGAAGGTCGCTGGAAAGGAGAGCTGGACTTGCACCGTCTCGATTTGAACCTCCTTTCCCCCTGGATGCCATCCAAGGCCGCTCTCCAGGGACACCTCGAAGGGTGGGCTCGGCTTCAGGTCGGATCTCGAGGTGTGGCAGGTGAGCTCGACTTTCACGCGCCGAGGGCGGAACTCCCTATGGAAACATTGGATCCACCGTTGAAGTTGGATTTGTCGGGATCGGCGGTGGTGGGCCGGCTAGATGCAAGCGGCGTGTCACTGGATCTGGAATTCCCTCTGGGTACCCTCGGTGGGCTGGAAGGCCGGATCGAGTTGCCGGGCTGGGTTCCGGCGCGCCCGGCTTCCGCCCAACCGGTGTCGGGGCGTTTCGAGGGGCGACTTGTTTCGTTGGCGCCGGTGGCTTCCTGGTTGCCGCAGCTCACCGCGGTTCGTGGCGAGGCCTCGATCGATCTCCGCTTGGACGGGCGGTTGGCGGCCCCGCACCTGTTCGGCGAGGCGCGCACTCGGGGGTTGGCGTTCGAAGTGCCGGCGCTGGGGCTGGTGGTGGAGAAGGGGATGCTGGCCGTGCGTGGGGACGGCGACGGTCTCACCTTCCAAGGGCGGCTCGAGGCGGGAGAAGGGCGTGTGGATCTCTCTGGGGAGGCACGGCTGGATCCTGCATCGGGTTGGCCCATTCGTGGACGCTTGGAGAGTCGACGCTTTCCCTTGATCTGGACCCCGGAGTATCGCGCGGTGGCCGACAGCGACCTGATGCTGGCACATGATGCCGGCGGCGTACGTCTCACGGGACGGGTGACCGTGCCCGAGGCGGTGATTCGTCCGCGTGGGCTGCCTCAGGGGGCGGTGGCGCCTTCTCCGGACGTGGTGCTGGTGGGCGAATCGGAAAAGGCCCGGACGCTGCCGGTCCATGCGGAAGTGGAATTGGTGCTCGGTCCGCGAGTACGGATCGATGCCTTCGACCTCAGGGGCCGTGTGGCCGGCCGGGTGACGCTGGTGGAACGCCCGGGGCAGCCCACCCTGGGGCGCGGCGAGCTCGAGCTGATGGAGGGGCGCTACCGGCTCTTCGGTTCCGATCTCGAGGTGCGTCAAGGACGACTGGTATTCGCCGGCGGCCCGGTTACCAATCCCGCACTGGACCTGGATCTTGTGCGCACCATCGAAGGCGAAAATTTGGTGGTCGGGGCGCGTATCGGTGGCACTCTGCGCCGTCCAGGCGTCACGCTCCATTCGGACCCTTCGTTGCCCGATGTGGAGATTCTTTCCTACCTCACCACCGGCCATGGCACCGATGGTAGGGGGGATCCGGACCTGGCCAACCAGGCACTGATGTTGGCCAGCGGACGAGTGTTGGGGCGCGTGGGTGACCGATTGGGGCTCGATCGTCTCGAACTCGAAGAGGGCGAAGATGGCGCGCTCGCCTTGGCCATGGGCTATTGGCTTTCTCCACGGGTGTTCGTGGAATACGTGGCCGGTTTGCGCGAAGAGGGCAACAGCGTGCGCCTGAGATACGACGTGAACCGCAATTTTCAGATCGAGACCGAGAGCGGACGCACCCAGTCGGTCGATCTGTTCTATACGTTCGAGCGTTGAGGGGCTGGAACCCCATTTGCCTGTGGGGTGCCGAGTTCAAAGCTAGCGGCCGGCCGGGGCAGGCGCGGGGCGGGTGTCCACTCGGCGTGCTGGTCACATTCTGGGCCATCGGTTTCGTGCCGGCCACCGCCCGAGCCGCGCTCGAAGTCTGCTCGAACCGGCCGTGACCGAAACGGTGTAAGGGGGGCATGCCGGCACACTGGCGAACGACCCCTCCTATGGGGCAAGATGGGGTTGGAGAAGAAAATCCGAGAGGACTGAACCGACGGGCCTTTCTCACCGCCCGTTTCGGATCGGCGCATGAATGAGCCTGGAAGGGGAGCTGACGATCCGCCTGCATTGGGCGGCGGGCCGGGTGGTCTCAGTGGAGATCCGGTCCAGTCGCCCGGTGACCGCCGCCAAGGTGTTGGAGGGGCGCACGCCCGAGGCGGCGCTGGCGCTTCTGCCCCGGCTCTTTCACGTCTGCGGCCAAGCCCAGGCGGCGGCCGGCGCACGCGCCTTGGAAGCGGCCCGCGGCGAGGCGGCCGACGCCGGGAAGGCCCGGCACCGCCAGCTCGCCGTCCGGCTGGAGACCCTGCGCGAACACCTGTTGCGCATGGCGCTCGACTGGCCCGGATTCATGGGAAAGAAACCGGCGCAAGAGGCCGCGATTCGCGCCATGGCTTGCTATCGGAACGGGCTGGCGGCGTGTGCCGCTTCCAAAGGGACTACATGGCCGGGTGCCGATTGGGCTCCTTTGCTGGAGGATCTGCTGGGGTGTCCGCCCGAGGACTGGCTTGCGTTGGAGACCTGGGCGCATCTGAGGCGTTGGATGCGTTCGTCGGCTCCGGTTCCGGCCTATTTCCGATGGGTCCACGACAGGGGCTGGAGCGGCATCGGCGCTTGCGGGGTGGCGCCCTTGCCCTCCCTGGCGGATGCCGAGTTGGCGGCGGCCATGGCGGACGACCGTTTCTTAAGGTTTCCACGCTGGCGTGGCCGCTGCCACGAGACCGGTGTCGGGGCACGGGTGTGCTCCCCGCTCGTGGCGGCCCTGCGCGAGCGATGGGGCAATGGCCTGCTCACCC
>CAYOJM010000133.1:0-22405 GCA_964404295.1 uncultured Sedimenticola sp. | reverse complement strand
ACGATGGCCTCGATGGCGCCGCTGTCGGTGATCTGCTTCAGCCCCTTCTCGTCGATGATGGCATCGGCGGAGCGGCCGCTTTTCCACATCTCTTCGAAGACGGTCTTGGCGATCTTGCCCGAGATGGTGTCGTCGGCGATGCGCAGGACCAGCCCGCCCAGGGCCTCGGCGGAGATGGGGCTCTCGGCCAGCTCCAGCCCCGCCTTGTTGAGGGCGCCGTAGAGCTCCACCATCATCCAGTTGGCGGCCAGCTTGGCGTCGCCGGCCACGGCCACCACCGCTTCGTAGTAGTCGGCGGCGGCCCGGGTGGCGGTGAGCACGTCGGCGTCATAGGCGGACAGACCGTACTGCGCCTCGAAGCGCCTGCGCCGCGCCTCGGGCAGCTCGGGCATGTCGCGCACCGTCTCCTCGATGAAGGCATCGTCGATGACCAGGGGCAGCAGGTCGGGATCGGGGAAGTAACGGTAGTCGTTGGCCTCCTCCTTGGTGCGCATGGAGCGGGTCTCGTCCTTCTGCGGATCGTACAGGCGGGTCTCTTGCACCACCTCGCCGCCCGACTCCAGCAGGTCGATCTGGCGCTCCACCTCGAAGTCGATGGCCTTCTCGAGGAAACGGAAGGAGTTGAGGTTCTTCAGCTCGGTGCGGGTGCCGAACTTCTCCTCGCCCTTGGGGCGTACCGAGACGTTGGCGTCCATGCGGAAGGAACCCTCCTGCATGTTGCCGTCGCAGATGCCGAGGTAGGTGACGATCTGGTGAATCTTCTTGGCGTAGGCCACCGCCTCCTTCGCCGAGCGCAGGTCGGGCTCGGAGACGATCTCCAGCAGGGGGGTGCCGGC
The DNA here is from genome assembly GCA_964404295.1 of uncultured Sedimenticola sp. Classification (GTDB taxonomy): domain Bacteria; phylum Pseudomonadota; class Gammaproteobacteria; order Chromatiales; family Chromatiaceae; genus Thiolapillus. Next base: position 21,569 of record CAYOJM010000133.1, on the reverse strand, counting down.
GCGGTTGAGGTCGATGCCGGTGTAGCCGTGAAAGTCCTCGTGCAGGGACTTGCCGGCGTCCTCCTCCAAGTGGGCGCGGGTGACGCCGATGCGCTTCACCTCGCCATTTTCCAGCAGGATCTCCACGTGGCCGCGGCCCACGATGGGCAGCTCGTACTGGCTGATCTGGTAGCCCTTGGGCAGGTCGGGGTAGAAATAGTTCTTGCGCGCGAAGACCGAGCGGCGGGCGATCTCCGCCTCGATGGCGGTGCCGAAGAGCACCGCCTTGCGCACCGCCTGCTCGTTGAGCACCGGCAGCACGCCCGGAAAGCCCAGGTCCACCAGGCAGGCCTGGGTGTTGGGCTCGGCGCCGAACGCGGTGGAGGCGCCGGAGAAGATCTTGGAACGGGTGGTGAGCTGGACATGGATCTCCAGCCCGATGACGGTTTCCCACTGCATGGTCAGTACCCCTGCGGCCTCTGCAGATGCCAGTCGGTGACTTTCTGAAGCTGGTGCGCCGCGTTCAGCAACCGCGCCTCGTCGAAATAGTCGCCGATGAGCTGGAGCCCGGTGGGCAAACCGCGTACCTTGGGCGCCGGCATGGAGAGCGCCGGCAGGCCGGCCAGGTTGACGGCGATGGTGTAGATGTCCGACAGATACATGGCAACCGGATCATCGGCCTTTGCGCCGAGCTCGAACGCCACCTCGGGCGACGCCGGCCCCACCAGAAGGTCCACCTGTTCGAAAGCGCGGCGGAAGTCGTCCGCGATGATGCGGCGCACCTTTTGCGCCTTCAGGTAATAAGCGTCGTAATAACCCGCCGAGAGGGCATAGGTGCCGATGAGGATGCGCCGCTTCACCTCGGCGCCGAACCCTTCGGCGCGGCTGCGCTTGTAGAGATCTTCCAGGTCCTTCGGATCCTCGCAGCGGTGGCCGAAGCGCACGCCGTCGTAACGCGCCAGGTTGGAAGAGCACTCTGCCGGCGCCACCACGTAGTAGGCGGGAACCGAATACCGGCTGTGCGGGAGGGAGACCTCCACCACCTCGGCACCGAGCCGCTTCAACTCGTTCAGAGCGGTCTCCACGGCGGCGGCCACTTCCGCATCCAGCCCCTCATCGAAAAACTCTTCGACCAGACCCAATTTCAACCCCTCGAGGGGTCGGTCCAACGCGCCCGGGTAGTCGTCAACGGGACGCTCCACCGACGTGGAATCCTTGGGATCGAAACCGGCCATGGCGGCGAGCAGCCGGGCACAGTCCTCGGCGCTGCGGGCCATGGGGCCGGCCTGATCCAAGCTGGAGGCGAAGGCGATCATGCCCCAGCGGGAGACGCGACCGTAGGTGGGCTTGAGGCCGGTGACGCCGCACAGCGCCGCCGGCTGACGGATGGAGCCGCCAGTGTCGGTTCCCGTGGCCGCCGGCGTCAAGCGCGCCGCCACCGCCGCCGCCGAACCGCCGGAAGAGCCGCCGGGCACCCGCTCCGTGTCCCAGGGGTTCCTCACCGGACCGTAGTGGCTGGTTTCGTTGGACGACCCCATGGCGAACTCGTCCATGTTGGTCTTGCCCAGCATCACCATGCCGGCACCGGCCAGCTTCTCCACCACCGTGGCGTCGTAAGGAGAGACGAAGTTGTCCAGCATGAACGAGCCGCAACTGGTCTTCACCCCCTGAGTGCAGAAGATGTCCTTGTGCGCCAGGGGGATGCCGGTGAGGGGCCCCGCCTCGCCCTTGCGGATGCGCTCGTCGGCGGCCCGCGCCTGATCCCGGGCCGTCTCTTCGCAGACGGTGATGAAAGTGTTGAGCTCGCCGTCGTGAGCGCGGATCCGCGCCAGGAAGTGTTCGGTCAACTCCAGGCTGCTGAATTCGCCGGCGGCCAACCCCGCGGCCAGCTCGCGCAGGCTTCTCTCATGCAGGTCCTTGCTCATTCGATCACCTTGGGCACCAGATACAGGCCGTTCTCCACCAGCGGCGCCACCGCTTGATACGCTTCGCGGCGATTCTCCTCGGTCACTTCGTCCGGCCGCAGGCGTTGGTTCATGTCCAGGGGGTGGGCCATGGGAAGGATGTCGTCGGTATCCAGTTCGTCCATCTGCTCCACCAGACGGAGAATGCCGGCCAGCTCGTCGCGCAACGGCTCCAGCGCCTCGGGCTCCACCGCCAGGCGGGCCAGATGGGCGATCTTGGCCACCTCGTCGCGTCGCAGTGTCATCTCGCCCGTCTCCCGAATTCAGGAAAAGTCAGGCAAACTAGCACAATCCGACGTTCGGGTCACCCTCATCCCCGCCCCCGGGGAAATCCCCTCTTGCCCGGCAGGAACCGGGTTGATAGATTAGCGCTCTCGACCGCCGCGGGCCGCCCATCCGCGCCCCGGCCCCACCCGTTGACACCCAATTTCGCCTCCTGCTCGCCCCGGCGACGGATCGAACGGATTTTTCAATGCTTTTCAGACGTTTGCGTGGCCTATTCTCGAACGACCTGTCCATCGACCTGGGCACGGCCAATACCCTCATCTACGCCCGCGACCAGGGCATCGTGCTCAACGAACCCTCGGTGGTGGCCATCCGCGAGGACCGCGCCCGCGGCATGAAGGCGGTGGCCGCCGTGGGCGAGGACGCCAAGAAGATGCTCGGCCGCACCCCCGCCAACATCACCGCCATCCGGCCCATGAAGGACGGCGTCATCGCCGATTTCACGGTGACGGAGAAGATGCTCCAGTACTTCATCCACAAGGTGCACGAGAGCCGCCTCATCCGTCCCAGCCCGAGGGTGCTCATCTGCGTCCCTTGCGGCTCCACCCAGGTGGAGCGGCGCGCCATCAAGGAGTCGGCGGCAGGCGCCGGCGCGCGCGAGGTCTATCTCATCGAGGAGCCGATGGCAGCCGCCATCGGCGCCAACCTGCCGGTGGACGAGGCGCGCGGCTCCATGGTGCTGGACATCGGCGGCGGCACCTCCGAGGTGGCCATCCTCTCGCTCAACGGCATCGTCTATGCCAACTCGGTGCGTATCGGCGGCGACAAGTTCGACGAGGCGATCATCAACTACGTGCGTCGCAACTACGGAAGCCTCATCGGCGAGGCCACGGCCGAGCAGATCAAGCACGAGATCGCCACCGCCTGGCCGGAAAACGAGGTCAAGGAGATCGAGGTCAAGGGGCGCAACCTGGCCGAAGGCATTCCGCGCAGTTTCGTGCTCAACAGCAACGAGATCCTGGAAGCCATCCAGGAGCCGCTCACCGGCATCGTGGACGCGGTGCGCAAGGCCCTGGAACAGACCCCGCCCGAACTGGGCGCCGACGTGGCCGAACGGGGCATCGTGCTCACCGGCGGCGGCGCGCTGCTCAAAGGATTGGACCGGCTGCTGGAAGAGGAGACGGGGCTGCCGGTGGTCGTGGCCGAAGACCCCATGACCTGCGTGGCCCGCGGCGGTGGACGCGCCCTGGAACTGATGGATGAAAAGGCGGGAGACTTCTTCAGCGTGGAATGACCGGGCCACGCCCATGACCTGCCTCCGTCCTTTCCTTTCCGCTTGATCAGCAGGAGCCGGCCATCAAGCTCATCTTCGCAGAAGGACCATCCGCGGGGGCGCGTCTCATCGGCGCCATGATGCTCTCTCTGGTGCTCATGGTCCTGGACCACCGCTTCAAGCAGACCGAAACCCTGCGCAGCGTGCTGGCCACCCTCACCTACCCCATTCAATTCCTGGCCGAGTTGCCCGGCGACATCGGCGCCTGGCTCGTGGAAAGCCTGCACACCCGACGCGAGCTCGAGCACGAGAACCGCACGCTGCGCCGGGAGAATCTTCGGCTCAAGGCGGAGCTCCAGCAGCTGGCCGCCCTTCAGGCGGAGAACGAGCGGCTGCGCGACCTGCTCGGCTCGGCCTACAAGGTCGGAAACCGGGTGCTGGTGGCGGAGCTGTCGGCCATGGACCTGGACCCCTTCCGCCAGCAGGTGGTGATCGACAAGGGCAGCGCCTCCGGGGTCTATCCAGGGCAGGCGGTGCTCGACGCCCACGCGGTCATGGGACAGGTGACCCATGTGACCCCTCTGCGCGCCACCGTGCTCCTCATCACCGACGCCCGGCACGCCTTGCCGGTGCAGGTGCTCCGCAATGGATTGCGCACCATCGCCGTGGGCACCGGTCGCATCGACCGGCTGGAGCTGCCCTACCTGCCCGACAGCGCCGACATCCGCGAGGGCGACTTGCTGGTCACCTCCGGATTGGGCGGCAAGTTTCCCCCGGGCTACCCCGTGGCCCGTATCGACCAGGTGGTGCACGTTCCCGGCAAGCCCTTCGCCCGGGTCACGGCCACACCCCTGGCCCGCCTCGATCGGACCCGGGAGGTGCTTCTGGTCTGGGAGATCAAGCCCCCCGAGGTGGCGCCGACGCCGGTGCCGCCACCACCCGCCGGCGAACTCGAAGCGCAACAGCCGGAGGCGACGGCGCCATGATGCGAGGTTACGGGATCATCCTGGCGACGCTGCTCATCAGCCTCGTCTTGAGCATCCTGCCCATGCCGGAGAGCCTGCAACTGTATCGCATCCAGTGGACCGCGCTGGTGCTCATCTACTGGTGCATGGCGCTGCCGGAACGGGTGGGGGTGGGTTTCGCTTTCGTCACCGGGCTGCTGCTCGACATCCTCACCGGCACCCTCTTGGGACAACACGCCCTCGGGCTTTCGGTGGTGGGCTTCCTCACCATCAAGACCTACCGCAGAGTGCGGGTCTTCCCCCTGTGGCAGCAATCGGTCTTCGTGGTGGTGCTCCTGCTCGTCGAGCGCCTGTTCTTCTTCTGGGTGGACGGCACCATCGGCCGACCGGCCAAAGCGGCGGAATCCTGGGTGGCTCCTCTGCTCGGCGGCCTCATCTGGCCCTGGCTGTTCATCGTGATGCGCGACCTCAGACGCCGCTTCCACACTCCGTGAACTCCGGCTTCCAGCTCAACGACTACCGACACGAATGGCGCCTGTTCGGCCGACGGGCGCTGGTGGCGGGCCTGTTCGTGGTGCTGGCCCTGGGCGCCATCTTCGGACGGCTGGTCTATCTGCAGGTGTTCCGCCACGACCATTTCACCACCCTGGCCCAGGACAACCGGGTGAAAGTGGTCCCCCTGCCGCCCACCCGCGGACTCATCTACGACCGCAACGGCCTGCTGCTCGCCTACAACCGGCCCGCTTACAACCTGGAGATCGTGCCGGAAAAGGTGGAGGACCTGGACGACACCTTGGACCGGCTGGCCCGGATCATCGATCTGCGCCCCACCGACCTGGAACGGTTCCACAAGGTGCGCCGTCAGCACCGGCGGTTCGAAAGCATCCCGGTGAAACTGGACATCAGCGACGAGGAGGCGGCCCTGTTCGCGGTGAACCAGCACCAGTTCCCCGGCGTCTCCATCCGCGCCCGCCTGACCCGCACCTATCCTCTCGGCGCTCCCCTGGCCCATGTGCTGGGCTATGTGGGGCGCATCAGTCTGGAAGATCTCGAGCGGATCGACACTTCCAACTACGCCGGAACCACCTATATCGGCAAGATCGGGGTGGAGCGGGCCTACGAGGAGATCCTGCACGGCAAGGTGGGGTTCCAACAGGTGGAGGTGAACGCTTTGGGCAAGACGGTGCGGGTGCTCAACGAGATTCCGCCCCAGCCCGGAAAGAGTCTGCGTCTCCATCTGGACAGCCGCCTGCAGACGGTGGCCCTGGAAGCGTTCGAGGACTACAACGGCGCCGCCGTGGCCCTGGACCCGCGCAACGGCGCCGTGCTGGCGCTGGTGAGCAAGCCCGGTTACGACCCCAACCCCTTCGTGGGCGGCATCGGCTCGGACGCCTACCGGGCCTTGCGCTCGGATCCCGACAAGCCCTTGTTCAACCGCGCCGTGAAAGGCACCTACCCGCCCGGATCCACCATCAAGCCTTTCATGGGGCTGGCCGGCCTGGAACTCGGCGTCATCTCGCCGGGCACGCGCAAATTCTGCCCTGGCTTCTTCCAACTGCCCGGACACGACCACAAATACCGGGATTGGAAGAAGGGCGGGCACGGCATGACCGACCTCGACAAGGCCATCACGGAATCGTGCGACGTCTTTTTCTATCAGCTCGCCCACGAGACCGGAATCGACCGTCTTCATCAATATCTGTCCCAATTCCGCTTCGGCGCCCGCACCGGCATCGATCTGGTGGGCGAGCAAAAGGGCATCCTTCCCTCCCGGGAGTGGAAGAAAAAACGGTACGGGCAGGTCTGGTTTCCCGGCGAGACGGTCATCATGGGCATCGGCCAGGGGTATTTCCAGGCCACCCCCTTGCAACTGGCCGCCGCCACTGCCGCCATCGCCAACGGCGGACATTATTACGAGCCGAGACTGGTGGCCGCCCTGGTGGACGAGGCCACCGATGAAGTGGAACCGGTGCCGCCCACCATGCACGAGATCCCGGTGCGAAACGAGATCGACTGGGATGAAGTCCGGCGCGCCATGGTGCACGTGGTGGAGGGCCCCCGTGGCACCGCCCGCCGCATCCGCAATCCCCACTACCGCATCGCCGGCAAGACCGGCACCGCTCAGGTGTTCAGCGTCGCCCAGGACGCCGAGTACAACGAAGAAGAGATCGCCTTCCACATGCGAGACCACGCCCTGTTCGTGGCCTACGCTCCCGTGGAGGACCCACGAATCGCCGTGGCCGTGGTGGTGGAGAACGGCGGCCACGGCGGCGCCGTGGCCGCCCCCATCGCCAAGAAGATCATGGATGCCTGGCTGCTGCGCGGGAAGGCCCCGCAAACGCACGACGACAAGGAGAGAAACGCCCCATGATGAGACCCACGCCCGCCTCCCCCAGCGGACTGCCCTCCAGCGAACCTGCGCGTCCCCGGGGACTGCTCGCCCGGCTCCATCTGGACCTGCCCCTGCTCACCGCGCTGCTCCTGCTCTGCGGATTCGGATTGGTGGTGCTCTACTCCGCCAGCGGCCAGTCCCTCGCCCAAATGGAGCGCCAGCTCATGCGCCTGGCGCTGGCCTTCGCCACCCTGTTCGCACTGGCCCAGGTCCATCCCCACACCTTGCGCCGGTGGAGCCCGTGGCTCTATTCGGCCGGCGTACTCATGCTGGTGCTGGTGCTGGCCATGGGCGCGGTGGGCAAAGGCGCCCAGCGCTGGCTCGACCTGGGGTTCATGCGGTTCCAGCCCTCGGAGCTGGTGAAACTGGCCACCCCCATGATGCTGGCCTGGTTCCTCTCCACCCGGCCCCTGCCGCCGAACTGGAAGACACTCGCCGCCAGCTTCGGGCTCATCGCCCTGCCGGTGATCCTCATCGCCAAGCAACCGGACCTGGGCACCGCCATCCTGGTGGCCAGCTCCGGGCTGTTCGTCCTCTTTCTAGCCGGAATGAGCTGGCGGCTCATCGCCGGCCTGACGGTGGCGGCCGCGGCGGCGGCCCCCCTGTTGTGGCATTTCATGCGCGACTACCAGCGTAAACGGGTGCTCACTTTTCTCAACCCCGAGAGCGATCCCTTGGGCGCCGGCTACCACATCATCCAGTCCAAGATCGCCATCGGCTCCGGCGGCCTTTACGGCAAGGGCTGGCTCAACGGCACCCAATCACAGTTGGAGTTTCTCCCGGAACGGCACACCGATTTCATCTTCGCCGTGCTGGGCGAGGAGTTCGGGCTGGCGGGCGCCGGCCTCCTCCTCTTGCTGTACCTCTTCATCATCCTGCGGGGGTTGTACATGGCCGCCCGCGCCCAGGACAGCTACAGCCGGCTTCTGGCCGGCGCCCTGATTCTGGTTTTCTTCGTCTATCTTTTCGTCAACACCGGCATGGTCACCGGACTGCTCCCGGTGGTGGGCGTCCCCCTGCCCTTGGTGAGCTACGGCGGAACCTCGCTGGTGACCCTGATGGCCGGTTTCGGTATGCTCATGTCCATTCACACCCACCGCAAGCTCCTGCCCAAATGAGGCTCCATGCCGCGCTAGTCCTGCTCGCCTTCCTCTGTGGCGCCGCCTGGGCCCGACCGGCCGGCGTGGAAGCGTTCATCGAACGGATGGTGCGTGAGCACGGCTTCGAACGGAAGGCGCTGGAAGCGGTGCTTTCCGACGCCCGCGTGCGCCAGGACATCCTGGAGAAGATCCGCCGTCCGGCGGAAAAGAGGCTCACGTGGACCCGTTACCGCAAGATCTTTCTCACCGACGAGCGCATCCGGGAAGGGCGCCGTTTCGTGGAACGCAACCGTCCGGCTCTGGAGCGCGCCGAAGCCCAATACGGCGTGCCGCCCGAGATCGTCGCCGCTATCATCGGCGTGGAGACCTTCTACGGCCGCATCACCGGACGTGACCGGGTGCTGGACGCCCTCTACACGCTCGCGTTCCACTACCCCAAACGGAGCCGCTTCTTCACCGACGAGCTCGAGAAGTTCCTTCTCCTGGCGCGGGAGGAGGGGCTGGATCCGCGGCGGCCTCTGGGCTCCTACGCCGGCGCCATGGGGCTCGGGCAGTTCATGCCCAGCAGCTATCTGGCGTATGCCGTGGACTTCGATGGCGACGGAAAGCGCGACATCTGGAAGAACGAGATCGACGCCATCGGGTCGGTGGCCAACTATTTCGCCCGCCACGGCTGGAAGCGGGACTTTCCCGTGGCCCTGCGGGCCCGAGGCGTGGACCCCGAGCGGCATGCCGCCTTCCTCCAAGCTGGACTCAAGCCCACCTTTACCTTGGAGAAGCTCCAGGCCGCCGGCATCGAGTTCGACGGCGACATCAATCCCCGGCTTCAGGCGGCCCTCATCGCGTTGAAGACAGACCAAGGCGCCGAATATTGGCTGGGCCTGAACAACTTCTATGTCATCACCCGTTACAACCGCAGCCCCATGTACGCCATGGCGGTCTATCAGCTGGCCCGGGCCATCGCCGGCAAGGAAGCGGATCATGCCCCATCGGGGTGAGCCGGGACGCTTTCCACGCGGGCGGAAAACCCGCTAACATTTTCCGGTAAAGATTCGGCGAACGGCTCCATGCGCATCCCGAGCTTCCGACATCTGCCGTGGCTGCTCACGGCCCTGCTGGCCGCTTGCAGCCACGGCCCGGAACGCGACCGCGGCCCCGACCGCCCCGTGGACGTGAGCGGCGTTCCCGATGCCGTGCCGCAGGAAGCGCCCCGCAGCCGATACGGCAATCCGCGGAGCTACACCGTGCTGGGCAAGACCTACCACGTGATGGACGACGCCACCGGCTTCCGCCAGCGGGGCCTGGCGTCCTGGTACGGAGTCAAGTTCCACGGACGGCGCACCTCCAGCGGCGAACCCTACGACATGTACGCCATGACCGCCGCCCACAAGACACTGCCCTTACCCACCTGGGTGAAGGTGACCAACCTGGAGAACGGACGGGAGGTGGTGGTGAAGGTGAACGACCGCGGTCCCTTTCATCCGGGGCGCATCATCGACCTCTCCTACACCGCCGCCGCCAAGCTGGGCGTGTTGAAGAAAGGGACGGCGCCGGTGGAAATCGTGGCATTGACCTCCCCGGGCAAGCCCCTGGCCGAAACCCTGGCCGCCGCCCGAGATCCCGACGCGCGCCGCCAGACCCGCCCTTCCGGCCTGAAACCGGACACCGCGCCTTCGGCCGGGCAAGGCGACTACATCCAAGCAGGGGCCTTCCGTAATCCCTTCAACGCCCGCAGCCTTCAGCGGCGGCTGGCCCGTGCCCAGGCGTCGCCGGTGGAAATTCGCAGCGCCGAGGGCCTGCACCGCGTGATCGTAGGACCGATCACCTCGCCGACGCGGCGGGATGCCTTGCTCCAGTTGCTCGAGACCTGGGGTGTCCAAGGGCACCATCGGGTACAATGAACGCCCGCCTTTTCCGCCCTCATTCCACGGCGCGATGATTCGAATTCTCGCTCTCTTGCTCCTCTTCCTTCCGCCGGCGGTCGCTTCGGCCGCCACCCCTCCGCCGGCCCCGCCTCAAGTGGAGGCGAACGGACACCTGCTCATGGACTACCACAGCGGCGCGGTCCTGGCCGAAAACGGCGCCGACAAGCGGTTGGAACCGGCCAGCCTGACCAAGATCATGACCGCTTATGTGGTGTTCAAGGAGCTGGAGGAGGGAAACATCACGCTCCAGGATCGGGTGCGGGTGAGCAAGAAGGCCTGGAAAACCCCCGGCTCGCGCATGTTCATCGAAGTGGGCAAGGAGGTTTCCGTGGAGGACCTGATCCGCGGGATGATCGTGGTCTCGGGCAACGACGCCTGCGTGGCCCTGGCCGAACACATCGCCGGCAGCGAAGCCGCCTTCGCCGCGCTCATGAACGAACACGCTCTGCGCCTGGAGATGGAGAACACCCATTTCACCAACTCCACCGGCCTGCCCGATCCAGACCACTACACCACCCCCGCCGACATCCTCAAGGTCACGCGGGCCCTCATCGCCGAATTTCCGCAGTATTACCCCATCTACTCGGAGCGCGAGTTCACCTACAACGGCATCACCCAAAAGAACCGCAACCGGTTACTCTGGCGCGACCCTTCGGTGGATGGCGTCAAGACCGGCCACACCCAGGCCGCCGGCTACTGCCTGGTGGCTTCGGCCCGACGGGAGGGGATGCGGCTTTTGTCGGTGGTCATGGGCACCCGCAGCGAAGAAGCACGTGCCGAAGAGAGCCAGAAGCTGCTCAACTACGGCTTTCGTTTCTACCAGACCCACCGCCTGTTCGACGCCGGCGAACAGGTGAAATCGGTGCGCGTCTGGAAAGGCGAGGTGGAGCGGCTCGGCCTGGGGCTGGAGGAGACGTTGCACGTCACCATCCCCCGCGGGCGTTACCCCGACCTGAAACTGCGCGCCCGGGTCCACCCTCAGATCACGGCGCCGGTGCGCAAGGGCCAGGCGCTGGGGCGCCTGCTGGTGGAGCTCGACGGCGAAGTGCTGGCCGACGTCCCCTTGGTGGCCCTGCGCGACGTGGCCGAAGGGGGGCTGATCCACAACCTGGTGGACGGGGTGCTCCAGATTTTCGAGTGACACCGCCATGGACGTCTATCTGAACGGTCGCTACCTGCCCCTGGATCGTGCCTGCGTGCCGGTGCTGGATCGAGGGTTTCTGTTCGGCGACGGCGTATACGAAGTGATCCCCGCCTACGGCGGCCATCCATTCCGGGTGGACGCCCACCTGGAACGGCTGGAGAACAGCCTGCGCGCCATCCGCATGCCTTTCCCGCTGACCCGTTCGGAATGGCGGCGGATCTTCCACCGCCTCCTCTCTCCGCTGGGCGCGGCAGACCAGCAGATCTATCTCCAGGTCACCCGCGGCGCCTACGAAAAACGCCTGCACGCCCTGCCCGAACGGGTGGAGCCCACCGTCTTCGTCATGGCCCAACCCCTGGCCGAACGCGATCCACGATTGGTGGCGCGGGGGCTTTCGGTGATCACCCTCGAGGACATCCGATGGCAGCGCTGCGACATCAAGGCGATCACCCTCCTGGCCAACATCCTGGCCCAACAGCAAGCGCGTGACGCCGGCGCGGACGAAGCCCTGCTGGTGCGCGAGGGGCGGGTCACCGAAGGGACCGCCAGCAACTTCTTCCTGGTGCGCGACGGGCGCATCCTCACCCCGCCCAAGAGCGCCCATCTGCTACCGGGCATCACCCGCGATCTGGTGATGGAGCTGGCCCGCGAAGCGGGGTTGCCCTGCGAAGAACGGGAGATCGCCGCCGAAGCGCTCGCCGAAGCGGACGAGATCTGGGTGACCAGTTCCACCAAGGAGGTGATGCCGGTGACCCGCCTCGACGGCCGCCCCGTTGCAAACGGCCGCCCCGGCCCCATGTGGAGAGAGATGGACGCCCTCTACCAACGCTGCAAGGCGCGTCTGAGGGCGCGTGACCGTTCGTCGGAGGCCTGCGATGAGTGATACGGCAAGACCCGAAGGCATGACGTTCCCCTGTCGCGTGCGCGTGCGCGCCATGGGTCGGGCCGAACCCGATTTCGACGCCCTGGTGGTGGAGATCGTCCGCCGCCACTGCCCGGACCTGGGCGAAGGCGCCGTCCAGGTGCGGCCCAGCCGCACCGGCAAGTATGTTTCGGTCAACGTGGACATCGAAGCCAAGAGCCGCGAGCAGCTCGACGCGCTCTACGACGAGCTCACCGCCCACGAGCGGGTGCTCATGCGGCTGTGAGCGCCGTATCGGCGGGTCGTTCCATGACCCGCGCCGGCCGATCCCTCCGTCCACCCACAACAGGCCGCCCCGGAAGATCCTCCCCATGCCGCAACCGGTCGTCATCCGCCACCTGGGCCTCCAGGCATACGAAACCGTCTGGCGGGCCATGCGCGCCTTCACCGAGAGCCGCACCGCCCACACCCCTTCCGAGATCTGGCTGCTGGAGCACCCGCCGGTGTTCACTCTGGGGCAGGCCGGCCGGATCGAGCACCTGCTGGCCCCCGGCGACATTCCAGTGATCCACAGCGACCGCGGCGGTCAGGTCACCTATCATGGGCCAGGTCAACTGGTGCTCTACCTGCTGCTGGACCTCAAGGCCACCGGCCGCGGCATCCGCGGGCTGGTCACCGCCATGGAAGAGGCGGTGATCGGATTGCTGGCCGACGAAGGCATCCAGGCCCACGCCCGGCCCGACGCTCCCGGGGTCTACGTGGAGGAACAAAAGGTGGCGGCCCTGGGCCTGCGCGTGCGCCGCGGCTACACTTACCACGGCCTGGCGTTGAACGTCGATCTGGATCTCGAGCCCTTCTCCCGCATCAACCCTTGCGGTCATGCGGGGCAAGCGGTGACCAGTCTGGCAGAATTGGGCATCGACATGAGCCCGATCGAAGCGGGACGAAAGCTGGTCGAGCGACTGGCTGTCGATCTGGGTCTCGAAACGGTGGCCTCGACCGGAAGCACGGCCTTGGTCGACCGGTGAGGCGTCGTCCGCCGCCGTATCCCAGCGAAGTGAACCGACCATGACCGACGATCTCCTTCCCCCCTCCCGCAAACAGAGCGCCCGCCACCAGCGGGGCCACGACAAGGTGAGCCGCATCCCGGTGAAGGTGGAACCCACCACCGAGCTGCCGCGCAAGCCCGACTGGATCCGCGCCCGCGCGCCCGGCGGCGCCGGCGTGCACCGCATCCGTCGCATCCTGCGCCGGCACAAACTCGCATCCGTCTGCGAAGAGGCCCAATGCCCGAACCTGGGCGAATGCTTTACCCGGGGCACCGCCACCTTTCTCATCATGGGCGACATCTGCACCCGTCGCTGCCCCTTCTGCGACGTGGCCCACGGCCGCCCCCTGCCCCTGGACGACGAGGAGCCGCGTCAGCTCGCCACCGCCGTGGCGGAGATGGCCTTGAACTATGTGGTGATCACCTCGGTGGACCGCGACGACCTGCGCGACGGTGGCGCCGACCACTACCGGCGTTGTATCACCGCCATCCGCCGGGCCCGCCCCGAAACCACCATCGAGATTCTGGTTCCCGACTTTCGCGGCCGCGAGTCCCGCGCCATCGAAGCCCTCTCCGCCGATCCGCCCGACATCTTCAACCACAACCTCGAAACGGTGCCGCGCCTCTATCGCAAGTGCCGCCCCGGCGCGGACTACACAGGCTCTCTGGCGTTGCTCGAAGCGTTCGGACGCCGCCACCCCGAAGTGCCCACCAAATCGGGCCTCATGCTCGGACTGGGCGAGACCCTGGACGAAGTGCGCGAAGTGATGGCGGACCTACGCAAGCACGGCGTCACCATGCTCACCTTGGGGCAATATCTTCAACCGAGCCGCCACCACCTGCCCGTCGAACGTTTCGTCCCCCCCGAAGAGTTCGACGCCCTGGGTGAAGAGGGGCGTGCCATGGGCTTCGACAGCGTCGCCGCCGCCCCCCTGGTGCGTTCCTCTTACCATGCCGACCTGCAGGCCGACCCGCTTCTGGGGCGACCGGCGCGGCGCGACCGATCGGGCTACAATGCCCACGACGCCCATCCAAGGGATAGTGAGAAATGAAACGCATCCTGGTCACCGGCGGCGCCGGTTACATCGGTTCCCACACCTGCGTCGAACTGCTGGACGCCGGTTACGAAGTGGTGGTGGTGGACAACCTCAGCAACAGCAGCTTCACCGCCCTGGAGCGGGTCCAGGAGCTCACCGGCAAGCCGCTCACCTTCATCCAGGCCGACTTGCGGGACAAGCCCGCAATGGATGAGATCCTTCGCGAATACCCCGTGGACGCGGTGATCCACTTCGCCGGTCTCAAAGCCGTGGGCGAATCCGTGGAAAAGCCGCTGGAGTATTACGAGAACAACGTGGGCGGCACGTTGAACCTGCTGTTCGCCATGCGCGCGGCCGAAGTCCGCGCCCTCGTCTTCAGCTCATCGGCCACCGTGTACGGCGACCCGGCATCCCTGCCCATCCGCGAAGACTTTCCCCTGTCGGCCACCAATCCTTATGGGCGATCCAAGCTGATCATCGAGGAGATCCTGCGCGACCTGCACCACTCCGATCCGGCCTGGGACATCGCCATCCTGCGCTATTTCAACCCGGTGGGTGCCCACCCCAGCGGCCGCATCGGCGAATCGCCCAACGACATCCCCAACAACCTCATGCCCTACATCAGCCAAGTGGCCGTGGGCCGTCTGGAGCGGCTGTCGGTGTTCGGCGGCGACTACCCCACACCGGACGGCACGGGCGTGCGGGACTACATCCACGTGGTGGATCTGGCCCTGGGACATCTCAAGGCGTTGGAGAAACTGGCCGCCCACCCCGGCCTGGTCACCTACAACCTGGGCACGGGGCGCGGCTATTCGGTACTGGAGATGGTCAAGGCCTTCAGCGAGGCCAGCGGTCGCGAGATCCCCTATCGCATCACCGATCGCCGCCCCGGCGACATCGCCGCCTGCTGGGCCGACCCTTCCCTGGCCGAGCGGGAGCTGGGCTGGAAGGCCACCCGCGGCCTGCGCGAAATGTGCGAAGACACCTGGCGCTGGCAACGCGACAACCCTCAAGGCTACGCCTCCGATTCGGAAGCGGACGCCGCGACGCCGCTTTCGGAGACGGATTGCCTGGACGGCTGCTGAGGCGCGGCGTGTTCCTCCGTTTCGGTCTGCTGCTTCTGCTGCTGGCCGGCCCGGCCCGGGGCGAGGCGGTTCGCCTGGCGGTGGCATCCAACTTCCAGGAGACGGCCCGGACACTGGCAGACCTGTTCGAGAAACGGAGCGGGCGCCGGGTGGTGTTGAGCGCCGCTTCGAGCGGCAAGCTCTATGCCCAGATCCGCCACGGCGCGCCCTTCGATCTCTTCCTCTCCGCCGACGCGGAGCGACCGCAAAGGTTGGCCCGGGAGGGCCGGACCATCGGCTTCCCACGCACCTATGCCATCGGAAGGCTGGTCTACTGGTCGCCGGCCACCCCGGGAGACGCCCACGCCTGCCGGGAAGGGCTGCAACGGGCCCAACGCCTGGCCCTGGCCAACCCCGACACCGCCCCTTACGGCGCCGCCGCTCTCGAGGTGCTGAAGCGGCTGGGCCTGGAAGGGACGCGCCGGGTGACCGGAGAGAACATCGGCCAGACCTTCGCTTTCGTGGCCAGCGGGGCCGTGGACGGCGGTTTCGTGGCCGCCGCCCAGTTGCGGGGGCGGGACGATCTGCCCGGCTGCCGCTGGCCCGTACCCGCCGGGCTGCACCGTCCCATTGCCCAGCAAGCGGCGCTGCTCGAACGCGGCGCGGAAAACGAAGCGGCGCACGATTTCTTCGCGTTCCTGTTCACTCCGGTCGCCCGTGAGCGGATCCGTGCCGCCGGTTACGACCTGCCATGAAGCTGCTCCCCGAACCCGAAGCCCTCCTGCTCAGCCTGCAACTGGCCACGGTGACCGTGCTCCTTCTGCTTCTCCTGGGCACGCCCCTGGCTTGGTGGCTCGCTTTCGGTCGGGCACGCTGGAAGGCGTTGGTGGAAGCGGTGGTGGCCTTGCCGTTGGTGCTGCCGCCCACGGTGCTGGGCTTCTACCTGCTCCTGGCCATGGCGCCGGACGGCATTCTCGGACGACTCTGGAAAACTTTGTTCGACGGGCCGCTGGCCTTCACCTTCCCCGGCCTGGTGGTGGCCTCGTTGATCTACTCCCTGCCGTTCGTCGTACAGCCGCTGCACAACGCCTTCCGTAGCATGGGCCGCGCCCCCCTGGAAGCGGCCTGGACCCTGGGGAGCCCGCCCTGGCGCACCTTCTGGAACACCGCGCTTCCGGCTTGCCGGCACGGCTTCCTCACCGCCACGGTGCTCGCCTTCGCCCACACCCTGGGCGAATTCGGCGTGGTGCTCATGGTGGGAGGCAACATTCCCGGAGAAACCCGGGTGGTCTCCATCGCCATCTACGATCAAGTGGAGTCCCTCGCCTATGGGGACGCCCACCGCCTTTCGCTGTTGCTGCTGGGGCTCTCGTTCGCGGTCCTCCTCCCCGTCTACTGGCGGGGACGGCGCGGGGGGCTGCTGCCGTGACCGCCGAAGCCCCCCCGGCCCTGTTCACGCGCATCGCGCTCGCCCGCCCAGGCTTTCACCTGCACGCCCACATGCTCCTGCGCCGGCCCGGGGTGGCGGCGCTGTACGGCCCTTCGGGTTGCGGCAAGAGCACCTTTCTGCGCTGCTTGGCGGGGCTGGAACCGGCCTGCGAGGGCAAGGTGCAGGTGGGCGCGCACTGCTGGCAGGACAGTCGCCGGGCCGTCTGGACACCACCCCATCGCCGCCGGGTGGGGCTGGTGTTCCAGGACGCGCGCCTGTTCGAGCACCTGAGGGTGAAGGACAACCTGTTGTTCGGGGCGCGCCTTCGAAAACATCCGCCCAAGCCGGAAGCGTTCCAGGAGCTGGTCGCCCTGCTCGACCTGGAACACCTGCTCCATCGTCACCCCGCCACCCTCTCCGGCGGCGAGCGGCAACGGGTGGCCATCGGCCGTGCCCTGTTCAGCGCCCCCCGGCTGCTGCTCCTCGACGAACCGTTGAGCGCAGTGGACGCCGACCGCAAGTCGGAGATTCTGCCCCACCTGGAACGGCTGTTCGCCCAGATCCGAATTCCCGTGGTGCTGGTGAGCCACGACTGGCAGGACGTGCTGCGGCTCTCCAGCCGGGTCTATCTCATGGAAGCGGGACAGATCCGGCGCCACGGCGCCACCCTGGCGCTGCAATACCGGCTGGGCGATTACCGGCTCAACGCCCTAGAAGCGCGGGTCCACGGTTGGAACCCGGAAGAGCGGCTCTTGTCGTTGTGGATCGGGGAAGACCTGGTGCGGGTGCCCGCGCAGCACCCTCCCGAGGCCCGGCGCATGCGCTTGCTGGTGAACCCGCTCGAAGTGGCCGTCAGCCGCCGCCCCGTCACCCACAGCAGCATCCTCAACGTGCTGCGCTGCCACCTCACTGCGCTGCAACCGCTCTCCGAAGGGCGCATGGGCTTGGACCTGGCCGGAGCCGGGTGGAAACTCCAGGCCGTCATCACCCAAGCCTCCGCCCGCCGGTTGGAGTTGACGCCGGGGGTGGAGCTCTACGCCTTGATCAAGAGCGTGCTGGTGGACCACGCCGACTTGTGAACCGGGGAATCGATCGCCTGCAGCGCCCTACGTCCGGGCCGTTCCCACCATTTCGACCGCTCTCTCACCCGACCCGTAGGCCAGACGAGACCGCATCGCGGCCGGTCCCGGCGACACCCCGCGGATCACGCCGAACGCCGCACCGGGAATCACCCACTTTTGACGGCGCGGCGGAGAAACCAGCCGCCGAACAGCAACAAAAGCAGGCCGCCGCCGGCATAGATGAGGGGCAATGACCACAAGGCGGAAAAGGTGGCGAGCACCGCCTCCCGAGGCGCCTCGGGGCGGTAGCGCACCGGCACCGAATCCCCCTTGCGGAAATGGTCGGCACGGCGGCTCTCACGGGCACGAAACCGGATCCGCTCGCCCTCGACGGTGACGAACTCCACGTCGGGAAAATAGACCAGCTTGCCCTTGCCGGCCTTGCCGATGATGTAGGGCGTCATCCCCACCACGGTGCCTTCGGTCTCGCGGGTGCCTTCCAGGAGGGCGTTCACGGCCTGCCAGTGGGACCAGGCCTTGCCCATGAGGACGGCGGCGAGGGCCAACAGGGCCAGGGGAATGAAGTATTCGATCACTTTCATGACATACTCCTCTCGTCGTCGCCGGAGAGGCGGCAGCGCTCCATCAGATAGCAGAGACAGTCCTGTCGGATCACCATCTCGTCGCGGGTGAGCATGGCGGGCATCACCGGCGTGCGCGTGACCAATTCACCTTTCTCAACGGCGAAATAGCGGTCGGTGACATCGTGGTCCAACTCATTGCGCACGTCCAGGGGATGCGCCACGCCGGGCCGGACCAAGCCGAAGAAGGTCCCGGCCGGCAGCTCACGGAAATTGAGTCGCTCCAGATCCCCCGGCAGGCAGAGATCGCGGTTGCCGCAACCGAAACCGAAGCTCACCTGGGGCGGAATCTTGACCACGGCCACGGTGTGGAAGAGGTCGATGTCCTGAGCCGGCACGGGATGGTCGGGCAGATGGGACAGATGCAGGCAGGCGTCCAGGAACTCGGCCGCGTGTTCCACCCCGCGCGCCTGCCCCACCTTGCCACACTCCAGGGTGACCGAAGGGCAAAGCTCGGTCATGGCCATGGATTGCACCCCTTTGGGGCGGGTGAAATAGACCACGATTCGGCTGAACAGAGCGGCCAGATGGAGCGCTTCGTTGCGGATGACGTTGATGCAGGCGTAATGGGGGTTGAGCCCGGTGTTGTTGTGAAGATCCACGCTGGCGAAAACCCCGCGCCGAGCCATGGTCGCCACCACCTGCTCCATCAAGGCGTGCTCGGCAGTGGGAGGCAGCTCGCTGCCGGGCCACACCCTGTTGTAATCGGGCTGGCCGGGAAGCCGCCGGAGCTTCATCTTCGCCGCCTCGGTGTTGCCGATGAACAGGGAGAGGGCTCGGGGCAACTCGCGTTTGCCGCCGCCCGGCCGGTAGCGGCGCAACAAAAACCGCACCGCCTCCCATCCCACGTCTTCGTTGCCATGCAACAGCACGGAGACGAACAAGGGCGCCTCGCGTCGCCCAGGCAGGTGGATGAGGGTGGGGCCGCCGAGCAGATCGTGCAGCCGCTCCGCCGACAGCGTCAGCAGCTGCGGCGGCATCTCGTACAGCTCGTTCAACATCACAGACTCCAGACGTGGACGGGAAGGCCGCTCTCCTGCCGATCCAGGTAGGCCCGCACCAAGGCTGGAAAATCGCGCCCGTGTTCACGGACCCAGCGCCGCTGCCAGCGGGCGCCGGTACTGCGACCGGCCACCCTCGCCTGCACGATGCCCAGCCAGTGGTCCACCTCCGCCCGTGCCACTCCGAGTTCGAGCAGTCCGGCCCGGGCCTGGGGAATGAGCCGCTGCTCGCACAGATCGCCCAGGACGCCTTCACGGCCGTCGAACCAGCGAACCCGTGCCTCCAGCCCGAGGCAGGCCGCCTGGTAGAAATTCTCCTTGCACTGCATGAACGGAAGGCGCCGCTCGGGTTCCGGCTCGGTCGTCATGAGCCCGAACAGAAGGCCGAAATAGAACGCGGCGTTGGCCACCACGTCCTGCGGCGTGGGGCCGCTGGGCACGACCCGGTGCTCGATGCGGATGTGAGGTCGGCCGTCGTCGTCGAAGCCGACCAGAGGACGGTTCCAACGCCAGATGGTGCCGTTGTGCAGGCGCAGGTGGGCCAACCGCTCCACGGGCTCGTCCATCAGCTGGGGCAGGAGCACCGGGTAGCGGTCGCGGTTCGCGCGGAAACATTCGCCGATGGATCGCTCGACGTAGCGCACCCCGAAACTCACCCGTTTGGTGTAGTCCGAAGCGCCCACCGCCACCGCCTGTTCGAACAGGGGAATCCGTGTCTCTTCCCACAAGGCGCGACCGAACAGGAACGGCGCGTTGGCGCTCACCGCCACCATGGGCGCTGAAATCATCTTGGAAAGGTTGTACGCCCGGCCGGCCTGCTCCGCACCAATCTTGAGATGGATCTGGAACGAAGTGGCGGCCGCTTCCAGCATGACGTCATGGTGTTCGGTAACCAGGTGTTCCTCGCCGCGGATGTCCAACCGGATGGGACGCCCCTTGCGCATGCGCAACACCTGATCGTTGAGCGCGCGGTACCGCTGTAACGGAGAGATGTTGGCCAGGCAGAGGTCGGACTGGCGCACCGTGGGCAGAATGCCGACCATCGCCATGCTCGCATCGACCGCGGCCGCGGCCTCCCGACAGCGTCGCCACAGCGCCCGAAGGTCGTCATGGAGGCGGTCGAACAGGCCGGAACCGAAAGAGTGCGGCCGGGTGTTGAGCTCCACGTTGAAGGTGGAGAGCTCCGGCACCACCAAAGGGTCGTCGAGCCGCGCCAGGAACGGGCGGTTCACCGGCGCCGGCAGCCCCTCGGCGTCCACCAGCCAGGCTTCCAGCTCGCAGCCGGCCATGGGCTCGACCCCGTCCAGCACGCCCGACGCCAGCCAATGTTCCAGGAGCGCCGTCTCCGCCACCACCCGGCTGTGAAAACGGGAGAAATCCTCGTCGGTGAAATGGCGATCACGAATCTCCTGTCCCACCCGAAAGCTCCTGGTCGAGGTGTCGATACCGCTGCGGCGTGCCCACATCCAGCCACCGTCCGCGATGGTGTTCGCCGGTCACCTTACCACAGGCCATATGGCGCAGAAGCAAGGGCGCCAAGGGAAAGCGCTCGGGCCGGCACCCCTCGAACAGGGCGGGATGGTAGAGGCCGATGCCGGCGAAAGTGAGCCGCGGCCCACCGTCGCCGCGCACCCGCCCTTCCCGATCGAGACGAAAATCCCCTTTCGGATTGTGAGGCGGATTGTCCACCAGCACGAGATGGGCCAGGGCACCGGCCGGCAATCGAAGCCGACCGAAATCCAGATCGGTGAAAACATCCCCGTTGACCACGAGGAAGGGGCCGTCGCCCAACAAGGACATGGCCTTGCAGATGCCGCCGCCGGTCTCCAGAGCCTGCTCCTCCGCCGAATAGCGGATCTCCAGCCCCCAGCGTCCGCCGTCGCCCAGCGCCTGCTCGATCTGCTCCCCGAGGTGGGCGTGGTTGATCACCACGCGCTCGAATCCGGCGGCGGCCAGCTTCTCCAGGTGCCACACGATGAGGGGCTTACCCCCCACCGGTAGCAACGGCTTGGGCGTGGTGTCGGTGAGGGGACGCAACCGCTCGCCGCGACCTGCGGCGAGAATCATGGCGGTGTGGGGTCGGTCGTCCATGGATGGAAACCCTCGACTGGCCTCGTGAACTGATCCGCGTGAATCGCACTCCGAGCACCACCTTCGCCGGCGGCCTCCCGTCCCAACCGTTGCGCCGATGGCCATGTGGCCCCTGGAGCCGCCTGCATCCATCCGTTCCAAGGCACGCACGCCGCGGCCGCGACCCAGCCCCCGCTCGCGACGGGAACGCCGGCCTTACTTCTTCTTCATCGAGTTGAAGAACTCGGCGTTGGTCTTGGTCTGCTTGAGCTTGTCGTAGAGGAATTCCATGGCCGCCACCTCGTCCATGGGGTGGAGGATCTTGCGCAGGATCCACATCTTCTGCAGCTCGTCCGGCGGCACCAGCAGCTCCTCGCGGCGGGTGCCGG
>CAYOJM010000132.1:0-4647 GCA_964404295.1 uncultured Sedimenticola sp. | reverse complement strand
CTCGTACACCTGGCCGCTGGTGAAGTTGTTGTGCTTCCCCATGGTGGTGTTGACGAAGCGCTCGTAGTGGCCCAGGTCCAGGTCGGTCTCGGCGCCGTCCTCGGTGACGAAGACCTCGCCGTGCTGGAAGGGGCTCATGGTGCCCGGATCCACGTTGATGTAGGGGTCGAGCTTGAGCAGAGTGACTTTCAGGCCGCGCGCCTCGAGCAGCGCGCCCAGAGAGGCCGAGGCGATGCCCTTGCCCAGAGAAGAGACCACACCGCCCGTGATGAAAATGTATTTCGTCATGCTGTCGAGGATGGAGGAAATGCGGCGATTCCGGCGCCGTGCGGGCCGACCCTTCAGGAGGTGGCGGACGGGGTGCAACAGTACCAGAACCCCTTTTTTCTCTCAACGAAAAACGGGCTTTGTGGGTGGCCTTTCGCCGCCGACTGGCCTATATTCGAAACTCGCCCCCGCCGCGGCGCCGGGCGATGAACGGGCGCCCGAGCGCCCCGAGGGAGGCACACCACGGAGCTTCTTGACCATTGAAACAACAACAGGGGACGCGGAAGCTCCCGGGAGATCCCTCCCGCCTCTCGGTGTCCCCAAGACCACCAAAAACAAACGAGGAGCAACTGCATGCGATTCAACTTGAAGACCCTCAGCACTCTGGCCGTCACCGGGGTGGCCGCTCTGTCCCTCTCCACCGCCAGCGCATGGTGGGGCGGCGGCCCCTGGGGCGACCGGAGCAACGACTGGAGCAATATGTCCGACTGGATGGGGGACAACAGCGGCGATTTCGGAATGAACATGAGCGGCCGGGGCGACAGCCGCGCCAGGAACTACGGGTACCACCGTTACCGCGGTTACGACGCCCCCTATCCTCCGCCCTGGGCTTACGGCCCGCCCCCCGGCTACGGCCCCGGCACACCGGGCCCGGCGCCCCGCCAAGCCCCCTGGAACGCCCCTGGGGCTCCCGGCATGGGTCCCGGCCCTCGAAGCGGCCAAGCCGTCCCCGGCGCCAAACCGCGCCGGCAGGGCGGTTCCGGTGCCGCGCAAAGAGGGCCCCGTAGCGGCGGCCCTCGCATGGGTCCCGGTTCCGGCCGGGGAGGCAATGGGGGACCGCGCATGGGCAGCGGCCCCAAAGGTGCACCGGGCGCCGGCCCCGCTTCCCGTGGCGGCCCTCGCATGGGCGCAGGCCCCGGTGGCGGAGCACGCAACGCCCCCGGTCCTCGTGGCGGCGGCCCTCGCATGGGTCCCGGTTCCGGCCGGGGAGGCAACGGGGGACCGCGCATGGGCAGCGGCCCCAAAGGCGCACCGGGCGCTGGCCCCGCTTCCCGTGGCGGCCCTCGCATGGGCGCAGGCCCCGGCAACGGACCGCGTCCCGGACCGCGCACACAGCCGCCTGGCGGCTGAGGCCCCACACCCGCCATCATCAATAAAGCCGCCGGCTCATCGGCGGCTTTTTTATGCAATATCAGTGCCTATCCAACCCCAACACCCGCCATCAAAACCAGTGGCTTGTTGATCCCTGTCAGAATTAAAGGGAAAATAAGCGGTCCGTAACCCCCTGGCTAGCGGAGCACCCCTTGGCACCCAACAAGGTCATCACCCTCGACAAGATCCAGATCGCCTGCCAGAGTTGCGGACTTTCCAACATCTGCCTGCCCCTGGGCCTGGAGAGCGAGGACATCGACCGGCTGGACGCCATCGTGCAACGCAACCGCCCCTTGCGCCGGGGCAACCACCTGTTCCAGACGGGCGACAAGTTCAAGAGCGTTTTCGTGGTGAAGACCGGCACCGTGAAGACCTATACCCAGTGCCCGGACGGAAGTGAACAGGTCATCGGCTTCCATCTGCCCGGCGAGGTGATCGGCCTCGATGGCATCGAGCTGGGCAAATACATCTGTTCCGCCAAAGCACTGGAGACCTCCGCCATCTGTGAGATCCCATTCGACAAGCTGGAGGAGCTCACCGCCACCATCCCCAATCTCCAGCACCAGATGTTCCGCCTGCTCAGCCGGGAAATCAGTAACGATACCAGCCTGATGGCGCTGCTGAGCAAGAGCACGGCGGAAGAGCGGTTGGCCGCCTTCCTGCTCAGCCTCTCCATCCGCCTGCACAGCCGTGGCTTCTCCGCCACCCAATTCAACCTGAGTATGTCGCGCCAGGAGATCGGCTCTTACCTGGGGCTCGCACTGGAGACGGTGAGCCGCCTGTTCACCCATTTCCAGGAAGAGGGCATCCTCAAAGTCAACCGTAAATACGTGGAGATCCTGGACCTGGAGCGGCTATACGACCTGCTTTCGCACCAGACCGTCTGTCTGGAGAAACTGCGCGCCCCCTAGCCGCCCGCGCCATGTCCCCAAGACAGATCCCTATCGTTCTTTGCCGCAACTGCGCCTTGTACAAGACGGCCCTGGTGCTGGGACTGGAATCTCAAGAGCAGGAGACACTGGACCAGGTGGTGGTGCGCAACCACCCCATCGAGAAGGGCCAGATCCTCTACCGGGCGGGAGATCCGGTGCGCCATCTCTATCTGGTCCACTCCGGCTCATGTATCAGCTACAGCGGCCGTGATACCCGGCGGGTGCGGGGCTTCCACCTCCCCGGGGAGATCGTGGGCATCGAAGACCTGGGCGAAGCGGAGCACAGCCACTGTGCGGCCGCATTGGAAAACGGTTCCCTCTGCCAGGTCGATCTAACCCTGTTGGAAGAGGCGCTCGGCGACGAAGACCTCATCCGGGTGCAGCGCTATCTGCTGGCCACCGCCGCCGGCCACGCCCGCCAGCTGCAGGTCGAGCGCGCCATCACCGGCCTGCCCAATGCCGAACAGCGTATCGCCGCTTTCCTCTACAACCTGGGCCAACGGTTCCAGAGCCACGGGCTGCCCGCCCTCCAGTATCGGCTCCCGATGTCGCGGGAGGAGATGGCCAGCTACCTGGGCCTCGCGCCCGAAACCGTCATCCGCCTGCTCAAGAAACTGGCCGCCCGCAAGCTGGTGCGGGTGCGCACCCGTCAGGTGGAGATTCTCGACCCTGAGGCCCTTCGAGCCCTCTTCGCCTGACCCCGCCATTTCTGACAAAAGTCAAGTCGGCGGCAAAAAACTGACATTTCTCATCTAGCCCTCCCCCGATCTCTGTATAATTCCCCGGTCGGGAACTAATCCGCCGAAGGTCGGTCGCGGACGGCCGCCCTCCGGCCCGGCAGGGTCCTGCACCAAAAATTTTGGGTTGTTTTTTCGAAACTTGGGAGGTTTCCGTGGAAGAAACAAAATACAACTTCGACGTCGTACGATGGTTCACCATCATGGCGATCGTCTATCTGGTGATCGGCACCCTGGTGGGTGTCTACATCGCCTCGGAACTGGCCTGGCCGTTCCTCAACTTCGACATCGCCGAGATCACCTTCGGTCGCCTGCGTCCGCTACACACCAACGCGGTGATCTTCGCTTTCGGCGGGTGCACCCTGTTCGCCACCTCGTTCTACGTGGTGCAGCGCACGGGCAGCACCTCCCTGTGGAGCCCGAAGATGGCGTGGTTCACCTTCTGGGGCTGGAATTTGATCATCCTGGCGGCTGTCATCACCCTGCCGCTGGGCATCAACCAGTCCAAGGAGTACGCCGAGCTGGAGTGGCCCATCGACCTGGCCATCGCCGTGGTCTGGCTCTCCTGGGGCCTGAACTACATCATGACCATCGCCAAGCGTAAGACCAGCCACATTTACGTGGCCAACTGGTTCTTCATGGGCATGTTCGTGATGATCACCTACCTCCACGTGGTCAACAGCCTGGCCATCCCCGTGGGGCTGTGGAAATCCTATTCCATCTTCTCCGGGGTGCAGGACGCCATGATCCAGTGGTGGTGGGGCCACAACGCGGTGGGCTTCTACCTCACCGCCGGCTTCCTGGGCATCATGTACTACTTCGTCCCCAAGCAAGCCAACCGTCCGGTCTTCTCCTACCGCCTGTCGGTGCTGCACTTCTGGGCGCTGATGTTCGGCTACGTTTGGCTGGGCGCCCACCACCTGCAGTACACCGCCCTGCCCGACTGGACCGGCTCCCTGGGCGCCGCCGTCTCCCTGGCCATGATCATCCCCTCCTGGGGTGGCGCCATCAACGGCATGATGACCCTCTCCGGCGCCTGGGACAAACTGCGCACCGACTACATCCTGCGCTTCATGATCATGTCCCTGGCCTTCTACGCCATGTCCACCTTCGAAGGCCCAGTCATGTCCTCCAAGACCGTGAACGCCCTCTCCCATTACACCGACTGGACCGTGGGTCACGTCCACTCCGGTGCCCTGGGCTGGGTGGCCATGGTCTCCGCAGGCGCGCTCTATCACATGGTCGAAAAGCTGTGGAACACCAAGATGTATTCCGCCGCCTTGGTGAACGTCCATTTCTGGACTTCCACCATCGGCACGGTGATCTACATCACCGCCATGTGGGTCTCCGGCATCATGCAGGGCCTGATGTGGCGTGACTACGACGAATTCGGCACCCTCACCTACACCTTCGCCGAGTCCGTCGCGGCCATGCACCCCTACTACGCCATGCGCGCCATCGGCGGCGCCATCTTCTGGCTCGGTGGGGTCATCATGCTCTACAACGTGATCATGACCATTCGCCAGGCTTCCGCCCAGCGCAGCACCGCTGCCGCTGCC
>CAYOJM010000131.1:0-9423 GCA_964404295.1 uncultured Sedimenticola sp. | reverse complement strand
GGGGTGGGGGCACAGGCGCACGGTGTTGTGGGAGTATGCGTTGATGCTGCTGTGCGCGGCGAGCGCGGTATGGGCGGTGCAGGCGAGAGTGGCCGTCCAGTGGGGTGTACTGGGAGCGTGGGTGGTGGCCTACCTGGGGATGATGTTGGGGGTAGAATATGCGGAGCGGCGCCCCCGCCGTGAATTTCCATTGAACCCCGATCGATGAAAATCACCTTGCGTACCCTGCTCGACCGTACCCGCCGCGCCTTCGTGGTGGCGCTCTTGGATTTTGCCATGATCCCTCTGGCCTGGCTGGGTGCCTACTGGCTGCGTTTCAACCTGGGATCGATTCCGCCCGAGCTGCTGGCGCCCATGGAGCAGGCGCTCTGGGTGCTGGTGCCCGTGCAGGGCGCCTGTTTCTGGTACTTCGGCCTCTACCGCGGCATGTGGCGCTTCGCCTCCATGCCCGACCTGCTGCGCATCCTCAAGGCGGTTGCGGTGGGGGTGGTGGCCTCCTTCGCCCTGCTCTTTCTCTGGACCAGGCTGCAGAACATTCCCCGCTCGGTGCCGCTTTTCTACACCATGCTGCTGGTAACGTTCCTTAGCGGCCCCCGTTTCCTCTACCGCTGGCTCAAGGATTTCCGGCTCTACCCGGTGGGCGGCCAGCGGGTGCTGGTGGTGGGCGCCGGACGGGCCGGCGAGATGCTGGTGCGAGCTCTGCTGCGCGATCCTGGCCACGCCTACCAGCCCGTGGGCTTCGTGGACGACGACCGCGCCAAGTGGGGGCGGGAGATCCACGGCGTCCGGGTGCTGGGTGGGTGTGACCGCATCCCGGCGCTGGTGGAAGAGCGTTCGGTGGAGGCGGTGATCCTGGCCATCCCCTCGGCCACGTCGAAGGAGATCCGCCGGCTGGTGGAGCTGGCCGAGCAGGCGGGGGTACCGGTGCGCACCCTGCCGCGCATCGAAGACCTGATGTCCGGCCGGGTGGGGGTCAGCGAGCTGCGCGAGGTTTCCATCGAGGACCTGCTGGGGCGTGAGCCCGTCTCCCTGGACTGGAAGGCCATCCGCGCCGGCCTGTCGGGGAAGCGGGTGATGGTCACCGGCGCGGGCGGCTCCATCGGCTCCGAGTTGTGCCGCCAGCTCGCCCGCCTGGAGCCGGCCGAACTGATCCTGCTGGAGAATGGCGAGTTCAACCTCTATGCCATCGAGCTGGAGCTCTCGCGCGATTTCCCCGGCCTGACGCTCCACGCCCGGCTATGTGACGTGCGTGACGCCGGGGCGGTGGATCGGCTCTTCCAGCGTCACCGGCCCGAGGTGGTGTTCCATGCGGCAGCTTACAAGCACGTGCCCCTGCTCGAGCACCAGGTGCGCGAGGCGGTGCGCAACAACGTGCTGGGCACCCGGGTGGCGGCCGAGGCGGCGGACCGCCACGGCTGCTCCGAGTTCGTGCTCATCTCCACCGACAAGGCGGTGAACCCAGCCAACGTCATGGGCACCACCAAGCGGGTGGCGGAGCTCTTCTGCCAGAACCTGGACGCCCGCTCGAAGACCCGATTCATTACCGTGCGCTTCGGCAACGTGCTGGGGTCCGCCGGCAGCGTGGTGCCGCTGTTCCGCCAGCAGGTGGAGGCAGGCGGCCCGGTGACGGTGACCCACCCCGAGATCGAGCGCTACTTCATGACCATCCCCGAGGCGTGCCAGCTCATCATGCAGGCGGCGGTGATCGGGGAGGGGGGCGAGATCTTCGTCCTGGACATGGGCGAGCCGGTGAAGATCCGCTACCTGGCGGAGCAGATGATCCGCCTGGCGGGCAAGGAGCCGGGCGAGGAGATCGAGATCGTCGATACCGGCCTGCGCCCGGGGGAGAAGCTCTATGAAGAGCTGTTCCATGAACAAGAGCGCTTGCAGCCCACAGCGCACGAAAAGATCCGGCTGGCCCGCCATCGGGCGGTCGATCTGAATACCTTGCGGTCGGTCCTGGACGAGATGACCCTCGCCTGTGAAACACAAGACGAAGCCCGGCTGCTTCGCCTGCTGAAACAGTTGGTGCCCGAGTATCGAAACGCCGATGCCGCCGCAGACTCCAAGGTTCTCGCTTTTCGAGCGCCGGCATGAGGTGTACAAAAGGCCCTACCCAATGAACGAGGCTGCGCCCGTGCGAGGCGGCGCTCACCGGTGGCATGCAACGTTTTTCCTTATTAATTGACCGACGGCTGTCGCCCTACCTGGTTGGGGCGTTGGGCAGTCTGTTGTTGTCGTTCTGGTACGTCCGGCTTGCCGGGGTCGTCAACCAAGACGGGGTTCTTTATCTGTTGGCGGCCCAGGGTGATGTCCAGAGTGCAACCAGCCTGGGCAACTGGATCTTCTATTCGCATCTGATTCGGGGTGTGTCCTGGATCACCGGATGGGCGGCGGAGCACGCGGCATGGTTGGTGAACGGGCTGCTCGACCTACTGCTGGTATTGGCCTTCGTCCGGTTGGTGGAGGAACTTGGGGGAAACCGGCGCACGCAGTGGTTGGGCGTTCTGGCGGTATTGGTGTTGCCCTATTTGAACGACAACCGGGCCGAGATCATTCGGGATCACGGCTACTGGGCTTTTTCCCTGGTGGCGCTGGTCTGCTATCTGCGGCTCTTTCGGCGGTTCTCCTGGGGGTGGCTGCTGGGCTGGTACGGGGCCATGGGGCTGGCCACGCTCTTCCGCGTGGAGGGGGCGGCCTTCGTGGCGCTGATGCCGCTGGGGCTGCTGCTGCGGCCGGTGCCGTGGCGCCGGCGGATCCTGGAAATGGGCTTGGCCTATCTGCCCCTCGGACTGGCCGCCGGATTGGTGGCGGGGTTCCGTCCCGATCTCCTGCAGGGAAACCGTCTGGGGACCACTCTAGTCAACGGTGTGACCTTTTTGGGCAAGGCCTTCGTCGAGGGGCCTTCGGCCCGGGCTGGAGAGCTGCAGCAACTACTCTCTCCCTACTACTCTCATGGCACGGCGCTGCTGGTGATCTGGTTCGCCGCTGCGGTGGACATCCTGAAAGATCTGGCCAAGGCCCTCTCCTGGCCTTTCTTCCTGGTGCTGCTGCTGCGCCGCTGGTTTCCCGCGCCCGGCCTTCCGGCGGAGTACCGCCGGGTGCTGCTGGCATACGGTGGCGTCAGTCTTCTGGTGCTGCTCTTTCAGGAGATGCGCTCTTTCATCATGGTTTCCCGCTATGCCATGGCCCTGGCCTTGGCGCTGCTGCCGGTGGTGGTGTTCGCCTTGGAGGCGCTTTGGAGGCGGTATGAATCGGGGTGGGTTGGACGTGGCTTGGCGGGGCTGGTCGTCTTCGCCATCGTGGTCTTGGCCGCCGACAGCCTCATCGAGTCTCCGGATCGAAAGGGGTATTTGGCAGCGGCCGGGCGGTGGATGGCCGGCCATCTGCCGGAATCGGCCCGTATCGTCGCGGACAAAGAGTGGCTCCGCCTCACGTACTATGCCAATGAGCGCAAGCCGGGACCCCGCCAGGTGGAGCGATTCGACCCTTCCGTGACGCCGCTCGAAGACTATCACTACGCTGTGGTGGTCGATCCCGGCAGTGATCTGGCCAAGGCTTTGGAGGCCGGGGGGGCGATCCGGATTTATGGGATGCAGGCGTCGAAAGACAGAAAAGTGTCTTTCTACCGCCTTGGCGCTTCGCACGGGGGTTGAGCCGGCGAACGGAGGGAACACCGCCACCTGTTGATGAATGTTTTCCTTCCGCTGGAAAATGGCCCCGGGCGCCTTGGCGCCGGGGCGTTTGCGTGATTGGGGTGTCCCGGTTTCGTTTACTGCGGCGCTTCCACCACGATATAGGTGACGTCGTCGCCGCTGTAGCGGGGCTCGTACCAGGTGCTGCCGCACTGACGATAGGAGACGTTGTTGACGATGACCGTGGTGCAGTCGGGCGGCAAGGCATTGACCACGGAGCCGACCACAGCGGCACCCACGGCCACAGCGGCACCCACGGCGAGTCCGGTGGCGATGGGGTGGTGATGGTGGCCGTGCCATCCGCCGTGGCGGTCCACGTCGACGTCGATGTCGATGTCGCGATCGATGTTGATGTCCCGGTCCAGGTTGATGTCCTTGTTTATCTTGCGATCCGCCATGCGGTCTGAGCGGGACGGCTTGCCGGCGCCCTGGCCGGGGCGGTTACGATCGGCTTGTGGGGTGGGGCGTTTCCGGTCGCCCTGCTGCGCGGGCCGTTTTCGGTCGCCCTGTGGCATGGGGCGTGTTTTGGCGCCTTGAGAAGGACGCACCTTGGCGCCTTGGGAAGGGCGGGTTTTCGGTTTCATCTTGGGCTTGGATGCTGCCGGCCGCGACGGACGGGCCGCCTTGGCCGGCCGCATTTTTTTCGCCGGCCGTGCCTTCATCGAGCGGTTGGGCCTGCTGACACTGGTGCGGGCCTTGCCCTTGACCCCTTTGCGGGCGTCCGCGGTCTCCGCAGTGAGGCCCACCAAGGTCAGAGTGAAGATCGTAGCGAAAAATAGGGTGGCGAACTTTTTGATGGATTGGCTCATTTTTCGTCTCCCTCTGCGTCCTTGCCGGCCGACGGGATACGATCGGCGAAGCGGATGCGAACGTCATCTTTGCCCGGCTGGAAGCTGAAGTTCCGCCCTGCCAGCACGGGCGCCGTGTCCCATTTGAGGGTGGCGACATACTGGGGCAGTTCGGGTTGGGTCTTGGTGGTGATCACCAGTTTCAGCGGCAAGGGGTTTCCACCGCGTTTGATGCAGATCTGCCAGTCCACTTCTTTCTGGCGGAAGGCGAAGTGGTTGCATGTCACACCGTCCACTCGGCCCACGCCCACCAGCATGGCATCCTCGATGACGCCGAAGTCGCCATATTCGGTACCCCAGAAAAAGAGATCGGCCAGGGGAAATTCAAGGCCGTGCTTTTCCTGAGCCTCGAGGATGGTTTCGAGGAGGGTATCGGGCGCATCGAAGGTGGCGTAGAAACGCAGCCCAGGAAGGTAGACGGTGAACTGCTTGCCATCATAGTAGAAGCGGCGGGTCCCGTAAGCCGTGGTGGTCTCCATGTACATGCGGTTCGGCTTGGCGACCAGCAGTGAGACCTCTTTGTCGAACTGCAGC
Source organism: uncultured Sedimenticola sp. (assembly GCA_964404295.1). Taxonomy (GTDB): domain Bacteria; phylum Pseudomonadota; class Gammaproteobacteria; order Chromatiales; family Chromatiaceae; genus Thiolapillus. The sequence goes on along the minus strand of CAYOJM010000131.1, from coordinate 4,346 downwards.
TTCTGTCCGTCTTCGAGCACGGTTTCCCGGCTCACCCGGCCCATGACGTGATAACGATCCAGCGATCGGAGGTAGGCGGCCATCTGGCCGAGGGCACGGATGGCCAAGGCATGGCCGCTGTCGCCCACGGTCTCCACGGTTTCGGCCGATTCCTTCTGGGTGGGGGCTTGTTCTGTCGCGGCCGTTCCCAAGCCGGTGGCCATCGAGGCGAACAGCAGCAGTGAAAGCAGAGTTTTCTTCTTCACCTTGGGTTTTCCTCTCCTGGTGGAATTCGTCAAATGGTACTCCCTTGGGCGACGCCGCGCAGCTGTACTCAGGAGCAGATGCGCGATTTTTGAAGAAAGTGCTTTATAATCAATAGGCTGCCAGAAACAGCGGTCGGATTTCGATCAAAAGAGGCTTCTCTTTTGCGCAGAGTGTGAAACTTTTTCTCTCTTTTGGCTGTCTATTGAATCGACGTTGTACGACGTCGGGCCGTTTTCCTCCCTTGACGGCCCTGCCGGGCAAACCGGCATCCCCAACCCCGAAGCTTGCCCCCCTTCTGGCTTCGGGGTTTTCTTTTTGTGGCACCGGGGCGCACCTTTCCCTCGTCATTTCGAACGCAGCGAGAAATCCGGTTTTCAGGCGAATTGCCGGGGATCGCGGGCGCCGGTGCACGGCAGTTGCAAGGGGCCGGGTTCTGGGAGATCGATGCGCAGGGCGGTGAGTTTGCCGCCCCAGAGACAGCCGGTGTCGATGCCCCAGGTGTTTTCGGCCACGCTATAGCCGAGGGTGGACCAGTGGCCGAAGACGATGCGTTCCCCGCGGGTGCGCCGGTCCGGGTGGAGGAACCAGGGAATGTATTTCTTCTTCTGGCCCGCCGGCGGTCCCTTGAGCTTGAGCTTGAGCTTGCCCTTGCGCGTGACGAAACGCAGCCGGGTGAAGCAGTTGGTGATGAAGCGCCAGCGGTCCATTCCGGTCAGTTCCGGGTCCCACCGGTTGGGCTTGTTGCCGTACATGTTACGGAAGAATTCGCCGTGGGCCTCGCCGCGCAGCACCGTCTCCACCTCGCGAGCGCAGGCGATGGCGGTCTCCAGGTCCCACTGGGGGGGCAGGCCGGCGTGGATCAGGGTGAAACCGAGGGCGGCGTCGTGGTGGAGCAGGGGACGGTGACGCAGCCAGTGGACCAGTTCGTCCCGGTCGGGGGCGCGCAGCACCGCTTCCAGGTCCTCGTCCACGGGGCTGCGGCCGTCCCCGCAGGCCAGCGCCAGGAGGTGCAGGTCGTGGTTGCCCAGCACCACGGTGGCCAGCTCGCCCAGCCCTTTCACGAAGCGCAGGGTCTCCAGTGAGCGGGGGCCGCGGTTGACCAGGTCACCCACGAACCAGAGCCGGTCCTCAAGCGGATCGAAGTCCAGGCGGTCGAGGAGCGCGCGCAGCTCGTCATAGCAGCCCTGGATGTCGCCGATGACCCACGTGGCCATGTCAGTTGATGCTGTGGGGCGTCTGCAGGGAGAAGGGGGCGATGGGTGCCAGGAAGCGGTGGCCTTCGTCGTCCACCATTTCGTACTCGCCCTCCATGACGCCCACGGGTGTTTCGAGGGCGGTGCCGCTGGTGTAGCGGTAGTGTTCGCCGGGGGCCAGGTGGGGTTGCTGGCCCACTACGCCCTCTCCGCGCACTTCCGAGGTCTGACCGTTGGCGTCGGTGATGATCCAGTGGCGGTTGAGCAGCCGTGCGCCCAGGCTTCCCTCGTTGGAGATGGTGATGGTGTAGGCGAAGACGTAGCGGTTGCGCTCGGGACGGGACTGATCGGGCAGGTAGGCGGTCTCCACCGTCACCCGGACATCGTGCTTGCTGCTGTTCATGCCGGAAATTATATCCCGGGCACGGGGGTGGGCATCACCTCGATTTCGGGGATGGGGAAAATCGCGACCCTTCCCCCCAATGCTCCAGCGCGTACGCCTTCATCGAGCGGAAGGCGCCGGTCAGACGGGGAACCCATTCCCCAGCCTGGTTCAGGGCTTCCACGAACTCGGCCGGATCCCGCATGTGCTCGTGAATCAGCCGGTTGTGCAGGTTTCGTGCTTCCACCCACTCGTCCACGGAGTGGATCAGGCCCAGCTTTTCCATCCGGTCCAGGTTGTCGATGGCACGAACCTGGTCTTCGGTGAGGCGCATCTCCGTGTCAGCGCCTGGCGCTGCGTTTCTTGGCGGCTTTTTTCTTTGCCGTCTTTTTCACGGCCTTCTTCTTGACCGCGGTCTTCTTGGCGGCGGCCTTTTTCACTGCCTTCTTCGGCGCGGCCTTTTTCTTGGCCACCTTTTTCGTTGCAGCCTTCTTCGTGGTCTTGGCGGCCGCGGCCTTCTTCTTCGCGGCGGTCTTTTTGGTGGCGGCCTTTTTCGCCGTCTTCTTCGCTGCGGCCTTTTTCTTGGCCGCCTTTTTCGTTGCCGCTTTTTTCGTCACCGTTTTCTTCGAGGTCGCCTTCGCTGCTGCGGCCTTTGTTTTCCCAGGGGTCGTCTTTTTCTTCGTCGCGGCTTTCTTTTTTTCCGTCTTCTGTGGCGCGGCCGGCGCTTCGGACGACTCGATCTTGGCCGCCATGGCGGCGTCGATGGCCTGTTGGACGTTCCGCCACAGGGCATCTTCGGTGCCGTTGCCGTCCACGAGGGTCAAGATTCCCTCTTTTTGGAAGTAGTCGAGGATGGGTTGAACGGCGACGTCGTACTCGCGCAGCTGGTTGGAGATGTTTTCCTCGTAGCCGCGTGGGCGGCGGGTCAGGCGACCGCCGCACAGGTCGCACACCCCTTCCACCATGGGCGGGTTGACGTAGAGGTTGTATTGGGCGCCGCAGGAGTCGCAGTCGATGCGGCCCACCCGCCGCTCCATGAGTTCGTCGCGGTCGATGTCGATCATGATCACCCGGTCGAACGGACGCCCGGCCTGCTTCAGCGCGGTGTGCAGCGCTTCGGCCTGGGCGGCGTCCTTTGGATAACCGAGAAGGACATAGCCTTTGGCCAGGTCGTCGCGCAACAGCACCCGTTTGAGAACCAGATTGCAGACTTCGTCCGAGACTCGACCGGCCGCGATGGCGTCCCGGGCCAGCCGTCCGCTCTCGTCTTCCTGGCCGGCCATGGCCGAGAGGGCTTCGGCCACCTCTTCCATGCCGATGACGGGGAGGCCGTATTTTTCGGTGATTTTGCGGGAGATCGCGGCTTTTCCCGAGCCTGGCGGCCCCATAAGAATGATTCTCATTGTTGGCAGGTCCCTGTGTGGCGCATACCGGCCGCCGTTTTGCTGTATAATCGGCGGATTCACCGGATGGTCGGCATATTCTTCTAAACTAATGCCAATCGACCATCATTGTCAAATGAGACTTGGGCAAAGTGCCTGATTTTTGGTCGATTTTTGAACAACGATCCGGAGCGCCATGGCAACCGTCCCCGATTTCGGCAAAAGCGAAGAGTGGATCATCAAGACCACGCTGCGTGAGCGCTACGGCGAGGAGAAGCCCTACGAGCTGGCCGACGCGGAGATTCGTTTGTCGCCGGCGGACCGTGAGCTCACAACAGTGCCGGTGGTCTACTGGAACCACAACGGATGCAATTTCGTGGTCTTCAAAACGGGAGATCGGCGCTACCGCTGCCAATTCTTCTACCGTGGCTATCAGCAGTACGGCACCGGCATCCACGAGTATGACGATCTGGCCGAATGCATGGTGTCGCTGCTCCAGACCCAGGCCGATCACGAGGCCCGTCAGCGTGGCGACATCAGTTAAGCGCGGGACCACGGCCTGAGGTTTCGCCCGGCGAAGGGAGCAGGCTGCCGGTCGCTTGGAATGGAATGTCCAGACTTCGCATTCACCAACCCGATTTTCGATCAGAAACGTAAGGAGATCCCATGACAGCCAAGAACGCTTTCTACGCCCAGTCCGGCGGCGTCACCGCCGTGATCAACGCCTCCGCCTGCGGTGTCATCGAAGCCTGTCGCAAGCACCCGGACAAGATCGCCAACGTCTATGCCGGCCGCAACGGCATCATCGGGGCGCTCACCGAGGACCTCATCGACACCTCCAAGGAGTCGGACGAGGACATCGCCGCCCTCAAACACACCCCCTCCGGCGCATTCGGCTCCTGCCGCTACAAGCTCAAGAGCCTGGAGGAGAACCAACGCGAGTACGAGCGGCTGATCGAGGTGTTCAAGGCCCACAACATCGGCTACTTCTTCTACAACGGCGGCGGCGACTCCGCCGACACCTGCTACAAGGTCTCCCAGCTCTCCGAGAAGATGGGCTTCCCCGTGCAGGCCATCCACGTGCCCAAGACGGTGGACAACGACCTGCCCATCACCGACAACTGCCCCGGCTTCGGCTCGGTG
>CAYOJM010000130.1:0-12849 GCA_964404295.1 uncultured Sedimenticola sp. | reverse complement strand
GCGATGCCCACCTTCTCCAGGTTCTCGCGGAAGGCGGAGATGCTCTCCCGCGAGAGGGGCTTCGCCTTCCACTGCCGCTGGTTCTTGGTGAAGAGGGCGAAGGCGCGGGCGCCGATGGCCTGGGCGTTCAATGGCGCGTTCTCCACCCCGCCCGCCGCGCTCACGTGGGCGCCCACAAATTTCATCGGACCTCATCCCCCCGTGATCCGTCGGTCTCCAATCTCATCCTGACTCGATCGGCCGGCAACGGCTTGGAGAAATGGTAACCCTGAAACAGATCGCAACCTTTGTCACGCAGAAATTCAAATTGGACCGGCGTTTCGATGCCTTCGGCCACCACTCGAAGATTCAACACCCGGGCGATTCCCAGAATGGTCTCGGCCATTGCTCTCCCTTGAGAATCCTCCTCCAGCCCTTCGACGAAGGCACGATCGATTTTGAGTTCTTCCACGGGAAGCCGGCGCAGATAACCCAGCGACGAGTAGCCGGTGCCGAAATCGTCCATGGAGAATCGGATGCCGATGCGCCGCAACGCCTCCATGGTGGAAACCACACGATTGAGTTCCTCACGAATCACCGTCTCTGTGATCTCGAACACTAGACAGCGGCGCAGCTCGGCCGTCAGATGGCGCTTGCACAGATCGGTGACCTCCTGGACGAACTTCTGGTGCATACACTGCCGGATGCTGATGTTTACCGAAAACTGTTGGAGTACGATCCCGGCGTCGTGCCAGCCACGCAACGTCGAAAATGCGCGATCGAGCAGATAACGGCCCAGTTCTATGATGAGGCCCGTCTGTTCCGCGATGGGAATGAAAAGAGAGGGCGGCACATCACCCAACTCCCGGCTGCGCCAACGCACCAGACATTCCACCCCCACCGCCCGCCCCCGCTGGTCGTGAATGGTCTGGAAGGCCAGATCGATCTCTTCGCGCTCCATGGCGAAATGGAGCAACCGCTCGACCTGCAGGTGGCGTCGGATCTCCTCCGACAGCTCTTCGCTGAAGACGAACACACCGTCCCGGCCCGCCGCCTTGGCTTCGTACATGGCGATGTCCGCCTCGCGAATCAGCTTGCCGGCGTTCTCTTCACCCGAGCTGATGAAACGGACACCGATGCTGGCGCTGATGTAGAGATGATGCCCGCGGATCACATAGGTCTGCTTGAGCACCCGGAGCAAGCGCCGGGCCAGCTCCACCACGTTGTCACGACCCGTTCGCAGATCGGGCAGGCGGCGGCCTATGATGATGAATTCGTCACCACCCAGACGAGCCAGATGGCAATCCCCGGGCAGCTCGGAACGCAAACGACGCGCCACATCCTTGAGCAGCCCGTCGCCGATCTCGTGACCCAAAGAGTCGTTCACCGTCTTGAAATGGTCCAGATCGATGAGCAGCAAAGAAGAGAATCCCCCCTGGTACCTGAGGTCCACCAACGTCTGTGCAAGCTGGGTGCTGAAATATTGGCGGTTGGGCAATCCGGTGAGGGTGTCGTGTGTGGCCTGGATGTGGGTCTTGAGCAGAAGAGCGTGGCTGCGCTCGGCCCCATAGAACAGCACCCCGCCGAGAATGGCGGAGAAGACACTCAATACATATCCATAGCCCTCTCCCAGGAGCGCGAAATAGACCACCAGCAATCCCATCATGACCGGTATGATGGGCCGGTAGAGCCGGGGTTCGGGATAGAGCAGCGTGGAGGCCACCGCCGAAGCGCCGATCTGGGTGAAAATGGCGATGTAGTTCAGGTGCGCTCGAGTCTCTCCAGAATAGAGCAGGAAAATGATGGCCCACAGGAGAAAGAACAGATGGAAATAGGCCATCGCCTGCCGGTGCCAGCGCACCTTCTCCCAACGGGCGAGCGCCCGCCGGACATAGGTCCGGTGCAATCTGAGCCCCCAGAGGGACATGGCCAGGATGCCCAGGTACCAGGCCAGCGCGGGGAAGAAGACCTCTCCCACCCAACCGAGGTAGAGGTAGCCCAACCCCGGAAAAACCGAAAGCAATATGACCGGCAGGATCTGGCGATGGACGAAGTCGTAGAAGCGAACCTCCATGAGCCACGAGTATACCTTGCCACCATTAGGCGGCCGCATCCAAACTTGTATCGGCTTCGATCGATCCCATGTTGTGGGGCGCTGTCCACGAAGGCACCGGCATCCAGGAGAAAACCATGAGCCGAAACGACTTTTCCATAGGCGGCGGAAACGACCACCGCCCCCAGATCGAGATCAACAAGACCACTCGGCGGAAGTTCTGGCAGAGTCCCAACTTCACGCTGTTGCTCTACCTTTTGTTCGTGCTGCTGTCGTTCCAGTTCTGGCAGGGCTACCAGCAAGCACGGCAGGAAGAGATCCCCTTCAGCCAGTTCCTCCAGCACGTGGAGAAGAAAGAGGTGGCCGAAGCGGTGGTGACCGACAAGGTGATCACCGGCACCCTCACTCTCCAGGACGAGAAGACCGGCCAGCCCAAACGCTTCGTCACCTTCCCCCTGTGGCACACCGACCTGGCCAAGATGCTGGAAGAGAACGGCGTCAAGTTCGTGGTTCGTCCCTCCAGCGACTGGTTGAGCAACTTCCTGTTCAACTGGGTGTTGCCCTTCGGGTTGCTGTTCCTGCTGTGGGGTTGGTTCGCCAATCGCATGGGAACCATGAGCAAGGGCTTCCTCAACCTGGGGAACAAGGTCCACATCCACCCCGACAGCCTCCCCAAGGTGACCTTCGACGACGTGGCGGGAAACGAGGAAGCTAAGGAAGAGCTCAAAGAGACCATCGAGTTTCTCAAGAACCCCCAGCGGATCCAGCGCCTGGGCGGGCGCATGCCCAAAGGCATCCTGCTGGTGGGACCGCCGGGCACCGGCAAGACCCTGCTGGCGCGCGCCGTGGCCGGCGAGGCGGGGGTGCCTTTCTTCAACATCTCCGGATCCGAATTCATCGAGATGTTCGTGGGCGTGGGTGCGGCCCGGGTGCGTGAACTCTTCGAACAGGCGCGCGAGAAGGCCCCCTGCATCATCTTCATCGACGAACTGGACGCCATCGGTCGCGCCCGCGGCGCCGGACCGGTCATGGGCGGCCACGATGAGCGGGAGCAGACGTTGAACCAACTCCTCACCGAAATGGACGGCTTCGATCCTTCCACCGGGGTGGTGGTGATGGCCGCCACCAACCGCCCCGAGATCCTCGACAAGGCGCTGCTGCGCGCCGGCCGATTCGACCGTCAGATCGTGGTGGACAAGCCCGACCTGGAAGCGCGGGAGGCCATCCTGAAACTCCATGCCCGCAAGCTCAAACTGGCCGCCGACGTGGACCTGCACACCATCGCCCTGCGCACTCCCGGCATGGTGGGCGCGGACCTGGAGAACATCTGCAACGAAGCCGCCATCCGCGCCGTACGCAAGAACCACGAGGCGGTCACCATGGAGGACTTCGAGCAGGCCATCGATCGCATCTTGGCCGGTCCCGAGAAGAAGCACCGGGCCATGAACCGGGAAGAGAAGCATCGGGTGGCGGTACACGAATCGGGCCACGCCCTGGTGGCCGAATCGGTCCCCACCGGCCAGCCGGTGCACAAGGTCTCCATCATTCCGCGCGGCGTGGGCGCCCTGGGCTACACCCTGCAACTGCCGGTGGAAGAGAAGTTCCTCTCCACCGCCGATGAGCTCAAGGACCAGATCGCCATCCTCCTCGGCGGCCGCACGGCCGAGGAGATCGTGCTCGGCTCCATCTCCAGCGGCGCTTCCAACGACTTGGAACGGGCCACCGAGATCGCCCGCAACATGGTCACCCGCCTCGGCATGAGCGAGAAGCTGGGCCCCCTCACCTGGGGACGGGTGCACGAGCTCCAGTACCTCAGCGGCGTGGAGCAGGAAGAGCGCAACTACTCCGAAGAGACCGCCCGCCGCATCGACGAAGAGGTGCGCGCCCTGGTGGAGGAAGGACAACGGCGGGCCCGGGAGATCCTGGAGGCGCGACGCGTCCAACTCGATGCCCTGACGGCGGAACTGGAAAAGAAGGAGGTGCTCGACGGCGACGAAGTGAAGGCGATCCTGAACGAGACCGCCGGCTGACGCAGCGCCAGACAAAGCCCCGTCTTCTTGACCTGCGGAAACGGCCCCCACCAAAAATGGGAACACAACGCCGGCATCCTGCTTCAGGTCAATGCCGAAAGCGGCCGGATGGCCTATCTTTTCAATGAGATCGAATGGGAGAAACCTGCCATGACAGCGCAAAAAGAGGTCACCGACATGGCCGCCCGTCAGACGGAGCGCAAGCTCGAAGCGGAGATGGCGGCCCTCAAGGCGGATGTGGCGCGCTTGCGCGAGGACATCGCCGCTCTCACCCGCGCGCTGGGCGAGACGGCGGGCGACTACCGCGACGCGGCCCGTGAGGAGGTGCTGCGCCGGGCCGAGGAGGCCAAAGCCCAGGCCCGCGCCCAAGTGGAGCGCGCCCGCCAGGCCGGAGAAGAGATGGTGGAAGAAGTGGAGCAGAAGATCGTGGAAAAACCCTTCATGAGCCTGCTCACCGCCGCCGGCATCGGCTTCATCCTGGCCCGGCTCCTGGATGGAGGGTCCCGGCGCTGAAAGGTCCGGCCGATCTACTCATCGCCGCCGCCGATCTGATGGAAGCCGAAGGGCGCAGCCTGCGCCGAAACGCGCTGCGCACGGTGGTGGCCGTCGGATTGGCGGTGGTGGCCGTGGTGCTGCTGATGGCGGCCGCGGGCTGCGTGTTGGCGGCGGTGTGGCTCTTCGTGGCCTCATATTGGGGCGCGGCCGCGGGCGCCGTCGCGGCGGGAGGCGTCGCAACGATCTTCTCTGGAGCGGCATTGTGGGGCGCAAACCGGATCAACCGTTGACCGTCGAGGAGGCCAAGGCCCGCCTGCGGGCGGTGGCCGCCGAAGCCACGCCGGCCGCCTGGGTTCGGGAGCACCCGTGGGATGCCGTCGCTCTCGCCTTCGCGGCAGGTCTTCTGGCCGGTCTGGACACCGACGCCCGACGCCCCATGGCTTCCGCCCTGGCCGAATTCCTGGCCGCCGAACTGGCCTCCGCATCTCGCAAAGCCCCTTGAATCGCCTGCCGTACGCTCCCAGGCTTCTGGAGTCCTCTTTCCTGTTCAAACGCAATATCCGTGGGAAGACCGCCGGCGCCTTCTCGGCGCGGGTTCGACCCTCATTTCGTTCATAGTCCTTCGTTAATGTGGAAAAACACGATCCCGTTCAAACACCACGGTCGAGTATCGCTTTATTTTGGCGTAACCAATCCGACGCAAGGATGCCTTGTGTGATATGGCCCGATTGATTCCCACCTTATCCAGCTGCATTGGCCGGATGCAGGCTGGAGAAAAGCGGTTCGCAAGGCGGCTGGAATCTCACCTGGAAGACGATTACCTATGCTGGTATGACCTTCCGGTGGGCGCCCGCCCACGCTACACCGACTTCATCGTGCTTCACCCGGGTCGTGGGCTACTCCTTCTGGAAGTGAAAGACTGGAAACTGGAGCACATCCAGCGCATAGACCGTACCCGGGTCACTTTGCTCACAGCCACGGGATTGGTGGAAAAGCCCAACCCCTTGGAACAGGTGCGCCAATGCACCTACCGTCTCATTCAACAACTGGAAAAAGATCCTCAGCTGGTGCAGCAAAGTGGGCGCCATCGGGGCAAACTTGCGTTTCCATGGGGATTCGGTGTGGTTCTGACCCAAATCACCCGACAACAGTTCGAGAGCACCGACCTGGGCGAAGTACTCCCTCCACACCAGGTGATCTGTAAGAATGAAATGGCTGAAAGTGTCGATCCCGAGGCGTTCCAGGAGCGGTTGTGGAACATGTTCAATGTTCAGTTCGATCGGGCACTCACCCTACCGCAGATCGACCGTGTCCGGTGGCATCTGTTTCCTGAAATCCGCATTGAGCAGTCCCCTCAAAAACCCCTATTTCCCCCCGAGGACGGCGAAACGACCGGTGATTTGCCCCTGGATCTGGTCAAGGTACTCGATCTACAACAGGAACAGCTGGCGCGCAGCCTTGGTGAAGGCCATCGAGTAATTCACGGCGTGGCTGGATCGGGTAAAACGCTCATCCTGGGCTATCGTTCGCTCCATCTGGCCAGACTGTTGAACAAGCCCATCCTGGTCTTGTGCTATAACATCACCCTGGCGGCACGCCTGCGTGAATTGATAGTCGAGCACGCTGTGGATGACAAGGTGAGCGTCTATCATTTCCACGACTGGTGCAGCGAACAGCTACGCGCATATCACGTGGAACGCCCGACACCAGGCGACCACTATCCCGAACGGCTGGTGAGCCGAGTCATCGAAGGGGTCGAGAAAGGACGCATCCCCCGCGGCCAGTACGGTGCCGTCATGATCGACGAAGGACACGATTTCGAGCCGGAGTGGCTGCGATTGATCGTGGGCATGGTGGACCCCGACACCAACTCTCTTCTCCTGCTTTACGATGACACTCAGGACATTTATGGACACAGAAAAGGGCTAGATTTCAGCCTGTCGAGCGTCGGTATCCAGGCCCGCGGCAGGACCACCATCCTCAAGCTCAACTACCGCAACACCCAGGAAGTGTTGGAGTTGGCCTATCGGTTCGTGAATGACTATCTCGACCGGCAATCCAAAAGCGAGCAAGAGGTCCCTCTATTGGAACCGAAGAGCGTGGGTCGCCATGGCCCGCCTCCCGTCCTGAAGGTCTTCCCCGATTTCGATGAAGAGCTGTCATACATCACTCGGGTGCTTGACCGATTACACGCGCAAGGAATCGAGTGGAAGGAGATGTGCGTCACCTACCGCAGCCTGTGGATGGGAGAACGTCTGCATCGCCGACTGGCAGCCGCTGGAATTCCTCACCAGTGGCTACGCGACCAGCAGATGAAAAAAGCATTCTCGCCACGAAACGACAGCGTGAAGCTGATGGCCATGCACTCGAGCAAAGGGCTGGAATTCCCGTTGGTGGTAGTCATGGGACTGGGACATCTGCCTCTGAAGGGGAGCGACCCATCCGCGGAAGCCAAATTGCTCTACGTCGCCATGACCCGGTCAACAGAAAAACTGTTGCTTACCGGCCATGGAAAAAGCGAATTCTTGCGCCGTTTGGAAGCTTTGACCCGCTCGCGGGCCGCAGCTTGAGTTTTCGCCTTCGAATCTTTCTTTAACTTTTCGTCGCACCGCCGGTCCGCTGTGCGCCGCCCATCCATCATGGGGAGGCCGGTCACTCCTGGGGCGTAAAGGAGACGGCCGACCTTTTTTCACTCCATGAGGTCCACTTTCAGTCCCTTGGCCCGCAACAGGTGGGTGCGGTGCTGAAGAAAGCGCTGGAAGTTGGGTTGCCAGCGCCAGGCGCCGGTGGCCACGTAGTCTAGGATGCCGTGCAAGTGAAAAGCCTTGATCCAGGCCTCGGCGCGAAACACCTCTTTCCCTGTGCCGTCGAAGAACACCCATGCGGGAACATAGCGGATACCCAGTTCCGACGCCCATTCACGGGCAGGGAGAGTCCGTCCGTCGGGAGTCCGGACCGGTTCATCCGACCAGATGTCCAGGCGCGCCACGTCCAGGTTGCTGAGAGCCAGGACGATTTCGCGCCGGGGCAGGATCGTCCGATGCAGCTCGTCACACTCGGGGCACTGGCGTTGTTCGAACAGCACCGCCAACGGCTTGCCCGGTGGCCGTTGGTCCAGTTTCAAGGGCGCGGAGAGGAAGAAAGGCTCGTCGTGCAGTTTACCGCTGGCCGGGCTGGGATTCCGGCTCCGGTAATAATCGGCCAACCGCTGACGCTTTTCGTGCCGGCCGGCCACGTAATCCAGCACCACCTCGAACTGATGGGGCGGATAGTAGCCGTCGAGGCGGGCCACGGGCCGCCCCGATTCATCGAGAAAAAGAAGCGTGGGGGTGTATTGAACGCCCAGGCCGGCGGCGAAACTTTTCTCGCTCCGTACCCGGCCTTGGAAGTCGGTCACCTCACGATCCCCCCAGATGTTGATGGCGATCACGTCGAAGTGACGCCGGGTCTTGTCGGCGATGCGGCGGTTACCGAAATTGTCTTGCAACAACCGGGCGCAATAGGGACAGCCGTCCTGATAGAAGTAGAGCAACACCCGTTTGCCCTCGGCCGCCGCTTCGGCCACGTCTTCGGACAGGTCCAGAAAAGAGGTCTTGAACCAGCCGGGCGGCTCGTGATAGCCGGGATTGACTCCGCCTTCCAGGACCCCTTCGGCAGCCGAAAGCGCAAGGCTCGTCAGCAGCAGGAGTACAGCGACGAACACCGCTCCAGGACGACGCCGAACCGCCGGTAAAAGCGGTTTCGTTCCGCCTATCTCTTTTTCCCCGCCTGCCGCCTTCCGGGCCGCATACCCGGCCGGTTGAGCGTTCCCCACGGGCGATCCTCCTTCATGCCGGCGATGCGCAACAACGCCTTTTTTTCTTCCGCATCGAGTTCGCGCCAACGGCCCGCCTTCACCTTGCTGTCGAGAAAGATGGGACCGAAGCGCACCCGCTTGAGCCGGCTCACCGTGGCGCCCACCGCCTCCCACATGCGGCGCACTTCACGTTTGCGCCCCTCCATGAGCACCACGTGAAACCAGCGATTGCTCCCCTCGCCACCAGAATAGACCACCTCTTCGAAACGTGCCGGCCCGTCTTCCAGCTCCACCCCCTCAACCAAGCGCTCCAAATCGGCTTCGTCCACCTCGCCGTGGACACGCACCGCGTATTCCCGTTCCACCAGACGGCTCGGATGCATGAGTCGGTTGGCCAACATGCCGTCGTTGGTGAACAGCAGCAGCCCCGAGCTGTTGACGTCCAGGCGGCCGACGGCGATCCAACGCCCGTGAGGCAACGGAGGCAAGCTTTGAAACACGGTACGGCGCCCGTCCGGGTCGTGCCGGGTGACCACCTCGCCCTCGGGCTTATTGTAGAGGATGACGAACCGTTCGCGCCCCGCCAGGCGACGCATGGAGACCGGACGTCCGTCCACGCGGATCCGATCCCGCGCCGTGGCCCTGTCGCCCAGCCGAGCGGTGCGACCGTTGAGCTCCACCCGGCCGGCTGCGATCCAAGCTTCGATCTGTCGCCGGGAACCCAGGCCGGCATCGGCCAGGAGCTTTTGGAGTCGTTGTCCTTCAGTCCGCTTCATCGGTCACGGCCGTCCGAGGCTCAGGCGACGGAGCCGCCGCCTCGTTACCACTGCCGTTCTCGGGATCGGGCAGATCCAGTTCGGGATCGAGATCCTCCAGATCCCGAATCTCCGAAAGGGGTGGCAGGTCGTCGAGAGAGCGCAGTCCGAAATGGTCCAGGAACGCTTTGGTGGTGCCGTAGAGGGCCGGTCGCCCCGGCACGTCCCGGTGGCCCACCACCCGGACCCACTCCCGTTCCAGCAAGGTGCGGATGATGTTGGTGCTGACACTCACGCCTCGAATCTCTTCGATTTCGCCCCGGGTGATGGGTTGGCGGTAAGCGATGAGGGCCAGAGTCTCCATGAGCGCCCGAGAGTACCGGCCCGGCTTTTCCTCCCACAGTCGCGAGACCCACGGGGAACACGCCTTGCGCACCTGGATGCGCCACCCCCCGGCCACCTCCACCACTTCGATGCCCCGCCCATCGTAGTCCGACGCCAGAGACTCCAACGCACGGCGCATGGCCTTGCGGTCCGGCCGCTCCATTTCGTCGAAAAGGCCCGCCAGGGCATCCAGGCTCAACGGGCGGCCCGCCGCCAGCAGCGCCGCTTCGAGGATCTCCTTGAGGTTTTCACTGGGATTCATGGCTCCCGACCGCCTTCACGTGAATGGGCCCGAAAGGCTCCGCCTGCACCATCTCGATGAGCCGCTGCTTGAGCAGTTCCAGAATGGCCATGAAGGTCACCACCACGCCGTCGCGCCCTTCGCGCACATCGAAAAACGCCTGAAAGTCGGTGAACCGATCCGGCCGCACCGCCGCCAACACCCGGGTCATGCGCTCGCGCAGGGAGAGCGGCTCGCGGGTGATGTGGTGACGACTGTGCATATCGGCCCGCACGAGCACGTCCCGCAACGCCCACAAGAGCTCTTTCAAATCCACCTCGGGGTGTTTTTGTTCCACCTGCTTGTGGGGCACTTCCACCCGCACCGGAAAGACATCGCGTCCCATCTGAGGCAGCTCATGAAGGGATTCGGCCGCCTCTTTGAAACGCTCGTACTCCTGCAGCCGGCGGATGAGCTCGGCACGCGGATCCTCGCCCTCCTCTTCCTCCTCCTGGGGACGGGGCAGCAGCATGCGCGACTTGATCTCCGCCAGCATGGCAGCCATGACCAGGTATTCGGCCGCCAGCTCGAGGCGCAGCTCCCGCATCATTTCGATGTATTCCATGTATTGGGCGGTGATTTCCGCCAGGGGAATGTCCAGTATGTCCAGGTTCTGCCGCCGAATGAGATAGAGCAACAGATCGAGCGGCCCTTCGAAGGCGTCGAGAAACACCTCCAGGGCGTCGGGCGGAATGTAGAGGTCTTTCGGCAGGGTATATTGGGGCTCCCCCTCGACGATGGCGAACGGCATCTCCTGCTGCTGAGGCGTCCCATCCGCCGGCACCGGCGCCGTGGTGTTCATCGGTATTCCAGCGACATGACGTGGCGCACCTCCTCCATGGTGGCCCTGGCCTCTTCGCGCGCCCGCTCGCATCCTTCGTTGATGATGTTGCGCACCAGGTCGGGATCTTGCTCGAATTCGGCCGCCCGCTCCTGGATGGGCTTGAGTTCGGCCAGCACGGCGTCGATGACGGGCTGTTTGCACTCGACGCAACCGATCGAAGCGCTGCGGCACCCTTCCTGGACCCACTGCTTGACCGAATCGTCGGAATAGACCTCATGAAACTGCCAAACCGGACACCTGGCCGGATCTCCCGGGTCGGTGCGCCGCACCCGCGCCGGATCCGTGGGCATGGTGCGCAACTGCCGCTCCACCTGTTTCGGCTCCGCGTTCAAAGGAATGGTGTTGCCATAGGATTTGGACATCTTCTGCCCGTCCAGCCCCGGCATCTTCGATGCCTTGGTGAGCAATGCCTGGGGCTCGGGCAGAATCACCTTGCCGCCCCCCTCCAGGTAACCGAAAAGACGGTCGCGATCCGCCAGGGAGATGTTCTGCTGGGATTCGAGCAGGGCGCGGGCCGCCGCCAGCGCCTCTTCGTCGCCCTGCTCCTGCCAGGCCTTCCGATATCCGGCATAGAGACGGGCGTTCTTCTTGCCCATCTTCTTCATCGCTTCCTCGGCGCGCTGCTCGAAATCGGGCTCTCGGCCATAGAGGTGGTTGAAACGACGGGCGATCTCGCGCGTAAGCTCCACGTGGGCCACCTGGTCTTCGCCCACCGGCACCATGCCGGCACGGTAGATGAGGATGTCCGCCGCCTGCAGCAGGGGGTAGCCGAGGAAGCCGTAGGTGGCCAGGTCCTTCTCCTTGAGCTTCTCCTGCTGGTCCTTGTAGCTGGGCACCCGCTCCAGCCATCCCAGGGGGGTGATCATGGAGAGCAACAGATGGAGTTCGGCGTGCTCGGGAACCCGAGACTGAATGAACAAGGTGGCTTCGCCTGGGTTGACGCCGGCGGCCAACCAGTCCACCACCATGTCCCAGACGCTGGCGGGAATGATGGAAGGGTCGTCGTAATGGGTGGTGAGCGCGTGCCAATCGGCGACGAAGAAAAAGCACTGGTATTCGTGTTGCAACTCCACCCAATTCTTGAGCACACCGTGATAGTGGCCCAGATGCAACCGGCCGGTGGGACGCATGCCCGAGAGCACCCGGGCGTGTTGTGTAGCGACGTTTTCCATGTGATGCCGTCCGTCGTTGGATGAGGGATCAATGGGTCGATCCGATCACAGCACACCGGCCACCCTGAAGGCCAGGCCCTGGACCGCATCCATCATGGGCCAGAGCACCACCCCCAACAAGCCGGTGAACATGAGCCCCAGCAGGATGAACAGCCCCCAAGGCTCGAGCCGGGAATAGGAGACGGCCAACCGCGGAGGCAGCAGCGAGGCCACCACCCGGCCGCCGTCCAGCGGCAGTATGGGCAACAGATTCAAAACCATCAACAAAGCGTTGATCAGTATGCCCCCCATGGCCATGTAGGCGAGCGGCTCCGCCACCCACGCAGAGACCGGCTCCAGGACCAAGCTCAAGCGCAGCACCACGCCCCAAGCCAACATCATCAACAGGTTGGAGGCGGGCCCCGCCGCCGCGGTCAGCGCCATGTCCCTGCGGTAGTGGCGGAAGTTGCGAGGATCGATGGGCACGGGTTTGGCCCATCCGAACAAGATGCCGCCGCCTCCGGAAAGGCTGCTCAGGGCGTAGAGCGCCAGGGGCACGATGATGGTGCCCACCGGGTCGATGTGGGGGATGGGGTTGAGGGTGATCCGCCCCCGCATCCGCGCCGTGTGGTCGCCCAGCTTGTCCGCCACCCAGCCGTGTGCCGTCTCGTGCACCGTGATGGCGAACACCAAAGGCAGCACGAAGACCGCCAGTTGCTGGATAAGGTTCAACTCATGCATCGTCGAATTATAGCGGGAATCGCATCGACCACCGGCAGGCGCCGTGTCATTCGAACAGGTCGGTGTCCCCTTTCCCCTTCCGCGCCACCCGGGGCTCGTCGTCCTCCATCACCACCACGGTGGTGGGCTCGTAGCCGCAGTAGCCGCCGTCGATGATGAGATCCACCTGGTGCTCCAGCACCTCCTTGATCTCCCAGGGGTCGGCCAGCGGCGTCTCGTCGCCGGGCAGGATGAGGGTGCTGCTGAGGATGGGCTCGTCCAGCTCCTCGGCCAGGGCCAGGGCGATGCGGTTGTCGGGAATGCGGATGCCGATGGTCTTGCGTTTGGGGTTCATCAGCCGC
>CAYOJM010000129.1:0-20882 GCA_964404295.1 uncultured Sedimenticola sp. | reverse complement strand
TGCTTGCGGCGCAGGTCCAGGTCGGGAGCATCGTCCAGCTCCCAGAGCTCGCCGTCGATGCGGGCACGGATGAAGCCCTGGGTCCCCAGCTCCCGCAGCAGCTTCTGGTATTCCCCCTTGCGCTCGGAGATCACCGGGGCCAGCAGCATGAGTTTCGTCCCCTCGGGCAGGGCCATCACCTGATCCACCATCTGCTCGATGGTCTGAGCTTCCAGGGGCAGCTGGTGCTCGGGGCACAAGGGCGTGCCGGCGCGGGCGAAAAGCAGGCGCAGGTAGTCGTAGATCTCGGTGATGGTGCCCACCGTGGAGCGGGGGTTGTGGCTGGTGGTCTTCTGCTCGATGGAGATGGCCGGAGACAGCCCCTCGATATGGTCCACGTCGGGCTTCTCCATCATGGAGAGGAACTGGCGCGCGTAGGCCGACAGCGACTCCACGTAGCGCCGCTGCCCCTCGGCGTAGATGGTGTCGAAGGCGAGCGACGACTTGCCCGAGCCCGACAGCCCGGTGATGACGATGAGCTTGTCCCGGGGCAGGTCGAGGTCGATGTTCTTCAGGTTGTGGGTGCGGGCGCCACGGATGCGGATGGTTTTCATACGACGTGCGTCGTGCGCGCTGGAAGGCCGGTGCGCGGCCTTCGTTCTTGGGTGCGGGAAAACGAGTTACTATACGCCGATTTTCCCATCCCCTTCAAACCAACCCATGACAAAGAAGACGAACGCAGGGCTGACCCCCACCGAGCGACGGGCCACCCTGGGGCTGGCCGCCATCTATGGCACCCGCATGCTGGGGCTGTTCCTTATTCTTCCGGTATTCGCCCTCTACGCCGAGCACCTGCCGTCGGCCACGCCTGTGCTCACCGGCATCGCCATCGGCATCTACGGACTGACCCAGGCCGCACTTCAGATCCCTTTCGGGCTTCTATCGGACCGCATCGGCCGCAAACCGGTCATCGTGGGCGGCTTGCTGTTGTTCGCCGCCGGGTCGGTGGTGGCGGCGATGGCCGAGGACATCTGGATGATCATCCTCGGGCGCGCCCTGCAAGGCGCCGGCGCCATCGCCGCGGCGGTGATGGCCCTGTTGGCGGACCTGACCCGGGAGAGCCACCGCACCCGGGCCATGGCCACGGTGGGCGTCACCATCGGCTTCGCTTTCACCCTGGCCCTGATCGCCGGTCCTCTCCTGGAGGGCTGGGTCGGGGTGCCCGGCCTGTTCTGGCTCACCGCCGTGCTCGCGTTGGCCGCCATCATCGTCCTGCTGGGCGTGATCCCCACCCCGGCACGGCACGACGTGCACGCCGAGGCGGAGCCGGTGCCTGGCCTGTTCGGCCGCGTCCTTCGCGATCCCCAACTGCTTCGCCTGGACCTGGGCATATTCAGCCTCCACCTGGTGCTCACCGCCCTGTTCCTCGCATTGCCGCTCGAACTGGTGGAAGCCGGCCTGCCCTCCGGCCGCCACGCCTGGCTCTATCTGCCGGTGATGGTGGGCGGCATGGCGCTGATGGTGCCCCTGGTGATCCTGGCGGAAAAAGGGGGCAGGATGAAGGAGATCTTCCTCGCCGCCATCGGCCTGCTTGGGCTGGCCCAACTGGGCCTCTACGCCATGCAGGGCAGCCTATGGGGCCTGGGGCTGGCGCTGCTTGCTTTTTTCACCGCTTTCAACCTGCTCGAGGCGACCCTTCCCTCGCTGGTCTCCAGACTGGCGCCCGGCCACATCCGAGGCACCGCCATGGGTGTCTACTCCACGGCCCAGTTCAGCGGCGCGTTCTTCGGCGGGCTCAGCGGCGGATGGGTCCACCAACACTACGGCACCGGCATGGTCTTCATCACAGGCGCATTGATCACTCTCGTTTGGCTCCTCTCCGCTCAAGGTCTCGAAGTGCCGCGACGAGAGCCCCCCAGGCGCAAGCGCAACGGCCGGTTTTTCCGCTAGAATCGAAAGCCTCTTTCAACCAAGCGCCACGGAAGGCGTACAAAGGAGGCAAGATGGCAGGCAGAGGCATCAACAAGGTCATTCTCATCGGCAACCTGGGCGCGGACCCAGAAACCCGTCGCACGCCCAACGACATGGCGGTCACCCGCATCCGCGTGGCCACCACCGAACGCCGCAAGGACCGCAACACCGGCGAATGGATGGACCACACCGAGTGGCATCGGGTGGTGCTCTTCGGCCGACTGGGGGAGGTGGCGGCGCAATACCTGCGCAAAGGGTCCAAAGTCTATATCGAGGGCAGCCTGCGCACCTCCAAGTGGCAGGACCAGAACGGCCAGGATCGATACACCACCGAGATCATCGCCAACGAAATGCAGATGCTCGACAGCCGCGGAAGCGGCGACGCGCCCTTCGATCAGCCGCCCGAACGCCCTGCGGCCCAGCCGGCGGCGCGCCCGACCGAAGAACCGGCCGACCTGGGTGGATACGAAGACGACATTCCCTTCTGAGCGCCTTTACGCTTACACGCCTTCGCGTACGCCCCCGTCCGGGGGCGTTTTCATATCGACCAGGAGAGCTCGCAAAACGGGCGGGAGGAAACCGGAAGCGCCGATCCCGATCGGAGTCTTTAAGGAGATGTCGCGCCCTGCTCGAAACGGCGGGAAGACGCCCGGCGGTTCATTCCGGGCGGCCCCCACACCTTGTCACCCCCACCGTGACGACACCTTTCCCGTCACCCGCCCCTCGACCGAAAGATAAAGGCCCAGGTTCAGACGGCGGCCCTCATGGCCCGCCTCCGTGATCCCCCCGCAGCCGAACGGAGAGAGCAGGATGGCCACGCGCCCAATCCGGCTTCCCAGGCAAGGTGCGCGCCTTGACGCTTCTCGATCCCCCAGGCCCGCGCCTTCGCCTTCTGGCACCCATTCAGGCCGTCTTCGAATAGGGCACGCGGAAAAAGATGGCATAGAGCACCGGCACCACCAGCAAGGTGAGCAGGGTGGCAAAGCCCAGCCCCGCCATGATGGTGATGGACATGTTGACGAAGAAGACGTCCTTGAGCAGCGGAACGAGGCCGAGAATGGTGGTGACGGCGGCCATGGTCACCGGCCGCAATCGGCTGGTGGCCGAGTCGAGGATGGCGGTGAGGGGCGCCTTGCCCGACTCGATCTGCTGATCGATCTCCTCGATGAGCACGATGGCATTCTTGATCAGCAGGCCGATGAGGCTCAGGGCACCGAGCAGAGACATGAAGTCGAAGGCACCGTCGAAGGCGAGCAGGCCGGCGGTGATGCCGATGAGGGCCAAAGGCACCGTGAGCCAGATGATGAGCGGCTGACGGATCTTGCCGAACAAAAGGACGCTGACCACGATCATGAGCAGAAAGCCCACGGGAATGGCGCGAGACAAAGCGCTCTGGGCCTTCTGGGCGTCCTCATACTCTCCCCCCCACTCCAGGCGGTAGCCGGGCGGCAGCGCCAACGCCTCGATCTTGGGCCGCAACCGCTCGAACAGCGGTGTGGCCAGCTCTCCCTTGGGGTTGCACGAAGCGACGATGGCCTGCATTCGGTTGTAGCCCCGGATGATGGTGTTTTCGAACCGGGTATCGAATTCACTCACCACCTGGGCGACCGGTACCGCCCGCCGCAACACGGGGCTCCAAACCCGAATGTCCTTGATGTGGCCGACGTCGCCACGCTCCACCGCCGGGGGACGGAAACGGATGGGCAGCATGTGGTAGCCGTCGCGGAAGCGCCCCATGTCTTCGCCCTGGAAAGCGGCCTTGAGGGCGGCGGCCAGCTCATTGCGGCTCACCCCGAGCTGTCGGCCCACCTGTTCATTGAACACCGGCTGGATGTAAGCCACCGGATTGCGCCAATCGTCGCGTACCTCGATGGCTTCGGGATCGGCGCGCATGATGGCTTTGACCTTTTCCGAAAGCCGGCGCAACACCACGGGATCGGGCCCCATGATCCGCGCTTCGATCTTGCTGTCGCGCCCGGGTCCGATGCGCAAGGGCTTGATGATGGGATCGAGCTGGGGCATCCGCTCTCGCATGTAGTCCGCCACCGCCGACCACACCGCTGGAATCTGCTCCCGCCGCTCGGTCTGCACGATGATCTGGGCATAGGCGGGGCTGGCTTCCTTGGGTTCGTATACCAGGGAGAACCGGGCGTCTCCGCCGCCCACCAGGGTGGTGGTGCTCACCACACCCGGTTGGCGTCGCACGAAGGCCTCCACTTCGAGCGCGTCGTCCCGCGTCTTGCGGATGTCGGTTCCTTCCGGCTCCCAAAGATCCACGAAGAACATGGGGGTGTTGGCGTTGGGGAAGAAGGCCTGGGGCACGAATCCGTAACCGTACACCGCCAATACGAACAGCCCCACCACGACGGCCACGGTGACCCACCGAAAACGGATCACCTGCTTGACGAAGTTGCGGTAAACCCTGAAGAACCCCTTGCCGTAAGGGTCTTGGCCGGCCTCCGCCCCCTTTTTCGGCTTGATGAAGAGGGCACAGAGCAGGGGCGTGGTGCTCACCGCGGTGATCCATGAGAGCAAGAGGGAGATGAGGATCACATAGAACAGCGAACGGGCGAACTCGCCCGTGTTGTCCTGGGACAGGCCGATGGCCGAAAAAGCGAGAATGCCGATGATGGTCCCGCCGAGCAGGGCCATGGCGTTCTTGCCCACCACCTCCCGGGCCGCCTTGGCCGCATCCATGCCGGCCTTCAGGCGGATGAGCATGCCTTCCGCGACGACGATGGCGTTGTCCACCAACATGCCCAGGGCGATGACCAGGGCGCCCAGAGAGACCCGCTGGAGCTCGATGCCGTACAACTGCATGACGAAAAGGGTGCCGGCCACGGTGATCAGCAGGACGGCGCCGATGATGAGCCCCGAAGTGAGCCCCATGAACAGCAACAGCACCACGATGACGATGGCGATGGCCTGCCCCACGCTGACGATGAACCCACTCACCGACTTGTCCACTTCGTCGGGCTGGCTGTAGATGGCGTCCAGCGTCATGCCCACCGGCATGTCGGCTTCCAACGCCTTCAGTCGCTGGCGGACGGCCCGCCCCACGGCGATCACGTTCTCTCCGGCTCGCATGGAGATGCCGAGAGTGAGGGCCGGCGCGCCGTTGAAATAGATGAGCTTCTGCGGCACCTCGTCGTACAGCCGATGGATGCGCGCCACGTCCCGCAGATAGACCAGTTTGCGCCCATCCGAGACCAACAGCACGTCTCCGATGGCCTTGACGGAACGGAACTCCCCCGTGGGTTGAATGCGGATGTAGTCGTCGCCTACCCGAACCTTTCCGGCGTCGGCCACCACGTTCTGCGACTGCAGGATGGCGGCGATGCGCTCCAGGGGAATGCCCAGCTCGCCCAGCTTCTGACGCGACATCTCCAGATAGACCACTTCGGGCTGGCTGCCGCCGATGACCACTTTGCGGACCCCCGGAACCAGCACCAGCTCTTTTTTGAGCCAATCGGCCACGTCCTGGAGATCCCGGTAGGTGTAGCCGGGTCCATGCAGGGCCAGATAGACCCCGTACACGTCGGCGAAATCGTCCACTACGATGGGATTCACCCCCGGCGGCAGCTTGTGTTTCATGTCGGCGATCTTTCGCCGCAGCTCATCGTAGATGTTGGGAAACGCCTCGGCCGAATATTCGTCCTTGAACTCCAGGGTGATGTCCGACATGCCGGGCCGGGAGATGGACATTTTGATCCGTTTGAGCTGCCCTAAAAGCTGAACCGCGTCCTCGAGGTGGTAGGTCACCTCATCCTGAACCTCCTGGGCGGTGGCGCCGGGATAATAGGTGATGATCTTGGCCTGCTTGATGGTGAAGTTGGGATCCTCGAGCTTGCCCATCTCCTCGAAGCCGGCCAGGCCGCCCCCCACCATGATGATGATGAGCAGCCAGGCGACGACCGGCCTGCGGATGGAATACTCTCCCGGATTCATCGGGTCGGCGCCCCCTCCTCTCCTTCACCACAGGCGGCCGGTACGGGCGGCGGACAGCGGGTAAGGAGAATGCGCTTGAGATCGTCCGGCCGCGGTTCGGCCTGCTCGCGCTCGGGCAGCAATCGCACCTTCATCCCTTCGGCCAGATAGGCGGTGCCGGCGGTCACCACGCGGATGCCTTCTTCGACCCCTTCGAGAACCTCCACGCGGCTGCCGCGCAACTCGCCCAACTTCACCTTGCGCGCATGGACCTCGCCCTTTTCCTCGTCCACCACCCATACGATGGGCTCCAAAGCGGCGTTCGCGGTCACCGCGGTCAAAGGCAACAGATAGCCCTCGACCGCCCGCACCAGAGCGCTCAAATCGAGAGTGATGTTGGCGGTCATGCCCGGCAGGATGGTGAGTTCATCGGGCCGCGGCATGAGAAAGGTGACCTCGAAAGTCTGGGTCTGGGGGTCGGCCCGGGTGGAGGCTTCGAGAAACTTCAGGGGAAAACGCTTACCGGGCAAGGCGTCGAACGAAGCCTCCACCTTCACGCCTTCCTCCCGGCCGGTACGGCGGAGAGACTGAATGATGTTCTCGGGCACATCGACGATCACCTTGAGCGACGAGGTGTCGCTCAGCGCCAGCACCGGCTGGTTGGGCTTCACCTCCTCGAACTGCTCCACGTAGCGTTTGGCCACGGTGCCGGCGAAGGGCGCATGGAGCTTCGTGTACTCCAGATCCTGCCGGGCCGCCGCCAACGCCGCCTTGGCGCTCTTGAAAGCCGCTTCCAGCTTGTCGTAGTCGGTCCGAGAGATGTAACCGTCCTCGATGAGCTTCTTGGCGCGCTGGAAATCGTTGAGCGCGCGCTGATAGACGGCTTTCCGATCGTTGAAGACGATGCGGTAGTCGGTGTCGTCCAGGCGCGCCAGCAGTGCCCCCTCTTCCACCTGCTGGCCCTCCACCACCAGGATCTCCTTCACCTTTCCGGAAACCCGAAAAGCCAGATCCGCCTTGTGCAGCGAGTCGATCCGCGCCGGGAACTGGCGCACGCCGCCCGTGCTGCGACCGGTCACCAACGTGGACTTGACCGGCCGCACCGGCGGCTCCCCGGCAGGCGGTTCGGGTTTCTCGCACCCGCCGAGCATGGAGGCCAAAAAAGCGATGAAGATCAGGGAACGGGGGGAACGCATGGCGCGGATTCTCCTGACGAGCGCCCGAAAAGAAGCGCCCCGGAACGGCGCGCGCCACCAGGGCCCTTGGTCCATCGGGAAGAAAGGCGCATGGAAACTGGAGCGGGTGATGGGAATCGAACCCACGTCATCAGCTTGGGAAGCTGAGGTTCTACCATTGAACTACACCCGCAACGGAAGCGGATTATAACCCAAAGTCATTGAGCCGGGCCTTCGGCGTACATGGCCTCTACGGCGTCGGCATGGTGTTCGAGCACCTTGGGCCTTTTCACCTTGAGCGTGGGCGTGATGAGCCCCGCCTCGATGGTCCAGGGTTCCAAGGTCAGGTGGACCTTGCGGATCTTGGCGTAGCCGGGAAAATCCTTCAGCGCCTTCTGGATGCGCTTGAGCATTCGGTTATGCACCGCCTTGTGCTCCAGAGCGGTGGGATCGTCCGGATCCAGCCCCAGCTCGGCCGCCAGCTCTTTCCAGTGCTCCGGATTGAGCACCACCAAGGCAGTGAGATAAGGCCGCCCCTCGCCCACCACCATCACTTGATCCACCAGGGGGTCCAGGGCAATGGCCAGCTCCATGTCGGCGGGCGGGATCTTCTCCCCGTTGGAGAGCACCAGAATGTCCTTGATGCGCCCGGTGATGTAGATGTGGCCGCTTTCGTCGATCCGCGCCTGGTCGCCGGTGTGGAGCCAACCATCCGGATCGATCGTCTCAGTGGTGGCCTTGTGGTTGTTCCAATATCCGAGCATCACGCCGGGACCGCGTACCAGCAACTCATCGTTGTCGCCGATCTTCACCTCGACGCCGCGAATGGGCAGGCCGACGCTCTCCGGCACGTTGTCCTCCAACGGGTTGACACTGATCACCGGGCTGGTTTCGGTCAGCCCGTACCCCTGAACGATGGGAATTCCCAAACCGATGAACACCCGAGCGACCTCGGGCGACAAGGGCGCCCCCCCGCTCACCGCCAGGCGCAGCCGCCCCCCCAGTTTCGCCACTACGTTGCGCGCCACCAGGCGCTCCAGCACCGGCCACAACAGCAGCCACGGCGACCATCCGGCCCGCCCTTGTTGATGTTCGAACCGAGCCCACCCCACATCCACCGCCATCTCGAACAACCGCCGTGCCAGCGGGGGTTTCTTTTTCAGTTGATCCCGGATCCGCCCGTACACCTTTTCGAAAATGCGCGGTACGGCGATGATGGCGGTGGGCCGCACTTTCATCAGGTCGTCGCCCAACTGGGCCACGGAACGGGAAAACGCCACCGCCGCGCCGGCCATCATGGGCAGATAGTAGCCTGCGGTGCGTTCGAGGGTGTGCGAGAGGGGCAGAAAAGAGAGAAATTTGTCCTCCTCGTAGCAATCCAGCATGGTGAGGCTGGCGTGGGCCACAAACAGCATGTTGTGATGGCTCAGCATGACCCCTTTGGGGCGACCGGTGGTGCCCGAGGTGTAGACGATGGACGCCAGCTCGTGGGGATCGGCCCCCTGGCGCACCTTGAGAGGGCCGCTCGTCTGCGGGAGCCAGCGCGAAACCCGCACCACGCGATCGTCGTTGCGCTCGAACTTCTCCGCCTCCCGCCCGTCGTCCAGCAACAAGACCCTCTTGAGCGACCCTTCCCCTTCCTCGGGCAACGCCGGCACCAACCGCTTCCAGCGCCCGGCGTCCTGCACCAGAAGCGCCTTGACCCCCGCCTCGTCCAGGATGTAAGCGACGTTGTCCGGCCGGTCGTCGGTATAGAGCGGCACGGTCACCAGCCCCAGGCTGAGCGCCGCTTGGTCCCACATGAGCCATTCGGGGCAGTTGCGCAGCAGCACCCCCACCCGATCTCCCGGCTTGAGCCCTTCGGCGGCCAGCGCCTGCTGCCAACGCGCCACCGCCTCGCCCATCTGACGCCAGGTCAGTTCACGCCAACATTTGCCCCCACGGTCGTAATACTGGTAGGCCAAACCGTCGGGAGACCGATGGATGCGTCGCGCCAACAGCCCGTCGAGAGTATTGGCCTCCTCCACCGAAATGAGGTTTTCGTGAAATTTCTTCTCCATCTGCGGACGGCTGCCGGTGAGTGGACGGGATGGAATGGAGTTTAGTGTAAAATTTCAACCGAGATCACCTTGTGCGCGAGGTTTCCATGCAGATCCGGCTCAACGGCGAGACGCGTCAGGTGGCCGAAGCGGTCACCCTGGCCCAGCTGGTGGCCGAACTGGGGCTTCAGGGCAGCCGTTATGCCATCGAGGTGAACGAAGAGCTGGTGCCGCGCAGCAAACACCCCGACTACGTCCTCTCAGAGGGGGACCGCGTGGAGGTGGTGCAGGCCATCGGAGGCGGTTGATGGCGGTGATCCTGCAATCGGTGGTCACCTGCCCCGAGTGTGGCTTCTCGAAGGAAGAGAGCATGCCCACCGACGCCTGCCAGTGGCACTACGAGTGCACCTCCTGCGGCGCCCTGCTAAAGCCCAAGCCCGGCGACTGCTGCGTCTTCTGCTCTTTCGGCAGCGTTCCCTGTCCCCCGGTGCAGATCGAAGGTAAGGACGGCTGCTGCGGCTAGAAGCGGCCTCCTGCCCCCTGTCGTTTTCGAATAGAATTTCGTTCCTCCCTTTCCCGAGGCAATTTTCCAATGAGCGAATCCCAGGACACTTTCACCATCGGCGGCCGCACTTTCACTTCGCGCCTGCTGGTGGGCACCGGCAAATACAAGGACCTGGACGAGACCCGCCGCGCCGTCGAAGCGAGCGGCGCCGAGATCGTCACCATCGCCGTGCGCCGCACCAACATGGGCCAGAATCCGGACGAACCCAACATCCTCGACGTGCTGCCGCCGGACGAATACACCATCCTGCCCAATACCGCCGGCTGCTACGACGCGAAAACGGCGGTGCGAACCTGCCGCCTGGCACGTGAGCTGCTGGACGGCCACAATCTGGTGAAGCTGGAGGTGTTGGGCGACGAAAAGACCCTCTTCCCCGACGTGGTCGCCACCCTCGATGCGGCGGAAACCCTCATCGCCGACGGTTTCGACGTCATGGTGTACACCAATGACGACCCCATCGTCGCCCGCGAACTGGAGGCCATGGGCTGCGTGGCGGTGATGCCGTTGGCCGCGCCCATCGGCTCGGGCCTGGGCATCCGCAACCCTTACAACATCCTCGAAATCGTGGAGAACGCCAAGGTGCCCATCCTGGTGGACGCCGGCGTGGGCACCGCTTCCCACGCCGCCGTGGCCATGGAGCTCGGCTGCGATGGGGTGCTCATGAACACCGCCATTGCGGCGGCGAAGAATCCGGTGCTCATGGCGTCGGCCATGAAAAAAGCCATCGAAGCGGGACGTGAAGCCTATCTTGCCGGCCGCATGCCGCCTCGGCGTTACGCTTCCGCCTCTTCGCCGCTGGAAGGGCTCTTTTTCTGAGGCCGGACGCCCCATGAGCGGCTCCGACGCGCCCGCCCGCCGGATCCGCAGCTTCGTGCTGCGCGGCGGCCGCCTCACCGCCGGCCAGCAACGGGCACTCGACCGCCTCTGGCCCCGCTACGGCATCCCTTTCGATCCCACCGTCCGGCTGGACTTCGAGGCCCTGTTCGGCAACGCCAACCCGGTATGGATGGAGATCGGTTTCGGCGACGGCACGTCGCTGGCCACCCTCGCCGCCAGCCATCCGGAGCGCAACTGGTTGGGCGTGGAGGTCCACCCGCCCGGCGTGGGGCGGCTGCTGAAGCAGATCGAAGCGCAACGGCTGAACAACCTGCGCCTAATGCGCCACGACGCCGTGGAGGTGCTGGAACGGATGATCCCTCCGGGCAGTCTGGCCGGCATTCTGCTCTTCTTTCCCGACCCCTGGCCAAAAAAGCGCCACCACAAACGCCGCATCGTCCAACCGGGCTTCGTGGAACTGGTGGCCGCCCGTCTGACTCCCGGCGGCCTCTTTCACGCCGCCACCGACTGGACACCCTACGCTGAATGGATCCTCGAACATTTCGAGGCGCGCCCCGACCTGTTCCAGAACCTGGCCGGCCCCGGACGCTATTCGGCGCGGCCCGAAACCCGACCGATCACCAAATTCGAGCAAAGGGGGCGCCGCCTGGGCCATCCCGTACACGATCTGCTGTTCCGGCGGACCACTTCATGACGTCGATCGGCGCTCCGGCCCCATCGCCCTCAAACCCAACTTCAAAGCCGCGGTTTAAACCAGTCGCACTTCGCCTCTAAACGACGACGGACAAATTCCCCGGCCCGCTCGAAACGGCAGGGAAGGCGCCCGGCGGTCCATTCCGAGCCTCCGCCGCCTTGACCGGTCCCCTGGTCGAGGCTCACCTGCCTGTTTCGGCGATGCGGTCCAAGCGCAGTCGCTCTCGTTCGTCGAACAACCGACGGCTGCCGCCCCATACGGCGGCCAGGCTGCCCAACCCAACGCCGGCGGCGATGAGCAGGAGGATCATGAGCTGGTATTTGGCCGCTTCCAGCGGCGGGCTGCCGGCCAGGATCTGTCCGGTCATCATGCCTGGCAGGCTCACGACGCCGGCGGTGGTCATGGCGTTGATGATGGGAATGAGCCCGGAACGCAAAGCGTCCCTTCGAAGCGGACCGATGGCCTGCTGCCATGGGTGGCCGAGTATGAGACGCGCTTCGATTCGATCTCGCTGTTCCCAGGCGGCACGGGTGAGATTGTCCAGGGCGATGGCGATGCCCGTCATGGTGTTTCCCAGAAGCATGCCCAGCAGCGGGATGAGATATTGGGGCCGGTACCAAGGATCCACCTGGATCACCAGGGTCAAAGCAAGAAAGGTGATGGTGAAAGACGAGAGGAACATGGAGAGAGCGCCCAGCCCATAACCCCAGCCTCCACGGAAACGGCGTTGCTGGCGGGCCATCACCTCGTATCCGGCCACCGCCAGCATGAAGAGGGCCATGAGCCCCAGGTAGAGGGGGCGCGTCTGGGCAAAGAGCATGCGCAGCACCAGGCCCAACAGCATGAGCTGAACCGTGGCGCGCGCCATCGCCACCAACAACCGCCGTTCCACCCCCAGGTGCAGCCGCCAGGAGAGGGCGGCCAACAACAGCACCAGTCCAGCGCACAGGGCCAGGTCCCAGGACGTGATCCGGATCAGTTCCACGGCAACTCCAGTTCTTCCATTTCGCCGTGGACCAACTCCAGGGTCCCCATGCAACGCGCAGGGCGCTCGTCGCCATGGCTCACCCAGAGCGCAGGCGCGGGCGTGGTTTCAAGGTAATCCCGCACCACCTCCAATACCCGTTCACCGTTGACGCTGTCCAGATTGGCCACCGGCTCGTCCAGAAGCAGCGCGAGAGGTTCATTGGCCAACAAGCGGGCAAGGGCCAACCGCTGCCGCTCCCCCGTGGAAAGACGCGCCACCGGCCACTGCAATACGTCGGGGCCGAAACCGAGCGCCTCGAGGCGGGGATCGACGCCCCGAGCGGCGGTCTGCTCCGGAGACCAGCGGGGATGATGCTCGCCCACCCGATCCGCCCACCAGGCGCTCTCCGCCGGAAGATAGCCCACCAGGCGACGCCATGCGTGAGCCGGCATCCGGCTGCGGGGTGTTTCACCGAGCCAGACTTCTCCCCGATTGGGATCCAGGTCCGCCACCGCCCGCAACAGCAGGCTCTTACCGGCCCCCGAAGGGCCGCCAATCCGGCAGACGCAAGCAGGCGGCACCTCCAAGGTGACGGCGGCGCCGCGCAAAGGACGGAGGGCATCCAGTCTCAAGGTGTGATCGCCTGGCAATTTGCGAAAACCGGTCTATGCTCAAAGGGCGCCCGGGACCGCAACGGTCACGGGTGGAGAGGGGGCGGAAAGGTCGGACTTTCCCTCCCTTTCCCGAACGACGAGCCAACCATCACAACGAAGAGGAGGAGAGCATATCATGGTTGCCATTGCCAAAGAGCAGGCCCCCGACCACCTCACCACCACCGACTTCGACGAGTGGGACGAGCAGGTGGCGCGGGCCCTGGCCGAAGCCGAAGGGGTGGAGCTCACCGACGCCCACTGGGATGTGATCCACTATCTGCGGGAACGGTGTCGTACCGAAGGCACCCACTGCACCGCACGCCAAGTGAGCCAGGCCTTGGCGGAACGCTACGCCGAGAAAGGAGGGAAACGGTATCTCTACACCCTTTTCCCGCGTGGACCCGTGTTCCAGGCGAGCAAGATCGCCGGCATTCCCATGCCGGCCCATGTGGTGGATCTCTCCTTCGGCAGCGTCTATTGACCCACGCCCGTCCGCAGGCGCCAGGCCTGCGGACGGATCATTCTCCACCGTCTCCTTTGGCCAGCTGTCGGTCGCGCCAGAATTTCACCGCCCCCAAGACGAAGGGCGAGGCGTGAAGGAGCAAATCGAAAATGTCGATGGGACGTACCAGTTCACCGGCGGCCAGCATCTTCAGCTTCTCCCACACATGGGGCTCGGGGGTGAACGGAGCCAAACCGAAGAAGAGGGCCGCCACCACGATGAAGAGCCAGGGAATCTCATCGATCCACTTCATGGACAATACTCCTGCAGAACCTTGCGATAGACCGCCTCGTCCTGCTCGCTGTAGGTGCAGAAGAGGATCTTCTCGAAGTGCTCGGCCATGGCCAACGCCTCTTCCACCGCAATGCGGGCGGCGGGCGTCTTGGGATAGCCATAGACGCCGGTGCTGATGGCGGGAAACGCGATGGTTCTCACCCCCTTGTCCCGCGCCAGGCGCAGGCTGTTTCGATAGGCGCGCCGCAACAGCTCCGGCTCTCCCTGACCGCCCCCACGCCACACCGGCCCCACGGTATGGATGATCCAGCGCGCCGGCAGCCGGAAACCGGGCGTCACTCGCGCCTCTCCGGTGGGGCAGCCGCCCAAGGTGCGGGTCAGGTCCAGCAGCTCGGGTCCTGCGGCCCGGTGGATGGCGCCATCCACGCCGCCCCCACCGAGAAGCGCGTTGTTGGCCGCGTTGACCACGGCCTCCACTTCGAGTTTGGTAATATCGCCGATGCAGACGTCAAGCCGTCTGCACGCCGTTTTTTCGTCCATCGATCTGTGAGCGAGAAGAAGTGCTGTCCACCTTGTTCGGCATTCTGCTCCTGGGGCTCGTGGCCCTCGCGTGGTATGCGGGCGCCCGCGCCCGGGAAACGGCGTCGGCCATCGGTCGGGCCGCCTGCGAAAATGAAGGATACCAACTGCTGGACGACTCCGTCGCTCTCCAGCGCTTCGGCCTGCGCTGGACCGACGCCGGCCTGCGCCTGCGCCGCATGTACCGCTTCGAATACAGCGTGGACGGCGACCGGCGGGAGACGGGCTACGTGCTCCTGCTCGGGCAGACGCTGGAATCGGTCCACATCCAGGACCGCCACACTTTCGAACAGGCGGACGACCAGAGGGACGAGGCGCCTCGCCCGAGCGCCAAGGTGATCCCCTTTCCCGGTCGACGCCGGCGCTGAACCGGCCTATTTCACCACCTTTAGCGAGGGTCGACCTCCAGGCGGTCGCGGCGGCTCCGGTTCGTCCCCATCGTCGGGAGAGGGCGGCTCCTCCTCGGGGAAGAGCATCCCCTGGCCGTTCTCGCGCGCATAGATTCCCTGCACCGCAGTCACCGGGACCACCACCTCCATGGGCGTGCCGGAAAACCGTGCGCCAAAGGTGATCTCCTCATTGCCCATTTGCAGGTCCCGCACCGCATTGGCCCCCACGTTGAGCACGATGCGACCGTCTTCCACGTACTCCCGCGGCACCACCACCCCTTCCTTCTCGGCATCCACCAACAGATGCGGTGTCATGCCGTTGTCGCTGATCCACTCCCAAATGGCGCGGATCAGGTAGGGGCGGTTGGAAGTCATCTTCATCCCAGCCGCATCTCCTTCTCGGGCTCGGTGAGGCTGCGTGCGAAGGCGGGGCGTTTGAACAGCCGGGCGGCATAGGCGTTGTACACGTTGGCCACCTTGCCTTCCAGCGTCACACCGAGCCAAGGCAACCGCCACAACAAGGGCGCGATGCTGGCATCCACCATGGTGAACTCGTCGCTCATGAAATAGGGCTTGGCCGCAATCACCGGCGCACCGGCCACCAGGCTTTCCTTGAGCTCCTTGCGCGCCTTGTCGCCCTTCTTGCCACCGGCGACTATGGCCTCGACCCGGCTGTACCAATCCCGCTCCACCCGATACATGTACATGCGAAAGGTGGCCCTGGAGACCGGATCCACCGGCAGCAACGGCGGATGGGGATAGCGTTCGTCCAGATACTCCAAAATGATGCGCGAGTCATACAGCACCAGATCACGATCCACCAGGGTGGGCGCGGTGCCGTAGGGGTTGAGGTCCATGACGTCCTCGGGAAGGTTGAGCGGATCGACGTCCACGATCTCTGCGGCGACGTGTTTCTCAGCCAGCACCAGCCGCACCCGATGACTGTGAATGTCCGTTGGATCCGAATAGAGCGTCATGATCGAGTTGCGATTCACCACGAGTTTCACCCGACGGACCGCGAAGCGGCCCGATCAAAAAAGGCGCACAGTATACCAGACTGTGCGCCTTTTCGGCCGGACCGACAGGATCGCGGCCCTCAGTGCACGTCCTTCCAATACTCCTTCTTCAACATGAAGGAGACGATGAAGAACACGAAAAGGAACAGCATCACCCACAAGCCGATGCGCTGACGCTGCAATTTGACCGGCTCTGCCACGTGGGTGAGGAAGGTGGCCAGATCCTTGGCCACCTGGTCGTACTCCTCGGGAGAGAGCTTGCCCGGCTTGACCAGCTTGAGCTCCTTGACGTGCTTGTTGCCGTGTTCGTCGGTCTCGATGACCGCCTCCTGAACACCCTGGAGCTCCATCAGCACATGGGGCATGCCCACGTTGGGGAAGACCACGTTGTTCACGCCGAAGGGACGACTGTCGTCCTTGTAGAAGCTCTTGAGGTAGGTGTAGATCCAGTCGCCCCCTCCATGCCTCAAGCGCGCGGTGAGCGTCAAATCCGGCGGCGCGGTCCCGAACCATTCGGCGGCGGCCTCCGTGGGCATATTGGTGGTCATCAGACTCCCCACCTTTTGGGTCTTGTCGAACAGCAGGTTGTCCTTGATCTGCTCCTTGGTCAGGCCGAAATCCTGCATGCGCTCATAACGGAAGTACTTGAGGCTGTGGCAGCCCTGGCAATAGTTGACGAAGTACTTGGCGCCGCGCTGCATGGCCGCGTGGTCGGTGAGGTCGATATCGGCGGATTCCAGTGCCGGACCTTCCCCGCCCCCGGCGAAGCCGGTGAGCGGCAGCAGGGCCAAAGAAAAGATCGCGATCAGTTTTTTCATTGGGTCACCCTCTCCGGTACTGGTTTGGTCTTCTCCATCTTGGTGTAGATGGGCATGGCCAGGAAGAACAGGAAGTAATAGATGGTGCCGATCTGGGCCACCAAGGTGCGGCCCGGAGTGGCCGGCTGCATGCCGAGATAACCGAGCACCAGGAAGTCGATGACGAAAAGGGTGATCATGACCTTGGAGATCATGCCCTTGTAGCGGATGGACTTCACCGGGCTCCGGTCCAGCCAGGGCAAGAAGAAGAGCACCAGGATGGAGGCGAACATGGCCAGCACGCCCCAGATCTGGGTTCCGGCGAAACTGGGCACCGCCCGCAGAATGGCGTAGAAGGGCGTGAAGTACCAGACGGGGGCGATGTGCTCGGGCGTCTTGAGCGGGTTGGCCGGCTCGAAGTTGGGCGCCTCGAGGAAATAGCCGCCCATCTCGGGCGCGAAGAAGACCACCGCCAGGAAGACGATCAGGAAACCGGCCACGCCGACGATGTCCTTCACCGTGTAGTAGGGATGGAAAGGAATGCCGTCGGCCGGAGCGGTGTCGCTCCATTTGTTGCCCTTGGGGCCCTTCTTGATCTCGATGCCGTCGGGGTTGTTGGAGCCCACCTTGTGCAACGCCACGATGTGCACGAACACCAGGGCCGCCAGGATGAAGGGCAGCAGGTAGTGCAGAGCGAAGAACCGGTTCAGGGTGGTGTCGGAAATGACGTAGTCGCCGCGGATCCAGATGGAGAGATCCTCACCGATCACCGGAATGGCCTGGAACAGGTTCACGATCACCTGGGCGC
Source organism: uncultured Sedimenticola sp. (assembly GCA_964404295.1). Taxonomy (GTDB): domain Bacteria; phylum Pseudomonadota; class Gammaproteobacteria; order Chromatiales; family Chromatiaceae; genus Thiolapillus. The sequence goes on along the minus strand of CAYOJM010000129.1, from coordinate 3,750 downwards.
CCCAGTAGGACATCTGCCCCCAGGGCAACAGGTACCCGAAAAAGGCGGTGGCCATCATCACCAGATAGATGACGACACCGATGATCCACAGCAGCTCCCGCGGCTTGCGGTAGGAGCCGTAGATCAGCCCGCGGAACATGTGGAGGTAGATGACGATGAAGAACGCGGAGGCGCCGGTGGAGTGGAGATAGCGGATCAGCCAACCCCACTCCACGTCGCGCATGATGTACTCCACCGAGGCGAAGGCCAAGTCGGCATCGGGCTTGTAGTTCATGGTGAGCCAGACGCCGGTGACGATCTGGTTCACCAACACCAACAGAGCCAGCGACCCGAAGAAATACCAGAAGTTGAAGTTCTTGGGCGCGTAGTACTCGGCGAGGTGCTCTTTCCAGACCTTGGTGAGCGGATAACGCTCGTCGATCCATTCAATCAGCCGGTTCATGCGGCACCTCCTGCGTCTTCACCGATGAGGATACGGGTATCGCTCAGATATTTGTGCGGGGGAACCACCAGGTTGGTGGGCGCCGGTACGCCCTTGTAGACGCGACCGGCCATGTCGAACTTGGAGCCGTGGCAGGGACAGAAGAAACCGCCCATCCAGTCCTCGCCCAGATCCGCGGGGCCGATCTCCGGGCGGTAGGTGGGCGAGCACCCCAAGTGGGTGCAGATGCCGATGGCCACAAAGTATTCCGGCTTGATGGAACGGTGCCAGTTCTTGCAATAGTCGGGCTGCTGGGGGACTTCGGAATCGGGGTCCACGAGGTGACTCGTGTTCTCCTTGAGGTTCTTGAGCGTCTCTTCGCTGCGGCGCACGATCCAGCACACCTTGCCGCGCCACTTCACCCGCAGCAGGGCGCCGGGCTCCAGCTTGCCGATGTCGGCCTCCTCGGGCGCGCCGAGGGCCTTGGCCCGCGCGCTGGGCTGCCAATAGCTGATGAAAGGAACGAGGGCGAAGCCCGCGCCTACCGCGCCCAATCCGGCCGTGGCCGTGATGAGCATGCGGCGTTTCTTGAGGTCCACGCCTTGTGAGCTCATGGATGGAAACCCCCAGTTAGCAGGTTGATGAAATACGATACGGATACGGCGTCAGGGACCGAAATCCAGCGTTTCAGAATATGCCGATTCTTACCCTGAAGATAACTGCGGATTATCGCCGATTCACCGGCTGATTTCAAGAAGATCACCAGATTCTCATGAACGAAAGGGTTTTCATCAAACGGGGTTGTCCACGTCGATGAAGCGGTGTTCGATGCCGAACTCGTCAGCCAGCCGTACCCCCAGGGCCTGAACGCCGTACCTTTCGGTGGCATGGTGGCCGGCGGCGATGTAATGGATGCCCCGCTCGCGCGCCGCGTGGAACGTGGGCTCGGAGACTTCACCGCTGAGAAAGGCGTCGAATCCCAGATCGGCCGCCTGTTCGATGAGCCGATCGGCGGCGCCGGTGCACCAGGCCAGGCGGCGCACGGGATGGACGCCTCCGGAAATGAGCAGGGGCGCACGCCCAAGCACCTCACCCACCCGCGCGCCGAAGGTCTCCAGCGGCTGCACGCGATCCAACACGCCGCCCCACAGCAGGCCGTCGGGAGTGACACACTCGATGGACTCCACCCCCAGCCGCCGCCCCAACTGCACGTTGTTGCCCAGTTCCGGGTGGGCGTCCAAGGGCAAGTGGTAGGCGGCCAGATTGATCCCGTGGCGGAAGAGGGTTGCGATTCGCCGCCCTTTCATGCCGGTCAGCGGCGCCGGCTCACCCTTCCAGAAAAAGCCGTGATGCACGACGAGCAGGTCGGCGCCCGCCTCCGCCGCCGCCTCCACCAGGGCCAGACAGGCGGTGACGCCGGTGACCAGACGCCGCACTGGCCGACGTGGGTCCGTTTCCACTTGAAGGCCGTTGGGACAATAGTCCTGGAAGCCGTCCACTTCGAGCAGGCGGTCGCAATGGTCGATGAGGGTCTTCAGCGGAACCATGGCCCCCTCCGGGAAAAAAGGGGCATGGTAGAATGGTCGGCCCATGAAAATCCACCGCCTGCTCCTGTTCCTGCTCCTCTCCGTGGGCAGCGGGGTGGCGGCGGCGCTGTTGGTGCTCGGCTTGCGCCCTCCGTCGCCGGTCGTGACCTCCCCCGTCCCCGCGCCCACCTCTTGGGCCGACGCCGTGGCCGCGGCCGCGGAATCGGTGGTCAACATCTACACCAGCCGCGTCACGGAAGCGCCGGGCCGCCCCCTGTTCGGCAACCCGCTATTGCAGCGCCATTTCGGAAACCCGCGCACCGCCCCCATGCGCCGCGTGGAGAAAAACCTGGGTTCCGGCGTGGTGGTGGACCGTAACGGCTACATCCTCACCAACCACCACGTCATCGAAGGGGCGGACGAGATCTACGTGGGCGGGGACGACCGCCGGCCGGTGCGGGCTCGGGTGGTGGGCACCGATCCGGAAACCGATCTGGCGGTGATCCAGGCCGCCGGGCGTGATCTCCCGCCGGCCCGGCTGGGCGACTCCTCGCGCCAACGGGTGGGCGATGTGGTGCTGGCCATCGGCAACCCCTTCGGCGTCGGCAAAACGGTGACCCAAGGCATCATCAGCGCCCTGGATCGACATCAGTTGGGGCTCGCCATCTACGAGGATTTCATCCAGACCGACGCCGCCATCAACCAGGGCAATTCGGGCGGGGCCCTCATCAACACCCGGGGCGAGGTGATCGGCATCAACACCGCCATCATCTCACGCAGCGGCGGATCCCACGGCGTCGGTTTCGCCATTCCCATCAACCTGGCCCGCCAGGTGATGCGCCAGATCATCCGTCACGGACGAGTCATCCGCGGCTGGATCGGTGCCGGCGGAACCGACCTGACCCCCGCCCTCGCCCGTTCCCTGGGACTGGACGAAGCCACCCGTGGGGTTTACGTGACCCATGTGCTGGAAAACGGCCCGGCGGACCGGGCGGGCGTGGAACCCGGCGATGTCATCCTGGCCCTGAACGGCGAGCAGGCAAAGGGCGCCTACGACATCATGAGCCGCATCGCCGCCACCACCCCCGGCACCGTGGTGCAGCTCACCGTGTTCCACGACGGTCGGCGCCGACCGGTGCAGGTCAAAGTGCTCGAACGCCCGACGAGGACCTCATGACGCCGCCGCACCCCTCCCGCATCCAAGTGTTCGCCTGGCTGGCCGTGTACGCCGCGGTGCTCGCCTGGTCCGCCGTGGACCCCAAGGACCGGTTCACCTGGTGGCTGGAGGTGGCCCCGGCGCTCATCGGCCCGGCGATCCTGGCGTTCACCTGGCGCCGCTTTCCCCTGACCCCCTTGCTCTATTGGCTGATCCTGGCCCACTGCGTGGTGCTCATGGTAGGCGGCCACTACACCTACGCCGAAGTGCCCTTGTTCGACTGGATCCGTGACACTTTCGGCCTGCAACGCAACAATTACGACAAGGTGGGCCATTTTTTCCAGGGGTTCGTGCCCGCCATGATCGCCCGCGAGCTGCTGATCCGGCTGAACGTGATCCGCGGCCGGGGCTGGCGCAACTTCTTCATCCTCTGCTTCGTGCTCGCCTTCAGCGCCTTCTACGAGCTCATCGAGTGGTGGGTGGCCCTGGCCAGCGGCGACGACGCGGTGGCCTTTCTCGCCACTCAGGGCGACCCCTGGGACACTCAGTCGGACATGCTGCTGGCACTGCTCGGCGGCATCGCCTCGCTGGCCACCCTGGGCCGGTGGCACGACCGCCAGCTTCGCCCCTTCCTCCGGCGGAACTGA
>CAYOJM010000128.1:0-3527 GCA_964404295.1 uncultured Sedimenticola sp. | reverse complement strand
GACGAAACAGACCCGATCCGGCGAGAGGCTCTCGATGGCGGTGACGATGGGTTCGTGGGAACCACCGACGGTGCATACAAGCACGGTTTCCATGTTCAACCCCATTTTTTCATCCATTCGATCCGAGCTCTCATGAATCTGCCCCGTTGTTCGGCCCGCGCGAAAACCGCGCCGCTAGAATATCGCATTCTCCCGCCATGGCGCCGCTCTCCAGTCGACAACGATGGCGGCATAGGCCGCCATGGATAGAGTAACCAATCGAACGAAGATAACGGCGCTGTTTGCCGGACGCCGCGCACATGACCGGAAGCGTCGATCGGTCGCGCCTCGGTGATGCGGACAGGTTCGAAACACCCGTCCGAATCGAGCGCACGGCGACGCAAAGCATGCGGCCGCTTGCGGGGCGTTTCATTCGGCTTTTCCCTTCCGAAACGCCGGTTTCGTGCAGACGAATCACCTCATATGAATCGAATGGCATCCACCGGCAGGGTGAGTCCATAATGGGTTCGCGGACGCTTGCCGGTGGCTGCGATCTCATATATCTGAGCCAAGCGCCTTCCCAAAGCCTTTCGGATGGCCTTGTTGGTCTTGGATTTGCGCTGCTCGAACCACTCCTTGAGGTCGTCGCAATCGAGCGCCTGCGCCACCCGCTCGTAATCTCCACTCTCCTCACCCACCAGGCGCCGGTATTCATGAAGGTAGCGGGCCGCCAGGCCTTCGCTGTCGTGGCGCTGAGGGTGCAGCCCTTTCTGCCTGGCCCGGGCCATCATCGCATAGAACGCCAGGTCCGCCGGCTCCATGGCGATCTCTTCGCCGGACGCGAACAACCGTCGTCGCTCGAGGTCGATCTCCAGTTGCGGCGGCTGTTGCGCTTTCTGGATGGCGGCCACGGTCTCGCTGAACCGGGCCCGCCCTTCGAGTAACCGTTCGGGCACTTCTTCGCGCAAGCGTACGAAAGGAATCTCCGCCAGCATCACCCGGGCGTCCCGGCAATCGGCCAGTGTGTCGTTTCGGGTCTGGATCACCCGGCTGGCACGGCTGGGATAGAAAAAATCCCAGCTCGACTCGAACGGTTCGTCCACCAGCACGTGGGACAGCCGGTCCTGGACCCGCCCGAAAAGGGAGAGGGCGTAACCGAGGTAATACCCCATGGTCTTGCGCCCACCGGCGATGGAGACGTGCAGCTCGCTGTCGGCGTCGGCGGTGAAGCGGCGCACCCATTCGGTGATGGCGTCGGCGGCCCGCTCGTTGTCCTCCGGGGTGCGGATGTCCGTCAGGGGACGGCCGGATGTGTCCTCGAGTACATGGATGGATTGGGCATCGAACTTCATGGGCGGCAGTTCATATTCGCGGATTAGGGCGTGAAACCAACCCGGCTCGTCCGACAACAAGGCCAGCTCGGCCCGCCGCTTGCCTTCCGCCGTGGTGATGAGATGGATTTCGTCCGGAATCCAAGGGGCCTCGGCGGTCGCCAGCGCATAGAGGGTTTCGGTCACCACCTGAGGCGAAAGGCCGGTGACCGCCAGTAGAATCCGGCGCCTCTTGGCTTCATCGCGTTCCATCGTCCTCCTCCATTCGAAAACCAGAAACAAAGTGCGAGGGCGCCTTCCTTGGTCTTTCCGGCCCTTCCCGCTTGGGCCGCCCCCGCAACGCCGATCCTAGGAGACCTCGGCCTCCGATGCCCGTACGGCAAGCTTGCCGACCTCCTGAAGCCGGTAATGACCCAGCCCCATGCTGGTGCCCTTGCCAAGATGGAGCCATTGGCCGTACCAGAGCAGCGGCCACCACCGGGCCACCGCCGACTCGGGCAGTCGCCATCGTCCCACCAGGCCGCCCATTTTCATGTGGCACCTTTGACGAGAAGAGTAACGGGTCCAGTCTCTCCACTCGAGCGCGGCGTCCAGGGTTTCGACCCCTTCGGGTCGCTCCTGCGGCAGCGACACCACCGGATCGCCGTCCCCACCGCCGTAGTGATGGGCCAGATCCCGTATCCTGCGCCACAGTTGAGTGAGGAAAAGGTCGGAAGAAAACGTCTCGGGACGCACCAAGCGGCCACCGAATTTCATGCGCAACGGCGTGAGGAGTTCGATCGCCAGGGTGCGCGGCGGCTCAAGCGGCACCATCGGCTTCGGTTCCACCGGAGAGAGTTTCCCGGCATCGGGATTCCACACCAGCGTCCAACGGTCGCTGCCCAGGTCCGTCTCTTGAAACAGAGCCACCGTGCGAAAGCGGCCGCCCCTTCGCCCCAGCCCGCGCCGGCCGGCCTGATGCATGGCCTGGACGAGAAAGGGCAATGCGGTGTGCATGTCTGACAGCAGGGTGATGCCCAGCTCGATGACATCGCCCGCCTCCAGCCGCTCGCCAGTCCGAGGCTGTACCGGCTCCAGGACGAAGGGATGGGGGCGCACCCGGTGGCGACCGGCATCCGGCGCCGCGGTGCGGGACTCGAACAAACGGTTGTAGATGCACGCCTCCAGCAGCGGACATCCGTCGCAATGCTTGCGCGCAGTGACACAGGCCACGCGGCGCAGGCCGTGTCCAAGCAAGCCGCGCCAGGCCGATCCCAAGTAAGGCGCCGGGCGCATCGGCTCTTCGAGCACAAAACGGAAGCGGTAGCGTGTCGCCGCCGGCAATCTCAGGGTGTGGTCATTCATCCTCGTCTTCCTCCAGCCTGTTTCCCCACCATTTTCAACGGCGCTGGCCGGGCCCGCTTTGCCGACAAGCTTGCAGCACCGTCAAAAGCGGGGACGGGAAGGCAGCCGGATCCAAAGCCGGGCGACCGGGCCCGCTCCTCCCGATCCATGGCAGGCAGACCGTCGTCGCGCCATGTTTTCGACGGCACCGGGCTGGCGGGTGGTAAGCGAAGAATACCGCATCGAGGAGCCGCCTCCGATCGGATCGTCATCGGTGGGGCACAGGCTGCTCGACCGCTTGCCGCACGATCGGGTGCCGGATATCCCGTGGGGGACAGGGCGGACGCACGCATGTCGGCCTCGAACCCGGAGCCCACCCCTTTGGACATGGGCACCAACGGGTCCCACGCCCTGAACAGGTGCGACTCGGAAAGAGGCGAGCCTGCTTCTACCAAGGAAATGGGTTTGCCTCAAACCGATCTGGAAAGCAGACCGTCGGCCTCCCCTCGAGCTTCCGGCGGTCTCGGTTCCGATGCCGGCCGGGCGTCACCGAACGCCGGTCACTCCCACTCGATGGTCGCCGGCGGCTTGCTGGAGATGTCGTAGGCCACCCGGGAGACCCCCTTCACCTCGTTGATGATGCGGCTGGAGACCTTCTCCAGGAACTCCCAGGGCAGGTGGCCGATGCGGGCGGTCATGAAGTCCACGGTCTTCACCGCGCGCAGGGTGATGACGTACTCGTAGCGGCGGGCATCGCCGGTGACCCCCACCGACTTCACCGGCAGGAAGACGGCGAAAGCCTGGCTCACCTCGTCATAGAGGCCCGCGTTGCGCAGCTCCTCGATGTAGATGTGGTCGGCCAGGCGCAGGATGTCGGCGTACTCCTTCTTCACC
>CAYOJM010000127.1:0-13528 GCA_964404295.1 uncultured Sedimenticola sp. | reverse complement strand
AGCCGGCTTCCCGGGCCAGGCGGGCCAGCTCGATCCACCAGGCCTCCGGCCAGTGCTTGCTGGGCCAGGTGGTGCCGTGGAGGAAGAGCAGGGTGCGTTCCCGTTCCTCCGCCGGCCGCGCCAGGCCGTAGTCGGGCGCCGACCCGGGCAGGGGATATTCCAGGGCGAGGGCGAAGAGCCGCCGGATCCGCTCGATGGCGTGGAGCTCGCGGGAGACGGCCAGGCGCCGGTGGTAGAAGGAGGCGGCCAGGGGCTCGCGGATGGAGCGGCGGTCGTAGCCCGCCACGGTGGCACCGGCCAGGCGTGCCGGCAGGGCGCTCTTGAGCAGCCCCTGGGCATCGATCACCAGATCGTAGTTCTCCCTCTGCAGTCGCCGTCGCAACGCCCCGGGCTCGCCGGACCACAGGGCGCGCAAAGGCGCGCGCCGCCAACGGCGCAAGGCGATGGGCAACACCTGGTCCACCGCCGGATGCCAGGCCGGCACGGCGAGAAAAGCCTCCTCCACCAGCCAGTGGACACGAAGCTCCGGACACAGTCGTCGGGCGTCGGTGAGCGCAGGAAAGCTGTGGATGAGATCGCCCAGGGAAGAGGTCTTGACCAGAAGGACCTTCACGAAAAGCGTGTGGCGGCGCGCCGGACGGACACCGAATCTAATCGATGAGCCGCCGCTGCCGAAGATAGTCCAACACCTTGTCCACGCTCTCCTGGAGCGTCTCGCGATCGGTGTGGAGATGGACCTCCGGATCCTCCGGCGGTTCGTAGGGAGACGAGATCCCGGTGTAGTTGGGAATCAGGCCCGCCCGTGCCTTGGCATAGAGCCCTTTCACGTCGCGCGCTTCGCACACCTCCAGGCTGCAATCACAATAGACCTCGATGAAATCGCCTTCTGCAAACAGCCGGCGCACCCGCGCCCGTTCGCTGCGGAACGGAGAGATGAAGGCGGTCATGGCGATCACCCCGGCCTCCACGAAGAGCTTGGTCATCTCGCCGATGCGGCGAATGTTCTCCCGCCGATCCTCCTCGCTGAAGCCGAGGTCGCTGCACAGGCCGTGCCGGACGTTGTCACCATCGAAGACGAAAGTGCGGCATCCGGCCTGGTGCAACTGCTCCTCCACCGCGTGGGCCACCGTGGACTTTCCCGATCCGGACAAGCCCGTGAACCACAATACGAAACTTTTGTGGCCGTTGAGCTTTTCACGCCGCTCGCGGGTCACGCTGGCTTCGTGCCAAACCACGTTCTCGCTCATCCGGTTCATCTCATCCTTCCATACTTTCCAGTGCCGCCGCCACGTCGGCCACGGCGATCTCCCGTAGGCAGCGCAGATGGCCCAATGGGCATTCGCGTTCGAAACAGGGGCTGCACGCCAATCCCAGGCTCAAGATCCGGTGCCGCGCGTTCAGCGGCGGCGTGAACCCGGGGTCCGACGAGCCGTAGATCGCTACCAAGGGGCGGTCGAGAGCGGCCGCCACGTGCATCAACCCCGAATCATTGCTCACCACGGCATCGGCCAGGGAGAGCAGATCCACCGCTTCGGCCAGGGTGGTGCGGCCGGCGAGGTTGACGCCGCCGCCGGCGATCGCCTGCACATTGTCGCACACCGGCCGATCCTTCTCCGAACCGAAAAGCCATACCTGCCACCCCTTTTTCATGAATTCATGCGCCAGTTCACCGTATTTCCACTCCGGCCAGCGCTTGGCCGGACCATACTCGGCGCCTGGACACAGGGCCAGCAGCCGGACGTCCCTCGGCTTTTCCAGGCCGTGAGCGGCCAGGGCGGCCGCCGGCCCGCGGGGGGGAACCTCGAGTCGCGGCGGAGGAATGGGCGGAAGGGGTGCGCCCGGCGCCTCGGCCAAGGCCACGAAACGTTGGACCGTCATGGTGAGCCGGGAAGGATCGAGACGACGCAGGTCGTTGAGCAGGCCGTAACGCATCTCGCCGCGCCAGCCGGTGCGCACTGGAATGCGCGCAGCCCAAGGCACCACCGCCGATTTCCAGGAGTTGGGCAGCACGATGGCCTTGAGGTAACGCCCGCGCAGGCTACGCCCCAAACGCCACCGCACCCCCAGGGCCAGCCTGCCGTGACCCAACGGCATCTCGATGCCGGCGCGCACCTGCGGCATGCGCTCGAGCAACGGCAGGCTCCAGCCGGGCGCCAAGACGTCGATGGGCCGTTCCGGCGCTTGCCTCTTGAGCACCTCGAAAAGGCTCTGGGCCATCACCATGTCGCCCACCCACGAAGGGCCGACGACCAGAAGGGCGTTCCCCGTCACTCCTCCAGGACGTACCTGGTGCTGCAATAGGGGCATACCGCCTCGCCGGTGCGGGCCAGCGGCAGATAGACTCGAGGATGGAGGCTCCACACCGCCTCGCCACGCGGCGGGCAACTGGCCGGAAGCTGGTCGCGGCCGACCCGAACCACGGGCGGAGCAGGGGTTTGGGCGGCTTCCGAATCTGTCATGAGCGATTCCCCGTTCGGTTGGGTGTTCGGCGGCGCGGACCCATGGAGTCCGCCCTCATGCCACGAGCGTGAGCCATCCGTGCGGCACGGGAGATCGCCCGTGGACGGCGTCGAAATACATGCGTTGAAGCAAGGTGGTCACCGGCCCTCGACGCCCTTCCCCAATGGTGCGTCCGTCCACCTCGCGGATGGGGGTCACCTCGGCGGCGGTGCCGGTGAAGAAAGCCTCGTCGGCGATATAGACCTCGTCGCGGGTGATGCGCTTCTCCACCACCTCGATGTCCGCTTCCCGCGCCAGTTGGATGATGGTGCGTCGGGTGATGCCGTCCAGGGCGGAGGTGAGGTCCGGCGTGTAGAGCACCCCGTCGCGCACGATGAAGACGTTCTCGCCCGACCCTTCCATGACGAACCCCTCGGCGTCGAGCAGCAGCGCCTCGTCATAGCCGCACTCCAGCGCCTCCTGCAGCGCCAGCATGGAGTTGATGTAGTTGCCATTGGCCTTGGCCCGGCACATGGTGATATTGACGTGGTGCCGGGTGAAAGAGGAGACCTTGATCCGGATCCCTTTCTCCATGGCCTCCTCCCCAAGGTATGCGCCCCACGCCCAGGCCGCCACCATGCAGTGGACCCGCAGGTTGTCGGCGCGCAGCCCCATGCCCTCGGAGCCATAGAAACACATGGGTCGAATGTAGGCCGAGTCGAGGCCGTTCTCGCGCACCGCGGCGATCTGGGCCCGGTCGAGGGTTTCGCGGTCGTAAGGCAGCCGCATACCCAGGATGTGGGCCGACTGGAACAGCCGATCGGTATGGTCCCTCAGCCGAAAGATGGCCGGGCCGTCCGGCGTGCGATAGGCGCGCACCCCCTCGAACACCCCCAGGCCGTAATGGAAAGTGTGGGTGAGCACATGCACTTTCGCCTCACGCCAGGGCACCAGCTCGCCGTCGAGCCAGATCACCCCATCACGGTCCGCCATCGATTCCATCTTGGATCTCTCCACAGTTCCGCCCGCGCGCCACCGCGGGGATCAGTCAGCCGCCGACATCCACCGGCGCCAGAGTTCCTCCACCTCCCTCCGCTCGGAGCGCAGGCTCCCTTGGGGCACCAACCCGGCTCGTTCTTGCAGCACGCAGCGGTGCAAGGCCCCGCGCAATGCCCGATAGGCATGGATCAGCGTCTGCGCCTCCGCGTCGGAGAGGCGCCCTTCCGCGGCCAAGGTCTCGAGCAATCGGATGTTGTCGGTCCAGGCGGTGAGCGCCGGATGGTCGGCGGCCCACCTCAAAACAGCGTATTGAACCATAAACTCGATGTCGGTGATACCTCCGCGCCCCTGCTTGAGATCGAACCGATCGCCATCACTCTTGTCCAGGTTGGCGCGCATCTTTTCCCGCATTTCGGCCACTTCCCGGCGCAGCGCCTCGGGGTCCCGCCGACGACCGAGCACCGCGCGGCGCACCGCCTCGAAACGGGCGGCCACCTGAGGGCTGCCGGCGACCACGCGCGCCCGCACCAGCGCCTGGTGCTCCCAAGTCCAGGCCTCTTCCTGCTGGTACCGCTCGAAACGGGCCAAGGCGCTCACCAAGGGTCCCGCATTGCCGTCGGGACGCAGGCGCATGTCCACCTCGTACAAAATGCCGGAGGGCGTGCGGGTGGTGAGCAGATGGATGACGCGCTGGGCCAGACGAGCGTAGAACACCTCGTTGGGCACCGATTTGGGCCCTTCCGTGGTGGCGGATACGGGATGGTCGACGCGCAGAAAGACCAGGTCCAGGTCCGACCCGTATCCCAACTCGATGCCGCCCAGCTTGCCGTAGCCGACGATGGCGAACCCCTTGTCCTCCACCGCGCCCGGCCGGCCGTGACGGGCCGTCGTCTGCCGCCAGGCCAGGTCCAACACCGCATCGAGCACCACCTCGGCGATCTCGGTGAGGTGGTCGCTCACCACCGTCAGGGGAATGGCGCCGGTGATGTCGGCGGCGGCGGTGCGCAACCGGTTGCCGGCGGCGAACTGGCGCAACCGCTCCATCTGCTGCTCCAGGTCGTCCTCTGGAATGGTGGCGAGAAGGGCCGCCAACTCCCGTGCCAACTCGTCCCGCCGCAAAGGGGCATAGAGGCGCCGGGCATCGAGCAGCTCGTCCAACAACACCGGGCGCTGAACCAATTGATCCACGATCCACAGGCTCTCTCCGGTCAGCCGCACCAGGTGCTCCATCACGTGAGGATTCTCCAGAAGGAGATCCAGATAGGCGGTCCGCCGCACGATGGCCTGAAGCAGGCGCAGGATCCGCGTCAGAGTCTCTTCGGGAGAGGGGCTTCGCCCCAGGATCTCGAGCAAGCGCGGCATGAGACGGTCCAGCTTCCCCCGGGCGGAGGCGGTGAGCGCCCGGCAGGCGGCCGACGTTCGAAAGCCGTCCAGGCGCTCGACCACCTCGGCGGTACGGTGGAAGCCGGCGGCGGCCAAGGCCTGCTCGCGCACTCGTGGCGCACCGCCCAGCCAGGCGGCGTCCAACGGCGAAGCGGCAGGCGCCTCATCGGAAAAAAGCTGGCGGAAATGGTGGTGCACCCGCGTCCGGTGTGCTTCCAGCGCCTCGGAAAATTCCGCCCACCCTTCGAATCCCATGGTGCGCGCGAGCCTGGCGCGACCGGGTTCGTCGGCGGGCAGCAGGTGAGTCTGTTCGTCGCGCCAGGCTTGAAGGCGGTTCTCCACCCGGCGGAGGAAACGGTAGGCATCGGAGAGTTCCGCCACCGCCTGCGCCGGCAGCATCCCCTTTTCGCCCAGACGCGCAAGCACCGGCAGGATGGGACGAATCTGCAAAGAGGGATCACGTCCGCCGTGAACCAGTTGCAGGGCTTGGCCGATGAATTCGATCTCACGGATGCCGCCGCGCCCCAGCTTGATGTTGGCCTCCATCCCTTTGCGATGCATCTCGGCCTCGATGAGGCGCTTCATCTCGCGAATGGCGTCGATGGCCCCGAAATCGATGTAGCGGCGGAAGACGAACGGGCGCAGGATCTCCAGCAACCGCTCGCGATAGACCGCCTCGCCGGTGACCGGCCGGGCCTTGATCATGGCGTAACGCTCCCATTCGCGGGCCTGGGCCTGGTAATAGTTCTCCATGGCGTCGAAGCTCACCGCCAGGGGGCCGGCCTCCCCGAAAGGGCGCAAACGCATATCCACCCGGAAGACGAACCCCTCCTCGGTGACACTGGAGAGCAGATTCACCAACTGGCGGCCCAGGCGGACGAAGAACGTCTCGTTGGCGAGCGCACGTCGGCCGTCGGTCTGCCCGTGCTCGGGAAAGGCGAAGACCAGGTCGATGTCCGAAGAGAGGTTCAGCTCCCTCGCCCCCAGCTTGCCCATGGCCAGCACCACCAATTCCTGGGGCTCGCCCGAAGCACTGCGCGGCACGCCCCAACGCGCCACCGCCCACCGGTACAAATGGTCCAACCCTTGCCGGATGGACGCGTCCGCCAGAGCGGAGAGGGATTCGAGGGTCTCCTCCAGCGGCGCGCGTCCACTCAAGTCACGCCAGATGATGCGCACCATCTGACGGCGGCGGAACCGGCGCAAGCGCCGCCCCAGCTCCTCTTCGTCCTGCACCCCGGCCAGCCACGCCTCCAGCTCCGCCGCCAGTGCGCCCGGCGCCGGCGGCTGCTCCAACGCCCCCGACTCGGCCAACGCCGGCAGCAGCTCCGGCTCCCGCAGGCAGCTGCGGGCGACGAACTCGCTCGCCGCCCACACTCCGGGCAGCTCACCGGCGAGCTCCGGGTGCTGCGCCTCCAGGGCCGCCGCCTCCGGCAGCGCCCGCCACTCGGCGAGCATGGGATCAACAGGGATTTCCCGCCCGCTCATGGGATCAGCGGCCCAGCGCCTGCTCGGCCAAGCCGCGCAGGGCGCCCTGCATCTTCTGCACCAGCCCGGCGCGGTCGGTGATGCCGTGGCGCGCGGCGATCCAGGCAGGATCGTTCCAGGCCACGTGGACCTGGCCTTGGGCATCCTCCCACACCAGGTATTTCATCGGCAGGTCGATACCAGCGGTGGGACTGCTCTGCATGAGCAAGGTGCCCGCCTTGGGCTTGCCGAAGATGAGCAGCTGCTCGGGACGCAGTTCCAGCCCCACTCTCTCGGCCCCCTTGCCGTGGTTCCAGCGCACGGCGATGGTGAACCCCGCCTCCTCGACCCCCTTTTCCAGCCGATCGGTGGTTTCGTCGACGCTATAAGGGCTGTCGACGATGATCAGGCCCTCGGCGGCAACGGCAAGCATGGAGAGGAGTGACAGGAACAGGAACGTAACGAGTTTCATGGTCTTCATCCTTCATTCAATTCTGGATTCATGGTGTATAGCTTGGCCCTTGTGCTCCAGGCGCGCCGAAAAGGGCATGGCAGCGAGGCAGGGCCGGTTCGCGGTTGGGCACCGGCCTTACGACAATTGGGTTTCGATGCCGGTGGGCAGGCCGTCGATGCTGACGAGATTCTTCTCACGCCAGTAATCGCGCAGCCCCGCCTCTCCCTTCTTCGTCGCCCAGTCGATCAGCTCGGCTCGCTGGCCAAGGTACTCCATGCGCGGCACCCCCATGCCGCAGGAGGTCTGCACCAGCTCCACCTCCATGTCGAAGAGCTGGCGGGCGCCGGGGAGGGGCTCGAAACGGCTGTAGAGATCCACCCAGTCGGCGTCGCCCTGCTGCACCATACGCGCCCGGCCGTAGAGGCGCAGGATCAGGGGATCCCCCTCGAAGGCGCAGAACATGAGGGTCATGCGTCCATCCCGCCTCACGTGGGCGGCGGTCTCGTTGCCGCTGCCGGTGAGGTTGAGCCAGAGCACGCGGTCGGGGCCGACCACCCGCAGGGTATCCAGCCCCTTGGGCGAGAGGTTGATATGGCCTTCCGCCGTGGCCGTCGCCACGAAGAAGAGGGGCTGGGCCTCGATGAAACGACGCAGGTGGCTGGGAATCTCGGTATAGCGGCGGGCCATGACGTCTTCACACCGGCTGCAGGCCGGCGTAGGCCACCACCAGCCACTTGCTGCCCACCTGGTCGAAGTTGACCTGGACCCGGGCGGCGGCGCCCTCGCCTTCGGCGTCGAGCACCACCCCTTCGCCGAACTTGGGGTGGCTCACCCGCTGGCCGAGATGGAAACCGACACCAGCGTCCGGAGCCACGAACGCCGCGGCCCTGGGAAGAGAGATGCGGGGGGCGGCGCGCACCGCCTCGGTCACTTCCGGCGGGATCTCAGCCAGGAAGCGGGACGGCAAGGGCAAGCTCTCTTGGCCGTGGAGACGGCGGCTTTCGGCATGGGTGAGCCAAAGCTGCGACATGGCGCGGGTCATGCCCACGTAACAGAGCCGCCGCTCCTCCTCCAGCCGATCCGGGTCCTCCGCCGACATGCTGTGGGGAAAGAGCCCCTCTTCCATGCCCACCATGAAGACCAGGGGAAACTCCAGCCCTTTGGCCGCGTGCAGGGTCATGAGCTGGACGCTCTCTTCCCAGGTTTCGGCTTGGTGCTCTCCCGCCTCCAGCGCGGCGTGGGCGAGGAAGGCGTCCAACGCATCCATGTCCTGGATCCCTTCTACGGTTTCGGGCTGGAATTGGCGGGCGGCGTTGACCAGCTCTTCGAGGTTCTCCACCCGGTCCTGTCCCTTGCCGTCACGGGCTTTGAGGTAGTGGTCCGCCAGACCGGCACCCTCCACCACCTGCGCCACCCGATCGGCCAGCGGCAGGTGGGCGGTGGCGTCGCGCAGGCGGTCCACCAGATTGAAATAACCGCGCAGGGCGCCGGCCGCCCGCGGCGCGAGGGCCTTTTCCTCGATCAGGGCCTCGCCGGCCCGCCATAGGGAGCAGCCGGCCGCCCTGGCACGGGCGCGGACCGTCTCCAAGGTTCGAACGCCGATGCCGCGCGGAGGCTGATTCACGGCCCGCTCGAAAGCGGCGTCATCGTCCGGATTGGCCACCTGGCGCAGATAGGCCAGGGCGTCCTTGATTTCGGCCCGCTCGAAGAAGCGCAATCCGCCGTAGACCCGGTAGGGAATGCCGGCCTGTTGCAGCTCGCTTTCAAACAGCCGCGACTGGGCCGTGGTGCGGTAGAGCACGGCGGCGTCGGAGGGACATCCACCCTCGTCGATGAAGGCGCGCAGCCGCGCCGCCACGAACCGCGCTTCGTCCAGCTCGTTGAACGCGGTGTAGATGCGGATGGGATCGCCGTCGCCGCCGTCGGTCCAGAGCGCCTTGCCCAGGCGCGAGGGGTTGTGGGCGATGACCGCATTGGCGGCGCGCAGGATGTTGCCGGTGGAGCGGTAGTTCTGCTCCAGCCGGATGAGCCGGGCGTCGGGGAAATGGCGGGTGAAGTCTCGGATGTTCTCCACCCGGGCGCCGCGCCAGCCATAGATGGACTGGTCATCGTCCCCCACCACGAAGAGGTTGTCGCGCTCGCCCGCCAGCAGCCGCAGCCAGGCGTACTGGATGGCGTTGGTGTCCTGGAACTCGTCCACCAGCACGTGGGCGAAGCGCTCGCGGTAGTGGTGCAGCAGATCGGGACGGTCACGCCACAGCTCGTGGGCGCGCAGCAGCAGCTCGGCGAAGTCCACCAGCCCGGCGCGCTCGCAGGCGGCTTGATAGGCGGTGTACACGCGCACCATCTGCCGCCGCCAAGGGTCGCCGCCGTCCTCCAGATGATGGGGGCGCCGGCCTTCGTCCTTCTGCTCATTGATGAACCACTGCGCCTGGCGGGGCGGCCACTTGGCCTCGTCCAGCGCCAATTCCCGGATCACCCGGCGCACGAGACGGAACTGATCGTCGGCATCTAGGATCTGAAACCCCTGAGGCAGCTTCGCCTCCTGCCAGTGGGCACGCAACAGCCGGTGGGCCAGGCCGTGGAAGGTGCCCACCCACATGCCGCCCACGGGATGGCCGAGGAGGGCCTCGATGCGCTGGCGCATCTCCCGCGCCGCCTTGTTGGTGAAGGTCACCGCCAGGATGCCCCACGGGGAAACCCCCTCCACCTCGATGAGCCAGGCGATGCGGTGCACCAGCACCCGGGTCTTGCCCGAGCCGGCACCGGCCAGCACCAAGGTGGCGCAAGGCGGCGCGGAAACCGCCTCGCGCTGGGCGGCGTTGAGTCCATCGAGAAGGCGGGAGACGTCCATGGTGGAGCCTATTGTACTGCGCCGGGCATCGGCACGCCCGACCGCAAGGAGTCAGCGCCCGCGGCAATCGGGCGGCAGAGGGGGCGGCGCCCCGGGATCTTCGCGCCATTCCCACACCTCCACCGAGGCCGGATCGCACCGGCTGCAAGCGGTGCCGCAGGCGGCGGTGGCCGCGCGCCGGCGCACCATGCCCTTGCGTTCCCACACTTGGAGCATCTGGCGCGCCACCTCGGGGGAGAGACGGAAGTGGTGGGCCACGTCGGCCAGGGTGGCCTGACCGCGCCGGCGAAGATAGTCACGCACGGCGACGAGCATCACGCCCCCCGGCGCAAGGGCATCCCCGGCGCCGGGGAATCGCGCCGCGCCCACCAGCGCAGCCCCACCACCACCGCGGCCAGGTAGCCCAGAAGCGCCGCGATGATGAGCAGGGAGCCGCCGACATGCTGACCGAAAGTGGCCGCCTGATAATAGACGCTGGCGGTGACATAGGCGACGCTGGTGGTCCAGAAGGCGACGAAGGCGGCCCAGGCGCCGCCCGCCTCCCGCTTGATGGCGCCGATGGTGGCCACGCAGGGGAAGTAGAGGAGCACGAACAACAGGTACGCGAAGGCGCCCACCTGGCCGTCGAAACGTTGAGCCATGGCGCCGAAGACGCCGAGGCTCACCGCCTGCTCCTCGGCCACGGCGGCCGCGTCCTCGATATCGGCGGCGCCCAACCCCAGAGGGTCGGTGAGCGCCGCGCCCACGGCGGCGAGATTCTCGGGCACGGTGGCGGCGGCCGCCCGAAGCTCGGCCCAGAGGTCGAAATCGTCCTCTGCGCCGACCGCCCCCGAAGCCTCCGCGGCAAGGCGGGTATAGAGGGTGTCCAGGGTGCCCACCACCACCTCCTTGGCCAACACGCCGGAGAGGACCCCCACCACCGCCGGCCAGTTCTCCTCGCGGATGCCCATGGGCTCGAAGACCGGCACCAGCGCCTGGCTCGCGGCGCTGAGCACCGAGCGTTCCGAGTCCTCGTTGCCGAAGGAGCCGTCGGTGCCCAGGGAGTTGAGCAGGTTGAGCACCAGCACCATGGCCACGATCACCTTGCCCGCCTCGCGCACGAAGAGTTTCACCCGGTCCCAGGTGCGCAGCAGCATCCCCTTGAGCGTGGGCAGGTGGTAGGGCGGCAGCTCCATCATGAATCCGGCGCTCTCGCCCCGGAGCAGGGTGCGCTTCATCACCAGCCCGGTGAGAATGGCCACGGTGATGCCGATGAGATAGAGGGCGAAGACCAGGTTCTGGCCGTCGTCGGGGAAGAAAGCGGCGGCGAAGAGCACGTAAACCGGCAGCCGTGCCCCACAGGACATAAAAGGGTTCATGAGGATGGTGAGCTTGCGCTCGCGCTCGTTTTCCAAGGTGCGGGTGGCCATGATGGCCGGCACGTTGCAGCCGAAGCCGACGATGAGGGGCACGAAGGCCTTGCCGGGCAGGCCGATGGCGCGCATGAAGCGGTCCATGACGAAGGCGGCCCGCGCCATGTAGCCCGAGTCCTCCAGCGCCGAGAGAAAGAGGTAGAGGGCGGCGATGATGGGAATGAAGGTGGAGACCACCTGGATGCCGCCGCCGACGCCGTCGGCCAGGATCACCCGCAGCCAGTGGGGCGCGCCCCATTCCGTGAGCAAAGCGCCCAGACCGTCCACCAGAAAGGCGCCGGCCACGCCGTCGAAGAAATCGACGAAGGCGCCTCCGATGTTGATGGTGAACAGGAACATCAAGTACATGAGAAAGAGAAAGATGGGAATGCCCAGCCAGCGACTGAGCACCACCTTGTCGATGCGGTCGGAGAGGGTGTGGCTCAGCTGCCCCTTTTCGCGCACCACCGACTGGGCCAAAGCGTGGGCGTGGCTGAAACGGCTGTCGGCGATGAAGATGTCGGCCTCCTCGCCGGCGCGATCCTCGATCGTCTTGCGCCACCGGTGCACCGCCTCCACCAGGCCGGGCGGCGGGTCGGAAGGCAAATTGTCATCCGACTCCAGCATCTTCAGCGCCAACCAGCGGCGGTTGGCGGGATTGGGGTCGCCCAGCAGGGGCTCGATTGCGGCCACCGCCTGCGCCACCACTTCGTCGTGGGCCAGGGCGAAACCACCGCACTCGGCGCCGGTGGCCACCGCCAGCATCCGCGCCTTGAGCTCGAGCAGCCCCTCGCCGGTGGTGGCGACGATGGGCACCACCGGGCAGCCCAGCTCCTCGGCCAGCTTCGGCACGTCGATCTCGATGCCCCGCTTGCGCGCCACGTCCATCATGTTGAGCGCCAGGATCATGGGCACGCCCATCTCCAACAGTTGCACCGTGAGATAGAGGTTGCGCTCGAGGTTGGCGGCGTCCACCACGTTGATGATGAGGTCGGCCTCGCGCGAGAGGAGGTAGTCGCGGGTGATCTGCTCGTCGATGGAGGCGGCATCCAGGGAGTAGATGCCGGGCAGGTCGATGAGGCGGACGCTGTACTGCTCCAGCTCGAACTGCCCCTCCTTGCGATCCACCGTCACCCCGGGCCAGTTGCCGGTCTTCTGGCGGATGCCGGTGAGGGTGTTGAACAGGGCCGACTTGCCGCAATTGGGGTTGCCCGCAATGGCGATGGTGAGATCATGCCCCTCCACCAGCGGACGGCGCCGCTCGCATTCGCAACAGCCGCCCATCAGTGGAGCTCCTCCACCAGAACCCGATCGGCGATGTCGTGGCCGAGCGCCAGGCGGTTGCCGCCCCGTCCCACGATGACGTCCCCCTTGCGGCTGTGCAGCACCTCGACCTCATTGCCCATGACCAGGCCCAACGCCAGCAGGCGCCGGGAGAGCGCGCGGTCGCCACGAACGGCGACCAACCTCACCCGGCGCCCAGGCGGAACCTGCGCAAGGGTACGATCAACCATCTCTCTTCGTTGCCAAATTAATGAGAATTATTCTCAATTATGCCCGAAAGCCCCTCCAAATGCACCCCCATTTTCGTTCGAACGCCGGATCGAAACCACCCGCCCCGCTTCACGAAGGGCCGGGCCGGAAACTCGACGTGCACGCGAGCCCACCTCAATCGGGCTGGGGACGGACGAAGGTCCAGCGGGTCTCGTCCGAGTCACCGGCGGAAAAACGGTAGCCTTCACGGTCGAACGCCTGGATGGCTTCGACCTGCTCGATGCGGTTACGGACGATGTAATCGGCCATCATCCCCCGCGCCCGCTTGGCGAAGACGGCGATGGTGCGGGCCTTGCCGTTTTTCACTTCCTTGAAGTCGATCTGCAGCAGGCGCCCTTCCAACAGTTTCGGCTTCACCGCCTTGAAGTATTCGTTGGATGCCAGGTTCACGAGCACCGGCTCTTTCTCTGCGGCCAGGGCCTCGTTGAGACAACGGGTGATGCGCTCACCCCAGAACCGATAAAGGTTGTCCCCACGCGGGTTCTTCAACCGGGTCTTCATTTCCAGGCGGTAGGGCTGGATCAGGTCCAAAGGCCGCAAGCAACCGTACAACCCAGAGAGGATGCGCAGATGGCGCTGGGCGAAGAGGAGGTCCTCCCGGTCGTATTCTTCCACCCGGATGCCCCGATAGACGTCGCCCCGGAAGGCAAACAGGGCGGGCCGGGCGTTCTCCGGAGTGAAAGGCACCGAAAACGCCTGGAAGCGCCTTGCATTGAGCTCGGCGATGCGCGGGCTCACGCCCATGAGGGCCTGGATCTCCTCCGGCGAATAGCGGCGCAGAATCTCGACGAGCTTGAGCGACTCGTCCAGGAAAACGGGCGTGGTGACTTCGGGCAACGTCGGCATGGGGCGGTCGAAATCCTGCCCCTTGGATGGTGAAAGGGTGACGATCATGGCATCCGTCGAAAAAACCGAAAGGCCGCCTAGGATACTCCAACCCACGTTAAGGGGTCAGTGTGGGACGGTGTCGATTTTCTTTACACAATC
>CAYOJM010000126.1:0-4837 GCA_964404295.1 uncultured Sedimenticola sp. | reverse complement strand
TTCGGCGATGGCGTCGCGCATGGCGGCCAGGTCCACCACCGCGGGCACGCCGGTGAAGTCCTGCATCAACACCCGCGCCGGGCGGTACTGGATCTCCTGGCTGGGCTCGGCTTTCGGATCCCAGGCGGCCAGTGCCTCGATGTCGGCCTTGGTGACGGTGACGCCGTCTTCATGGCGCAGCAGGTTTTCCAACAGGATCTTGGTGGCCATGGGCAGGCGGGCGCTGCCTTCCACCGCATCCAGCCGGAAGATCTCATAGGCGGTGCCGTTCACCTCCAGGGTGTCGCGGGCGTTGAAGCTGTCGGTCATGGGGTGTGACTCCCTATGGCGAATCGAAAATCAGCCGGAAATTCTACCACGGGCCGGAGTCGAACCCGGATCGTGGCGAAGCGATCCGGCCTGGCTTTGCCTACGTCGGGGCGGGCCTACGGCCCTGCGTTCTCGTAGGCCGGGCGAGGCCGCCTCGCGGCCGACCCCGGCGATCCCGGAAGCGTATCGGCTCGGCTTTGCCCGCGTCGGCCTTTGGCCTCGGCGGGCCTACGGTTCTGCGTTGTCGTAGGTCGGGCGAGGCCGCTTTGCGGCCGACCCCGGCGATTCTGGAAGCGTACCGGCCCGTGTCTCGCCCGCGTTGGCCTTTGGCCTCGGCGGGCCTACGGTTCTGCGTTGTCGTAGGCCGGGCGAGGCCGCTTTGCGGCCGACCCCGGCGATGCCGGAGGCGTACCGGTCCGGTCTCGCCCGCGTCGGCCTTTGGCCTCGGCGGGCCTACGGGTCCTGGGGTCCTATGCGATCCACCAGCTCGCGGGCGGCGGTGAGCAGCCGGCGGTGGCGGGTCAACAGATGCCATCGGCGCCCGCCGATCTGATGCCACAAATGGGCGGAGCGCACGCCGGTGAGCAGGGCGGTGCGGATACGGGCGGCGATCTGTTCGTCTTGGAGGCGGGCGGGGTCGCCTTGCACCAGGATGCGCGGTGATAGGCTGCTGATGAACTCTTGATAGATGGCGGCAAGCTGGGCGTAGCGGGTCTCCGGGTCGAATTCGAAGGCTTCGGCCCGCGATTGGAAGTTGTCCAGCGCCTCGCCGAGTGCTTCCTCTCGTGAAGCGTCCTTGTTGAGCTGCTGCCCCAGTTGGAGCAGACGGATGCTGTAACGGGTCACTTCCGGGTTGCGGTCCTGGGGGCTGGAGAGCTGAAAGATGAAATGGCGCAAGCCCATCTCCAGGTTGGCGGCGCTGCCGTAGATCTCCATCACGGTGCGCGGATGGGTGACGAACAGGGTGTCCACCGAGGCGCGAAGCAGCCGGTCGTCGGTGTGGCCGAGGCGGGCCAGTTCGAAGGTCATACGCGCGCCTTGGAAGACCCCGGCCAGGGCCAGGGCGTGGTCGGCGTCGTTGTAGCGGCTGCTCAACGGATGATTCCTCCTCCCAGGCACGCCTCTTGATCGTAGAGTACCACCGATTGGCCCGGTGTCACCGCCCGCTGGGGTGTGTCGAAGCGTACCTTCATGGTGTCGCCGCGGATCTCCACCTCGCACGCCTGCAGGGGCTGGCGGTGGCGGCAGCGGGCCAGGCAGCGGAAGCGACCGGCCGGTGGGCCGCCGGCGGGCCAGTGAAGTTGTTCCGCTTCCAGTTCGGAACGGTACAGAAGGGGGTGGTCGTGTCCCTGAGCCACCACCAGCCGGTTGTGTTCCAGATCCTTGGCCACCACGTACCAGGGCGCTTCCGGCCGGCCCGGCACCCCGCCCAGTCCCAAGCCCTGGCGCTGGCCCAGGGTGTAGTACATCAGCCCCTGGTGTTCGCCGACCACTTCCCCTTCGGGCGTGACCATGGGGCCGGGGTTGGCGGGCAGGTAGTGGGCGAGAAAGTCGCGAAACCGCCGTTCTCCGATGAAGCAGATGCCGGTGCTGTCTTTCTTGCGCCAATTGGCGAAGCCGGCTTCGGCGGCGATGCGGCGCACCTCCGGTTTGGCGAGGCCGCCCAGGGGAAAGAGGGTGCGCGCCAGGGCCGCCTGAGGGACCATGTATAGGAAGTAAGTCTGGTCCTTGTTTGCGTCGGCAGCCCGCAGCAGGCGGCGCGGCTCGCCTTGCGACAGGCGGGCGTAGTGTCCGGTGGCGATGAAATCGGCCCCCAACCCCAGGGCGTGGTCGAGGAAGGCCTTGAACTTGATTTCGCGGTTGCAGAGCACATCGGGATTGGGAGTGCGTCCGGCGCGGTACTCGGTCAGGAAGTGTTCGAAGACCCGGTCCCAGTATTCAGCCGAGAAGTTCACCGTATGCAAGGGAATGCCCAGGGTTTCGGCCACCTGACGGGCATCGGCCAGGTCCTCGGCCGCGGCGCAGTGGCCGTCGTCGTCGTCCTCTTCCCAGTTCTTCATGAAAAGGGCCTCCACCTCCCAGCCGGCGGCTTTCAGGCGCAAAGCGGCCACGGCGGAATCCACCCCGCCGGAGAGGCCGACGATCACTCTGCCTTTGGGTTTCATGGGCGCAAGTGGTGAAGGCGGTCCAGTGGCAGGGAAGGACGCCGCAGGTGGTCGCGGATGCAGGCCAACACCATGGGGCTGCGCAATCGTGGCCGCTGTGCTTCGATCTCCTCCAGGCTGAGCCAGTGGGTGGCGATGATTCCATCGTCGAGGACGCGGCCGGATTCCGCTTCGCCCAGGGTGCCGGTGAAGCAGAAGCGCAGGTAAGTTCGGTTTCCGTTCCCCGTGTCGTATTGGTAGACGCCCACCAACCCCGAAGGTTCGAACCGGTGGGCGGTCTCTTCCAGGACCTCGCGGCGGACCGCCGCCACCAGGCTCTCCCCGGGTTCGAGATGACCGGCGGGCTGGTTGAAAAGGATGCGGCCATCGACCCGCTCCTCCACCAGCAGGAACCGACGCCGGCGCTCGATGACCGCGGCCACGGTGACGTGGGGCTTCCAAACCATGAGCCTATTCTACTCTTCGAGCCGTTTCGCGGTCTTGCCTTGGCGGTGGTGACACGGCAGGGAAGGGCGCGGGATCGGCCGATCCAAAGCGTCCCCTGCCTCTACAAAATGAGCCATTCGCCGGGCTGGAGCCGTCCGAGGCGGTAGCGGCCGACGGCGGTCCGCACCAGGCGCAACGTGGGATGGCCGATGGCGGCGGTCATTCGTCGGACCTGGCGGTTGCGGCCTTCACGGATCTGGATCTCGATCCAGCACGTGGGCACCGATTTGCGAAAGCGCACGGGTGGTTCGCGGGGCCACAACTTCGGAGGAGCGATGCGCCGGACCTTGGCCGGCAGGGTGGGGCCGTCCTTCAGCTTCAGGCCGCGGCGCAAGGGTTCCAGATCGGTTTCCGAGGGGACGCCCTCCACCTGAACCAGGTATTTTTTCCATGTCCGCTTTCGGGGGTGGGTGAGGCGGTGGGCGAGGGCCCCGTCGTCGGTGAGCAGGAGCAACCCTTCGCTGTCCCGGTCCAGTCGCCCGGCGGGATAGACGCCCCTGATGGGAATGTGGTCGGCCAAGGTGGGACGGCCTTCGGGGTCGGTGAATTGGCTCAAAACGCCATAAGGCTTGTTGAACAGGATCAGGCGGGTCATGGTGGGGGAAATGCTAAAATGCGCCGTTTGACATGAACACAAAAAGGTGGAGTCCGATGACGTTCCAGAAGATCGAGATACCTGCCGACGGTGAGCGTATCACCGTCAACCCCGACAACAGCCTCCAAGTGCCCGACCGCCCCATCGTCCCCTTCATCGAGGGGGATGGAATCGGCGTGGACATCACCCCGGTGATGAAAAGGGTGGTGGATGCCGCCGTGGCCAAGGCCTATGGCGGAAAGCGCGCCATCGCCTGGATGGAGATCTATGCCGGTGAGAAGGCGGTGAAGGTCTATGGCGACGGCCAGTGGCTGCCGGACGAGACCTTCGAAGCGGTGAAGCATTTCGTGGTCTCCATCAAGGGCCCCCTCACCACCCCCGTGGGCGGCGGCATCCGCTCGCTCAACGTCACGTTGCGGCAGGTCCTCGATCTCTATGTCTGTTTGCGCCCGGTGCGCTATTTCCGCGGCACCCCCAGCCCCCTGTGCCATCCCGAATACACCGACATGGTGATCTTCCGCGAAAATTCGGAGGACATCTACGCCGGCATCGAGTGGCCCGCCGGTTCCGACGAGGTGAAGAAGGTGATCCGCTTCCTCCAGGAGGAGATGGGCGTGGACAAGATCCGTTTTCCCGAAACTTCCGGCCTTGGGGTCAAGCCGGTCTCCTCGGAGGGCACCAAGCGGCTGGTGCGCAAGGCGATCCAATATGCCATCGACAACGATCGTGCTTCGGTGACTCTGGTCCACAAGGGCAACATCATGAAGTTCACCGAAGGGGCTTTCAAGGCGTGGGGATACGAGCTGGCGAAAGAGGAGTTCGGTGCCGTCGAGATCGATGGCGGCCCATGGTGCGCCTTCGAGAACCCCAAGACCGGCAAGGAGATCGTGGTCAAGGACGTCATCGCCGACGCCTTCTTGCAGCAGATCCTGCTGCGGCCCAAGGAGTACGACGTCATCGCCACCCTCAACCTCAACGGCGACTACATCTCCGACGCCCTGGCCGCCCAGGTGGGTGGCATCGGCATCGCGCCGGGGGCCAACCTTTCGGATACCGTGGCCATGTTCGAGGCCACCCACGGCACCGCGCCCAAGTACGCCGGCCAGGACAAGGTCAACCCCGGCTCTCTCATCCTCTCCGCCGAGATGATGCTGCGCCATCTGGGCTGGACCGAAGCGGCCGACCTCATCATCAAGGGCATGGAGGGGGCCATCCTCGCCAAGACCGTCACCTACGACTTCGAACGGCTCATGGAGGGCGCCACCCTGGTGAGCTGTTCCGG
>CAYOJM010000125.1:0-8438 GCA_964404295.1 uncultured Sedimenticola sp. | reverse complement strand
ACCGAGGAGGAGCCGTGCATCACCAGGTGGGTGTCGGGGATGCGCGCGTGGATCTCCTTGATGCGGTCGATGCGCAGCACCTCGCCCGTGGGCGGCTTGGTGAACTTGTAGGCGCCGTGGGAGGTGCCGATGGCGATGGCCAGAGCGTCCACGCCGGTCTGCTTGACGAAGTCGGCGGCCTGGTCGGGATCGGTGAGGAGCTGGTCCATGTCCAGCTTGCCCTCTGCGCCGTGGCCGTCCTCCTCGCCCATCATGCCGGTCTCGAGGGAACCCAGGCAACCGAGCTCGCCCTCCACCGAGACGCCGCCGGCGTGGGCCATCTCCACCACTTTGCGGGTCACCTCCACGTTGTACTCGTAGGTGGAAGGGGTTTTCATGTCCGGCATCAGGGAGCCGTCCATCATCACCGAGGTGAAGCCGGACTGGATGGAGCGCAGGCAGACCGCCGGCTCGGAGCCGTGATCCTGGTGCATGACCACGGGGATGTGGGGATACATCTCCACCGCCGCCTGCACCAGATGGCGCAGGAAGGGTTCACCGGCATAGGCACGGGCGCCGGCGGAGCCCTGCATGATGACGGGGCTGTCGCACTCGTCGGCCGCCTGCATGATGGCGTGCACCTGCTCCATGTTGTTCACATTGAAAGCGGGCATGCCGAAATCGTGTTCGGCGGCATAGTCGAGCAGTTGACGCATGGAAATCAGTGGCATGATTCTCTCCTCTCAGGTGTCGTTCCGGATAAATGCTATTCGTCCTCGGGCACGTAGACCTCGCCCACGCGCACGATCTTCATCACGTTGGTGCCCCCTTGCACCCCGGACAAGTCCCCCTTGGTGATGATCACCAGGTCGCCGTCGCGCACCGCACCGCGCCGACGCAGCTCCTCGATGACCTCGAAGTTGGCCTTTTGCGAGTTGAGGCCGGTAACGTCGAAGCTCACCGGATAGACCCCGCGGTAGAGCGTCACCTTGCGCCGCGTGGCCACATGGGGCGTGAGGGCGTAGATGGGAATGCCCGAGGAGATGCGCGACATCCATTTGGCGGTGGAACCGGACTCGGTCAACGCCGCGATGGCCTTCACCCCCAGATGGTTGGCGGTGTACATGGCGGCCATGGCGATGGCCTCGTCGATGCGCCCGAAAACGCTGTGCAACCGATGGTCCGAGACACGGGTGGCCGCCTGTTTCTCCGCCTCGGCACAGACCCGCACCATGGCCTCCACCGCCTTGGCGGGATACTTTCCGGCTGCGGTTTCCGCCGAAAGCATCACCGCGTCGGTGCCGTCGAGCACGGCATTGGCCACATCGAACACCTCGGCGCGTGTGGGAATGGGGCTGTCGATCATGGACTGCATCATCTGGGTGGCGGTGATCACCACACAGTTCATGGAGCGCGCCTTCTTGATGAGCTCCTTCTGCACCGCCGGCAGCTCGGCGTCGCCGATCTCCACCCCCAGATCGCCGCGGGCGATCATGATGGCGTCGGACGCGTCGATGATCTCGTCGATACACTCCAGCGCCTCGGCCCGCTCGATCTTGGAAACGATGCCCCCGTGTCCCCCCGCTTCACGCAGCAGCTTGCGCGCCGTATTGACGTCGTCGGCGCAACGGACGAAAGAGACGGCCAGATAATCGGCCTCGATGCGGGCAGCGAACTGGATGTCCTCCTTGTCCTTGTCGGTGAGCGCCGGCGCCGAAAGCCCGCCACCCTGCTTGTTGAGCCCCTTGTTGTCGGACAGGATGCCACCCACGGTGACCTTGCACCGCACTTCGTGGTCGATGACGTCATCCACCCAGAGGACGATCTGGCCGTCGTCCAGAAGCAGAGTGTCCCCCCGCGAAACCTCTTCCGGCAGGGCCTTGTAAGTGACACTCACCCGTTCCTGGTTGCCGGCATCCGGAGGCAAGGCCGCGTCGAGGATGAAATGGTCCCCTTCGTGCAGCACGATGGGGCCCTCGGCGAAAGCGCCGATACGAATCTTGGGACCCTGCAGATCCACCAGCACACCCACCTGCCGGCCCGAAGCGCGGCTGCGGTTGCGGATCCGCTCCGCCCGCTCGGCGTGCTCCTCGTGAGTGGCATGGGAGAGGTTCAGACGCACGACGTCCACGCCGGCGGCGATAACCTCGTCCAGCATCTTGAGGTCGTCGGTGGCCGGTCCCAGGGTGGCGACGATCTTGGTACGTCTCGGCATGAGCGGTTCCTTAGAGTCGGGTGAAAGCCGCCCGCAGGCGGCCGTGCCAGGATCAGGACTGGGCTCGCTCCTCCAGGATGGCCACGGCAGGCAGCTTCTTGCCCTCCAGGAACTCCAGGAAAGCGCCGCCGCCGGTGGAGATGTAGGAGATACGGTCGGCGATGCCGTACTTGTCCACCGCGGCCAGGGTATCGCCCCCACCGGCGATGGAGAAGGCCTTGGATTCGGCGATGGCCAGGCCGATGGCCTTGGTGCCTTCACCGAACTGATCGAATTCGAACACCCCCACGGGGCCGTTCCAAACGATGGTGCCGGCCGCTTTCATCATCTCCGAGAAACGGGCGGCGGTCTCGGGACCGATGTCGAAGATCATGTCGTCGTCGGCCACTTCATCCACCTTCTTGACGGTGGCCTCGGCGTTCTCGGAGAACTCCTTGGCCACGACCACGTCGGTGGGCACCGGGATCTCGCCCCCCTTGGCCTTGGCCGCCTCCATCAGCCGCTTGGCCTCGTCCACCAGATCGGGCTCATAGAGCGACTTGCCCACACTGTAGCCCGCCGCGGCGATGAAGGTGTTGGCGATACCGCCCCCCGGAATGAGCTGGTCCACGATCTTCGAAAGGCTCTCGAGCACGGTGAGCTTGGTGGAAACCTTGGAACCGCCGACGATGGCCACCATGGGCCGCTCGGGATTGTGCAGCGCCTTGCCCAGCGCCTCGAGCTCACCCGCCAGCAGGGGACCGGCGCAGGCCACCGGCGCGTACTTCGCGACACCGTACGTGGAAGCCTGGGCGCGGTGGGCGGTACCGAAGGCGTCCATCACGAAAACGTCGCACAACGCAGCATACTTCTTGGCCAGCGCTTCGTCGTTCTTTTTCTCCCCTTTGTTGAATCGAACGTTCTCCAGAAGCACCACCTGACCCTCGTCCAGTTCGGGCGCCCGGTCGAGGTAGTCTTTGATCAGCTTCACCTCCTGCCCCAGCAGATCGGAGAGGTAGTCGGCCACCGGCTTGAGGGAGAACTGCTCGTCGTATTCCCCTTCGGTGGGCCGACCCAAATGGGACATGAGCATCACCCGGGCGCCGGCCTCGATGCATTTTTCGATGGTGGGCAAGGAGGCACGGATGCGCTTGTCGGAGGCGACCTTGCCGTCCTTGATGGGCACGTTGAGATCCTGACGGATGAGCACGCGCTTACCGGAAAGGTCGAGATCGGTCATCTTGATTACGGACATGGTGCGGTCTCCTGCTCGATAGTTTGTCAGAACGATTTGCAAAGGCGGCGGCCTTGGCGAATGGCTCTGCGGATATGGGAGCCGGCCCCTGCTTTTTCAGGGGCCGGCTCCGCGGTCGGGAGCGGATTGCCCAGTGTCGGCTTCGGGAACCTCGGCAGCAGAGATGCTGCCGCGAAGCCGATGCCGGGCAATCCACCTGCCCCCGGGCCTCAGTTCTTGGCCACGTGCTGCACGAAACGCATCATGTTGCAGGTGTAGCCGTACTCGTTGTCGTACCAAGCCACCACTTTGACGAAGGTGTCGTCCAGCTGGATGCCGGCGCCGGCATCGAAGATGGAGGAGAAGCCCACACCGCGGAAATCGGTGGAGACCACTTTGTCTTCGGTGTAGGAGAGGGTCTCACCCAGAGGCTTGGACTCGGAAGCGGCCTTCATGGCCGCGCAGATCTCCTCGTAAGTGGCGGGCTTTTCGAGCTCGGCGGTGAGATCGACCACGGAGACATCGGAAGTGGGCACGCGGAAAGCCATGCCCGTGAGCTTGCCGTTGAGCTCGGGCAACACTTTGCCCACCGCTTTGGCGGCACCGGTGGAGGAGGGAATGATGTTCTCCAGGATGCCGCGGCCGCCGCGCCAGTCTTTCATGGAGGGGCCGTCCACCGTCTTCTGGGTGGCGGTGGCGGCGTGCACGGTGGACATCAGACCGCGCTTGATGCCCCAGTTGTCATGCAACACCTTGGCCACGGGCGCCAGGCAGTTGGTGGTACAAGAGGCGGCGGAGACGATGGTCTGACCGTCATAGGCGTCCTGGTTGACACCATAGACGAACATGGGGGTGTCGTCCTTGGAAGGGGCGGACATGACCACCTTCTTGGCGCCGGCGTCGATGTGCTTCTGGGCGCCCTCCTTGGTGAGGAAGAAGCCGGTGCAATCGATGACGATCTCGGCACCCACCTCGTCCCACTTCAGGTTGGCAGGATCCCGCTCGGCGGTGAGACGGATCTTCTTGCCGTCGATGACGAAGTGGCCGTCCTCCACGGCGATCTCCTTGGGAAAACGACCATGGACGGAGTCGTATTTCAGCATGTAGGCCAGGTAATCGGCGTCCAACAGGTCATTGATGCCCACCACCTCGACCTCGGGAAACTCGTTGACGACAGCGCGCATGACCATGCGGCCGATGCGGCCGAATCCATTGATGCCAACCTTGATAGTCATAATCTCTACTCCAGGATGTTGAGTTGAACGAAGGGATCTCGAAAAAGGGCCCCGTCCCGGGAACGGGGCCGCGAAACCTCAGCCGATGACGCCCTTGACGGCGCTCACCACGTGGTCGACGGTGAAGCCGAAATGGGGGAAGAGCACATTGGCCGGCGCCGATTCACCGAAGCGGTCGATGCCGATGATGCGCCCCTGGGGACCCACATACTTGTGCCAAATGTCGGGAACCCCTGCTTCCACCGCCACCCGAGCGGTGACATGGGAAGGCAACACCGATTCCCGATACTCATGATCTTGCAGATCGAACACCTCGGTGCAGGGCATGGAGACCACGCGCACCTTCTTGCCTTCTTTCTCCAGCTCCTCTGCCGCGGCCATGGCCAGCGCCACTTCGGAACCGGTGGCAATGATGATGGCCTCCGGATCGCCCTCGCAATCCTTGAGCACATATCCACCATGGGCGATCAGGGAGAGCTGCTCGTCGGAACGCGCCTGGTGGGGCAGCCCCTGCCGCGAGAAGACGAGACTGGTGGGACCGTCTTTGCGCTCGATGGCGGCCCGCCAGGCGACCGCCGTCTCCACCGCATCGCACGGGCGCCAAGTGTGCATGTTGGGCAGCAGACGCAGGGTGGCGATCTGCTCCACGGGCTGGTGGGTGGGACCGTCCTCTCCCAAGCCGATGGAGTCGTGGGTGTAGACGAAGATGCTCTGGACCCCCATCAGCGCCGCCATGCGCAGGGCGTTGCGGGCGTACTCGGAGAACATGAGGAAGGTGCCGCCGAACGGAATGAAGCCGCCATGCAGGGCCACACCGTTCATGATGGCGGACATGCCGAATTCGCGGACGCCGTAAGAGATGTAGTTGCCGTCGGCCACGGTGTCGGTGATGGTCTTGGCCTCGGGCCAGGCCGTGAGGTTTGAAGGCGTCAGGTCGGCCGAACCGCCGAGAAATTCAGGCAGCGCCTTGGCATAGGCGGTGATGGCGTTCTGCGAGGCCTTACGGGTGGCCAGGCTTTGTGCCGCCTCATCGGTCGCCTTGATATAGTCGTCGGCCACTTTTTCCCAATCGGCGGGCAGCTCACCCTTCATGCGCCGCTCGAACTCCGCCGCCAGTTCGGGATACTCCTTGCGATAGGCGTCGAAACGCGCTTGCCACTCCGACTCGGCCGCCGCCCCTTTCTCACGGGCATCCCAGGCTTTGTAGATCTCGTCGGGGATCTCGAAGGGCGGATAGGGCCAGCCCAGATTCTCACGGGTGGCCTTGATTTCGTCCTCACCCAGGGGCGCGCCGTGGCAGTCGTGCGACCCACACAAATTGGGCGCGCCATACCCGATGATGGTCTTGCAGCAGATGAGGGTGGGCTTGTTGTTCACCGACTTGGCCTCGTGGATCGCCTTGTCGATGGCTTCGGGATCGTGGCCGTCCACGTCGCGGATCACATGCCAGCCGTAGGCCTCGAAACGCTTGGGGGTGTCGTCGCGGAACCAGCCCTCGGTGTGACCGTCGATGGAGATGCCGTTGTCGTCCCAGAACGCGATGAGTTTGCCCAACCCCCAGACGCCGGCCAGCGAACACGCCTCATGGGAGATGCCTTCCATCATGCAGCCGTCACCCAGGAACACCCAGGTGTAGTGGTCCACGATGGTGTGGCCGGGACGGTTGAACTGGGCGGCCAGCGTACGCTCGGCCAGGGCCATGCCCACCGCATTGGTGATGCCTTGCCCCAAGGGACCGGTGGTGGTCTCCACACCGGGCGTGTAGCCGTACTCAGGATGCCCCGGCGTCTTGGAATGGAGTTGTCGGAAGGCCTTGAGGTCGTCGATGCTCAGATCGTAGCCGGTCAAATGCAGCAGGGAATAGATGAGCATGGAACCGTGGCCGTTGGAGAGGACGAAACGGTCACGGTCGTACCAGCCGGGGTTGTTGGGGTTGTGCTTGAGGTGGTCCCGCCACAGCACTTCGGCGATGTCCGCCATTCCCATGGGCGCGCCAGGATGGCCGGAATTCGCTTTCTGGACGGCATCCATGCTGAGCACACGGATGGCATTGGCTAGATCTCTACGCGAGGACATGAGCCCCTCCTTGAATTTTGACGTTGCAATCTTGAATGAAGAATTTTTCGTGACGTCCAGCCGCTGCGCGGCGGGACGAAAAACGAACCCCTTGCCGCCGGCCCGACCGGGCCGGCGCCGGGAAACGTCCTAAGGCCCCGAATCGAAGTCAGTTGGTCATTCTCGCAAAAGCATAACAAGGGTGGCAATGCGGAAGTACCCTAGGTTTTGAATATGCCCATAAACTGACCTGCCTTTCATTCGGTCGGCGGCAGGGAAACGGCCCGGCTCAGGCCGCCTCCCCTTTCCACTTGATGGAACACCCCATGCTCGGCACCTGTTCCTCGGGCCCCTTGCCGGTGCGGGCCACTTGCACCATGGCCTCGAACAGTTCACGGCGGGCGTCGGGAGGCGCGGCTTCTTTGCGGCTGGCGTCCAGGCGGCCACGGTACTGAAGCTCCAGGTCGGCGTTGTAACCGAAGAAATCGGGGGTGCAGACGGCACCATAGGCCTTGGCCACTTCCTGCGTCTCGTCGAACAGGTAGGGGAAGGGAAAGTCATACTCCTCGGCCACTTTCTTCATGTTTTCGAACGAATCCTCTTCATAGAGGGAAGGGTCGTTGGACATGATGGCCACCGATTTGACGCCGTACTCCAGCAATTCCCGGGTGTCCCGCACCAGCCGGTCGCGAATGGCCTTGACATAGGGGCAGTGGTTGCAGATGAACATGACCAGGGTACCCTTCTCGCCCCGACAGTCCTCCAGGGTCCAGATCTTTCCATCCACTCCGGGCAGGGCGAAATCCACCGCGGGCTTGCCGAACTCACATACGGGGGTCTGCAGAGATACCATGATGCTCTCCTCCTGATTTCCGTGAAACAGCGCAATATATCAATGCCGGCCCTTCAGAAAAAGTTGACATCCCCGGGGCAGCGGCAATAATGGCCACCACAGCGCCAATTTGATCTCAGATTGCGGGCGCTATAGAAATGCAGCTAAAGCGAGATTCCGGCCCCGGCCTGAAACCCGTCTTTGCTGCGCAAGGCGGGTTTTTTCGTTGTATCCGGCCGAAAAAGCCCGCCCTGCCGGAATAAGCCGGATCATATCGTGGAAGGATTTTCTCATGAGCGACTTCATCTTCACCTCCGAATCCGTGGCCGAGGGCCACCCCGACAAGGTGGCCGACCAGATTTCGGACGCCGTGCTCGACGCCATCCTGGCCGAGGACCCCAAGGCCCGGGTGGCCTGCGAGACCCTGGTCAAGACCGGCGCCGTCATCGTCGCCGGCGAGATCACCACCGAAGCCTGGGTGGACCTGGACGAACTGGTGCGCGAGGTGGTGTGCGACATCGGCTACACCAGCTCCGACGTGGGCTTCGACGGCTCCACCTGCGCGGTGATGTCACTCATCGGCAAGCAGTCCGGCGACATCGCCCAAGGCGTGGACCGCGAGGCGCCGGAGCAGCAGGGCGCCGGCGACCAGGGCATGATGTTCGGCTATGCCACCAACGAGACCGAGGTGCTCATGCCGGCCCCCATCCACTACGCCCACCGGCTGGTGCAGCGCCAGGCCGAGATGCGCAAGAGCGGCGTCCTCAAGTGGCTGCGCCCCGACGCCAAGAGCCAGGTGACCCTGCGTTACCGGGACGGGAAGATCGTGGGCGCCGACGCCATCGTGCTCTCCACCCAGCACGATCCCGACATCGACCAGCCGCACATCCACGAGGCGGTGATGGAGAA
>CAYOJM010000124.1:0-3001 GCA_964404295.1 uncultured Sedimenticola sp. | reverse complement strand
ATGACGGCGGTGATTTTCATTGGGCTGAATGGTCGGTTCCGTGGGGCCAAACGTGGTAGGTGGATCGTGCTATTTTCGTTGTCGTCGATGATCGGCGGCGGCCGCCGTAGTGCGAATCCGGCCGTGGCCCAGCACGGTGGGAATCGACTCGCCGGACAAAACCACCTTGAGCCGCTCGACGCCTTGCGGATGGGGGCGGATTTCCAGCCGGTGCCACCCTTTTTCCAGGAACAGCGGCAGATAGACCATCCCATAGTGGTCTTCGGGCGCCGTCTTGTGGTGGCTGCGGCCATCGACCAGGACTTCGATGGCGCCCTGGGTGTGGATGGCGAGTTGATGAAAGCCGCTGCGTTTCACCTGAAACCAGCCGATGAGGGCGATCCGTTCCAGCTTCATGTTCTTTTTCAGTAGGTCGCCCAGGCGGCCGTCCAGGGCGGAGAGAACACGCTTTTCATGGTGGAGGCGTCCGTGATCATCGCTGTAGACGAGGAGGGCCGTCAGGCCCTTCTGGTGGCGGTCGACGTTGGCGCCGGCGCGCTCCAGGTGGGCTCGGGTGACGGTGAGCGTCAAGGGATTGCTGAATATCTCTTTTCCCTCGGGCGTGACGGCCACCGCCTGGAGGGTCACTTTGCCCATGCCCAAAGGGGAAGTGGGCAGGATGGTTTCCCAGACGAAGGTGTCGGTGGTGAACGAGAGCAGCTCACGCCGGCCCTGCCGGATGGAGATCCGACTGCCCGCCGGCGCCGTGCCGTTCAGGAAAAAAGGTGTGGCATAGGGGGCGGTGTCCTGGTCGGCCGTCAAGGTGGCCGACAGGCCGTCGTTGTCCACGCGGATCCAATGGTGTCGCACATGGCGTCCCTCACGCGGGAGGGCTTCGACTGCGACCAGGTGAAGTTGATGGTGGCCGTCGGCCACCGTGGTG
Organism: uncultured Sedimenticola sp.; assembly: GCA_964404295.1. GTDB lineage: Bacteria > Pseudomonadota > Gammaproteobacteria > Chromatiales > Chromatiaceae > Thiolapillus. Next base: position 2,079 of record CAYOJM010000124.1, on the reverse strand, counting down.
GTGTCCCATTCCAAGGTGGAGCCAGGAGCGGCACGGGCCACCGGGCGGCCGTCGATCCAGAGCTCGAGGTGGTCGATGCGGGTTTCAGTGGAGCCGGCGACTTTTACGGACAGCGCCACGGTGCCTTTCCATGGCTGGTCAATGGCGGGATTCCGGATGGAAAGTTCCACGGGTTCGAGGAAAGGTTGGGTGAGAGGGTCTCCCACCAGGATGTTTTGGTAAGGCGAGGCCACGGCCATGTACCAGGACTCGGCCAGGCTGTAGCCCAGCGCGTAGTAGTAGTGGAGCAAGGGCAAGGGAAACTTCTCCGCGAAGCTGTAGGGCTCCACCACGGCGCCGCTGGAGCCCGATGCGCCTTGTCGCAGGAACTCGGTGAGCTTGGTCTGGGAGGCGTTGTCGAAGTCGCCGGCATAACTGGTGAAAGCGTCTGCGAATGCGCCGGGAAGCAGCCGGCTGCCGGATTTTTTCCAGTTGAAGGTGCGGGTGCCGGCCACCAGTCCGATGATGTCCCGGCGTTTTTTGGGGATGATGCCGTCCTCGCCGTCCCGGCCGCGGGTGAGGATTTCACATCGGTGGCCGATCTTTCGCAGTAGGTCGCAGGTCTCGTCGAACCACGGTTGACGGGTTTCCGTTCTGATGTCGTGGTTCTCCATGAGATAGACGGTGCCTCGTGGATGGCTGCCGTCGCTGCGGCGGGAGCGGTCGAGATAGCGTGCGATTTCGGGCAAGGCGTTGCCGCGCTGGCCGGTATAAGCGAGCATGGCGCTCAGGCGGTAGCGGTCCCGATCGCCCCGTTGGCCGGGAGCGAAGGTTCGGGACCAATGGCGTTGAGCGCGAAAGCCCTGCGGAGGCTCGAAACGGACGCGGGGGCGTTCCATTTTTCGTATCAAGGCTTGGAAGCCTTCCGTTTTCCTCAATGGAGCCAGCCACTTGTCGTTGCGCAATTTCAGGCTGTTGTCCCAGCCCAGGCGGTAGGCCGCTTCCAGTTGTTGCAAGGCCGCTTCCCGCCGGCCCAACTGGGCAAGGATCCTCGCCATCGATACCCGAACCTGGGCGTCGGCGGCGTGGTTTTCGACCACCTCCTTGAGCAGTTCGTAGGCTTCGGCGAAGTCGCCTTCATTGAGCGCCTTGCGCGCTCGTTTTTTCCTTTCCTTGGCTTTTTTCGTCAACGCCGAGGGGGCTTTGGGCGGAGGATAGACCGGCCGCCGGAAATAACCATTCGCCAGTGTGGTGACATAACCGATTTCGCCGTCCAACACTTGGTTCATGAAATAGGTAAGCCCCGTCAAGGAGGCCGCCGAACCGATATAAGGGTCGTTTTTTATGCCGTGCTTTTTCAACTCCTGGCGCAGCGCCACCGCGAAAGGAAAGTCGGCCGAATAGACGATGGTGTCGATCTCTTCATCGAGCCCCTCGCTTTCCATGAAGCGTTGGATGGGTTCGAGAATCCGTTCTCGGAATTGCGCCATGGTGAGGGTGTCCAAAGTGGGGATGTCGGACAGCCAGACCACATGGTTCTGAGGAATGGGGCGTGACGCCATCCAGTGGTTGGCCACGGTCAGCGAGAGGGGTGACTCCGCATTGACCACCAGGAGCGTGGTTTCCGGGCCGGTGCCGGCCGTGGCCGTGGACAGCAAAAGGAGCCATAGCCCCAGCGTATGGAGTGGATGCCTCATTTTCGGAGCCACGCCACGAAGTGCGCCCAGAACCCCGGCGGTTTCAGCAGCGGTTTTCGCGGCAGCGTGAGATCCAGGGTGCGCGTGTTTTGGATATCGTTCACCTGGACGATCACGCCCTCCCGATCGTCTGGAAAACGGAGCTCCATGCTGCGCTCAGGCCCCAGGATACGGGCGCCGATGGCGTCTTTTTCTTCGATCGACTGGATTTTCAAGGGGGATTCCCGTTTTCCCGGGATCAGGACCATGAGAAAACGGTCGTGCTCGCGCGGCTCCGGTGGCGTGACCTCCACCCGCCATCGCCCCGGCTCGGGGGCGTTGTTCTTGCGTTTCGACACCTCCTGCCAGACCTTGCCGTCTTCATCATAGTTCTTTCCATCCACCCAAAACGCCTTTCCGGGGC